>JAFAME010000208.1 GCA_019233695.1 Methylobacteriaceae bacterium
ACGGCGAAGGACAAGGCCACCAACAAGGAGCAGCAGATCCGCATCCAGGCTTCGGGCGGCCTGTCGGAGGCCGACATCGACCGCATGGTCAAGGACGCGGAGATGCATGCGGCCGAGGACAAGAAGCGCCGCGCGCTTGTCGATGCCAAGAACCAGGGCGAAGCCACGATCCATGCCACCGAACGGTCGGTCAAGGAATTCGGCGACAAGGTGTCGGCAGCCGACAAGAGCGCCATCGAGACGGCCGTCGCCGCGCTCAAGACTGTCTTGGAGGGGGAGGACGTCGAAGCGATCAAGGCAAAGACCAACGACCTCGTCCAGGCCTCGATGAAGCTCGGCGAGGCAATGTACAAGGCGCAAGGGGATGCCGGCGGCACGGGCGGGGCCGGCGGCACGGGCGGGGCCGGCGAACCGCCTCCAGGTGACGCCGGGGCCAAGAACGATGACGTCATCGATGCCGACTTCCACGAAGTGGACGACAAGAAAAAACGCGCCTGAGCCCCTCGCGCGCCCGCTTGAGGCCGCCTATGTTGGTGGGAACCGGGACCCGTGCCGGAAGGCGCGGGGCTCGGGTTTGTGCGGGGGCCTGATGATTTCCACGACGGATTTGCGCCTTCCTGACGTTGGCGAGGACCGGGAGCGGGGGCGGCGCTTCGGTCGCGCCTGAGCAGCGCCCGGCCACGACCCCGAGAGTCTTGGGTTTGAGAAGAGCGGACCATCGGTGACATGGCCAAACGCGATTTCTACGAAATCCTGGGATGCTCCAAGAGCGCAAGCGATGCCGATCTCAAATCGGCATTCCGGAAACTTGCCAAGCAGTGTCACCCGGACAGCAATCCAGGCGACAGAGCGGCCGAGGCCAAATTCAAGGAGTTGAATGAAGCCTATCAGGCGCTGTCGGATCCGACCAAACGCGCCGCCTACGACCGCTATGGTCACGCTGCCTTCGAGCACGCCGCCGGCGGCGGCTTCGGCGGCGGCGATTTCACCTCGTCGATGGCCGACATCTTCGAGGATCTGTTTGGCGACATGATGGGCCGCAGCCGTGGCCGCGCCAACGGGCGCGAGCGCGGCTCGGACCTGCGTCATAGTCTCGAAATCACCCTCGAAGAAGCCTTCAAGGGCAAGACAGCGACGATCAAGGTGCCGACTTCGGTCACCTGCGAGGCCTGCTCCGGAACGGGTGCCAAGGCGGGCTCGAGGCCGCGCGCCTGCCCAACCTGCGGCGGTCACGGACGGGTGCGGGCGCAGCAGGGCTTCTTTGCCATCGAGCGCACGTGTCCCGCGTGCGCCGGTCGCGGCACGGTCATCGACAACCCCTGCGGATCGTGTTCCGGTTCAGGTCGCAAGACGCGTGACCGCACGCTCTCGGTAAGCATACCGGCCGGCGTCGAGGATGGAACGCGCATTCGGCTGGCCGGGGAGGGCGAGGCGGGATTGCGCGGGGGGCCGGCGGGCGATCTCTACATCTTTCTTTCGATCAAGCCACACCTGTTTTTCCAGCGCGATGGAGCCGATCTCTTCTGCCGCGTACCGATCTCCATCGTCCAGGCGGCGCTCGGCGGCGAATTCAATGTACCCACCGTCGATGGCGGCGAAGCCAAGGTAAGGGTGCCGGAAGGCACTCAGTCAGGCAAGCAATTCCGCCTCAAGGGCAAGGGAATGCCGGTCCTGCGCACGCGCGATTTCGGCGACCTCTATATTCAGGCTATCGTCGAGACGCCCCAAAGTCTCACGCGCCGACAGCGCGAGCTGCTGGAAGAGTTCGAGGCCGAATCGTCGAACCGCACGCATCCGGAATCGTCAGGATTCTTTGCCAAGGTGAAGGATTTCATTGACGGCCTCGGCGGCCAGCCCAGCCGATAGGCCGGTGGCCAGCGCTGTGAGGCCGGCGTCCAAATCAGCCGCGCGCCGGCAAATGTGCCGGATCTCACCTGCGGAGGTTGACGGCGCCGGGTCTTCGCCCCATCACATGCCCGTCAGTGTGACGGAGACGTGACGTGCATCGGCAAAATTTGCGCCGGTCGAGGCCGGGGTCGGGACCGCGGGAACACAAGGAGGATCGGCTCTCCGACGAAGCCCGTTTCATCCGCAATTGGCTCGAAAATCCGCTGGTGACGGGAGCGGTGTCGCCGTCCGGTCGGGCGCTGGCGCGCGCCATGGCGGCCTATGTCGATCCGACCCGATCCGGCCCCGTGATCGAGCTTGGCCCGGGCACGGGCCCCGTCACCGAAGCCCTCGTTCGCCGCGGAATTGTCCCTGACCGACTGATCCTCATCGAATACGACGCTGAGTTCTGCAAGAGGCTGGCGCGTCGGTTTCCCGAGGCGCGGGTGATCCATGGCGATGCCCATGCGCTCGCAAACGTGGTGCGGCCGATGATCGATGAGCCTGCGGTTGCCGTCGTCTCAAGCTTGCCGCTGCTGGTCAAATCTGAAGTCAAGCGCGCTGCCCTGCTTGATGCGGCCTTCGACCTGATGATCGACGGCGGCCCCTTCATTCAATTCACCTACGCGGTCGTCTCGCCGATCCCGAAGAAGCTCGCCGAAATGACCAGCAGTCCGTTCACGGCAGAGGCTTCGCCCCCGATCTGGCTGAACCTGCCACCGGCCAGGGTTTGGGTCTACCGCCGCCAGAGTGACGCCAATCGCTCCCGGGCGCGTGGCGCGGTGGGCGCTTGACGACATCGTGCACGTCGGTCGCGTCGCATCCCGCGCTTTTTGCCCTCTCCAAACCGCCTCCACCGACGTGACCGGCATGCGGCCCATCCCCGTCTCCGACCGCCTGATCGTCGCGCTTGATGCCGCCTCGATTGCCGAGGCGAAGGCCTTGGTCGACCGGCTGGGCGCCAGCGTCAGCTTCTACAAGGTCGGGCTCGAACTCACTTGCGCCGGCGGGCTGCCGCTGGTCGAGGAACTGGTCGCCAAAGGCAAGCACGTCTTCCTCGACCTCAAGCTGCACGACATACCCAACACCGTCGAACGTGCGACCTCCAAGGTCGCCCGCCTTGGCGTTCGCTTTCTCACGATCCATGCCTATCCGCAGACCATGGCCGCGGCGCGGCGTGGGGCCGAGGGCGCATCGCTCTACCTTCTCGCCGTCACCGTTCTGACCTCATGCGATGATGCGGACCTTGCTGCTGCCGGTTATGCCTTCGGCACCAAGGCGCTCGTCTCCCGTCGCGCCGCACAGGCGAAAGCCGAGGGGATCGCTGGGATCGTGCTTTCGCCTGAGGAAGTATCGGACGTCCGTGTCGAGGTGGGGCCGCAAATGATCCTCGTCGTGCCGGGCATTCGTCAATCGGGTGGGGCAGCAGGCGACCAGAAGCGCGTGATGTCCGCTCGTGACACGATACGGGCCGGGGCCGATCATCTGGTCGTCGGACGCCCCATCACTCGGGCGCCGGATCCGGAGGCCGCCGCGGAAGCAATCCTTGCAGAGATCGCTGCCGCTCAAGCGTAGACAAGCCGGGCAAACCCATCCACACTTGCCCCGGGAGGAAGCCCGAGATGCCAAAAGGCTATATCATCGCGCGTGTCAGCGTCGTCGAACCCGAAGGCTACAAGGCCTACGTCGCCGCCGCGAGCGAAGCGATCAGGAAACACGGCGGCAAGCCGTTGGCGCGGGGCGGCCGTGCCGAAATCCTCGAAGGCGAGGGACGCATGCGCAACGTGATCATCGAATTCGAGAGCTTCGAGCAGGCCAGGACCTACTATTATTCGCCGGAATATCAGGGGGCCATCCAACATCGGCTCGGCAAGAGCATCGGCGACATCGTCGTGGTCGAGGGCGCCTGAGGTGCCGAAAGGGTACTGGATTGCCCGGGTCGACGTCAGCGACCCCGAGGCCTACAAGGGCTACGTGGCGGCCAATGCCAAATCCTTTGCCAAGTTCGGCGCCCGCTTCATCGTGCGTGCCGGCCGCTTCGAGGCGATGGAAGGCACGCATCGTGCCCGCAACATCGTCATCGAATTCCCTGACTACGATACGGCGCTCGCCTGTTACCGATCGCCCGAATATGCGGCCGCGATGGAGTTGCGCACCAACGCCGCGGCGATCGATCTGATCATCATCGAGGGATACGACGGACCGCAGCCGCAGGACGCAACCTGACCACGGGACGGCTCGCACGACCATGGCTCTCTTTCGGCCTTCCTTCCACAAAGGGTGCGCTGTGATCCTCCCGCGATTGCTCGACGGCAGCGCTGAATGAGCGACGAGCCGCAGCCGGGCGCCGAGATGCGCCTCGTCGTCGTGGGTGCTGCCGGCCGCATGGGGCGGATGCTGGTCAAGACGATCAACGAGACGCCGGGCGCCACGCTTTCGGCTGCGCTCGAAGCGGCCGGATCGATCGCTCTCGGACAGGACGCAGGACTTCTCGCAGGATGCGGCGAATTGGGCGTCAGGATCACTGATGACCCGCTCGTCGCGTTCGTGAAGGCTGATGGCGTGATCGACTTCTCGGTGCCCGAGGCGAGCGTTGCCCATGCCGGCCTCGCGGCGCAGGCACGCATCGTTCATGTCATCGGCACGACCGGCCTTTCCGCCCAGGACCTGCAGGCCATCGATGCCGCCGCCCGCCACGCCGTTATCGTGCGATCCGGCAACATGAGCCTCGGCGTCAATCTAATGGCGGCCCTGGTCAAGCGCGTGGCGCATGCGCTCGGCCCCGAGTTCGATATCGAGATCATCGAGATGCATCATCGGATGAAGGTCGATGCGCCGTCCGGCACGGCGCTGCTTCTTGGCGAGGCGGCAGCCGCCGGTCGCGGCATCGAGCTTGCCTCCAGCTCGGTGCGGGCGCGCGACGGACACACGGGCAGGCGCAGTTCCGGCGACATCGGCTTTGCCGCCTTGCGCGGCGGCACGGTCGTGGGAGAGCACGCCGTGATCTTTGCCGGCAATTGGGAGCGAATCGAACTCGTTCACCGGGCCGAGGATCGCGCTATCTTCGCCCACGGCGCCGTGAAGGCCGCGCTCTGGGGCCGGGGCAGGAAGCCCGGCCATTACGCGATGGCCGATGTGCTCGGCCTCGCCGATATCTGAACGCTGCGACGGAGCGGCCATGGAACGCCTTCTCGTGCTCGTGCGCCACGGCCAGAGCGAATGGAACCTGAAGAACCTCTTCACCGGCTGGAAGGATGTCGATCTGTCTGCGAAAGGCGTCGAGGAGGCGCGGCTCGCCGGTCGCCGCCTGGCCGGTCTCGGCCTCAAGTTCGATGTCGCCTTCACTTCGGCCCTGATAAGGGCGCAGCATACGTTGGATCTGATCCTCGACGAGCTGCAGCAGGGCGGCCTTGCGACCCTCCGTGACCAGGCGCTCAACGAGCGTGACTACGGCGACCTCGTCGGCCTGAACAAGGACGACGCGCGCAAGCGCTGGGGCGAGGAGCAGGTGCACATCTGGCGGCGCAGCTACGATGTGCAGCCGCCTGGCGGCGAGAGCCTCAAGGACACCGTGGCGCGCGCCCTTCCGTATTACTGCCAAAACATCCTGCCGCGCGTGCTGACCGGCGAGCGCGTGCTCGTCTCGGCTCACGGCAATTCGCTGCGCGCGCTCGTCATGGTGCTCGACCGGCTGAACGCCGAGACGATCCCGTCGATGGAGATCGGCACGGGCGTGCCCTTGGTCTATCGGCTCAAGCCGGATTCGACGGTCGATTCGAAGGAGGTGCTGGAGGGTTGAGGATCAACAGAGTCATGACGGGAACGAGCACCTTCTTGAGCCGTTAAGGCTTCGATAATCCAACAGCGCGATCATTTACCACTTTTTATCGGTCTCGACTGCGGAGGCGCCGAACATGAAGGAACGCCGGCGGGCTCAGCGCGTCCGCGCGTTGCGAAGTGCCAAGATCATCTTCAACAACAGGCAATCGGTGATCGATTGCGCCATACGGAATCTTTCCGATGAAGGCGGTTGCCTGCAGCTGCAAAGCCAGGCCGGTGTTCCGGACGTCTTCGATCTGCGGGTTGACGGCGAGAAGAGGGTACGGCCGTGCCACCTGATCTGGCAGTCCCGCGACAAGGTCGGAATTTCCTTCCACGATGTATCGCAAGACCCGGCAAAGAAGGATGAGCCGAAAAATCGCGGACCGATGGCGAAGATCTCGGAGTGGCGGCGCAATCCGGAAACTCCACTCAACATCGATCTGATCCGCGGCGAGCTTCTGACGCTGCGCGCGGCGCTCGACGAGGTGGAGTTCGGTATCGTCCTGCTCGATAACGAGCTTCGCGCGCAGTTCATCAATCGGGCGTTCCGCACCATGTGGCGGCTGCCCGATGCCAAAGCGGACGGCAAGCCCGCCTTCGTTGCCCTGATGTATCACGGTCGCGATGCGCGGGCCTACGCCGTGCCGGCGAAGGACGTCGATGCCTATGTGGCAGAGCGCGTTGCCGTCGTTAAGGCTGGCGCTCCGACCCCGGTCGATCTGCGTCTGACGAACGGCGAGGTCATCCGCTTTCAGTGCGCCGTCCTGCCCGCCGGCGGTAGAATGCTGAGCTACACGTATGTGACCGATATCGCCCGATCGTCCGACGACCTTGCAGCCATGCGCGCCGCTCTCGATTCGATGGAAGCGGGCGTCCTTGTCCTCGACGCGAATCTGAACACGCGGTTCATGAACCGGGCGGCGCGGGGACTATGGAAGGTTTCGGCCGACCGGGCGGAGGCCCGGCCTTCCTTCGCGCAGCTGGTCGACGAGGCGCGAACGAACGCCGGGGACAGCGCAGCCGACGATCGTGATCCCGCCATCGCGAGCCGCCTCGAGCGGGTGCGGGTGGGCGACCACAAGCCCGCGGATCTGCGCATGGTGGATGGTCGCGTCATACGCTCGCAATGCGCCGCCGTGCCGGGAGGCGGGCGGGTGTTGACCTACGCCGACGTGACCGACCTCATCGAGCAGGCCGAACGGCTCGAACGGCTCGCGGCGACCGATGAGATGACTGGGCTTCGCAATCGCCGGCATTTCCTCGCCCTTGCAGTCGCCGAGTGGAGCCGCTTCAAGCGTCATCGACGACCCCTGTCGCTTCTGATGATCGACATCGAGGGGTTGAGCTCGATCAACGAGCGTTTCGGGTACGAGACCGGCGATCAGGTCATCGTTCACGCGGCGATCTTGTGCAGCGAGGAAAAGCGCGGCTCCGATCTCATCGGGCGGATCGGCGGAGGCGAGTTCGCAGTCTTGTTGCCCGAAACGGATCTCGCTCAGGCGAGCGGCCTTGCCGAACGGCTGGCGCACAGGGCGGCGCAACGCCCGTGCCCAACGAACGGGACCAACATCGCAGTCAAGCTCAATGTCGGCGCTGCGGAAGCCACGTCGAGGATGTCCGATTTCGGTATGTTGATGAAGACGGCCGAGCAGGCTCGGCGCGCCACCTCGAGCGCCCGACGAGGGGTCGCGCGCAAGGCGCTGGTTTCGAACCCTGAGTCCGAGGTCGCCGCCAGCTAGCGCCGGGGCGATCTATGTGCCTACCGCGTCGTTGAGGCATTTCTTGGTGAAGCTCGTCTTCGCTGCCCCGGCGAGCTTCTTGTCGGCGGCCGACGCATCGCAGGCGGTCTGCGCGTCGCTCTGACATTTTTTCATGAAGCTTGTCAGTGCCGCGCCGGCAAGCTTCTTGTCCGCCGCCTTGCTTTTGCACGTGTCGGCGGCAAACGCACTCGCTGCCCCGCACATCAACAAAACCACAAGGACCGATCTCATCGCGACCTCCCTCGTCGGCTTGAGCCCGACGATCTTCTCGCCGGCCGGGCATTCTGTCCAACGAAAATAGTCGTTGCCGCTCAGGGTGTCGCGCCTTCGAGGGCCCAGGCGCGGATGATGTGATGAGCAATTGCCATCGGGGGCGGGCAGGCCAGGGCGTTTGGGTGATGTCCCGTCAGCAGGAGCTGTGTCTCCTCGCGCGAGAACCATCGCGCATCTTCGAGTTCGCTCGTATCGATCACGATTTCGGTCGATATCGCTTCGCCGAGGCAACCCAGCATCAGCGAGGACGGAAATGGCCAGGGCTGTGAGGCGATGTAGCCCACGCGTCCGACGCCAATGCCGGCCTCTTCGTGAATTTCCCGCCGCACCGCGTCCTCGATCGTCTCGCCCGCTTCGAGGAAGCCCGCAAGGCAGGAATACATCCCCTTGATGAAGCGCCGCTGACGGCCGAGCAGGCAGCGCTCGCCGTCGATCGCCAGCATGATGACCACCGGGTCGGTCCGGGGGAAGTGCTGCGCCTTGCAGGCGTCGCACTCGCGGCGCCAGCCGGCGGCGGCAACGCGCGTCGGGGCACCGCAGTTCGGGCAGAAGCGGTGGCGGGCGTGCCAAAAGAGAAGGCTCTTTGCCTGGCCGAGAATGCCGACGAACTCAGGCGTGACCAGTCCCTGAGTGGCAATCGAGCGCATGTCGATGAAGGCAAGGTCAGCGCGGCCGGGCATCGAGATCGACCGCCTGTCGAGGAAGGAACCGTCGTCGGCCTCGACGACCTCGACGGCGCTATCGTCCAAGAGGGTCGCAAACACCGGGCCGCCCGGCAGGCGCCCGAGCAGCGCGGTTTCGCGCGCGGCTCCCAGGCGCGCGATTTCGTCGATGGTGAAATAGGGATCAAGCCCACCGTCGGCCCGCTTCAGGATCGGACGATCGCTCACGATTGCCACACTGCGGGCCGTGCGATCGAGTCTCAGCGACTCGATGAAGGGCGCATCTTCCCGCTTCTCCGAGAGCCGATCGAGCGGATTTGTCGCAAAACCGACGCGCGAGGAACGTTCGGGAAGGGGCTTGATCTGGTGCTGCATCGAAACCTCGCGGCGCCCCCCGGCGTGGACACGCAGCGGCCCCTTCCGAGGACTGATCGTCACGCCATCATGCATAGTTAGGGCCGGCTTGGCGAAAAACCGCGCCGGGAGGCCCAAATGGCTTACACGAACGCCAGCCGCTGCGAAATCTCGGCCTTGAAGGCTTCTGCCGCCTGGTCCTGGTAGGGCTCGCGGTCGCCATGGCCCCAGACCGGATCGGGCCAGGCGGCATCGCCCTCGAAGCGGGCGACAACATGGACATGCAGTTGCGGTACGACATTGCCGATGGCGCCGACGTTCAGCTTCGCCGAGTGCGTCGTCTCCTTGAGTGCGGTCGAGACGGCTGCGATCTCCTCCATCAAAATCGAGCGCTCGCCTGGGGGAAGGTCGGTGAATTCGCTCATGTTGGGCCGGCGCGGCACGAGCATGAGCCAAGGAAAGCGCGAGTCGTTGACGAGGAGGACGCGTGACAGAAGGAGGTCGCCGAGCGGCAGCGTGTCTCCGGCCAGGTGCGGATCTAGATCAAACGACATGGCATACCCTCGCAGTCCCCGGGTCGGTCCCCAATGCGGCAATTTTTTGTCGTCTGCATGAACGTGCCGGAGACACGACAGTGGATGATCCGAAAAGTGCCAGGCTTGCCTTGCGAAACCGCACGCCGGTGGTCCATATAGGGGGTTGGGAGGTTGGCGGTGGACGCACCACTCGCCAACCGGGTCAGGTCCGGAAGGAAGCAGCCCTAACGAGACCGGGCGGGTCTCTGTCCAACCTCCCAACCTGCGCCGCCCGGCCGGCGCCGACGCGGCAGGCGCCGCTCCACGACAATGTCACCGATAGTGTGCGGCCCATACGCATGACTACCGTCCGTCCGCAGGAGATGTCGCGCGACGCCGGTCCTCCCGCGGAGGCGGACCAGGTGTCGCTCGGGCTCGATCTTGCGGCGCCGCGGCCCCGCGCCGATGTCGCCGGGCCTTATCGCGTGCTGGCGCGAAAATATCGTCCGTCGACCTTCGCGGATCTCATCGGCCAGGAGGCGATGGTTCGCACGTTGTCGAACGCTTTCGAGACGAGCCGCATCCATCAGGCCTATCTGCTCACGGGCGTGCGCGGCGTCGGCAAGACCACGACCGCACGCATTCTGGCGCGCGCCTTCAACTACGAAGTGCCCGGCAAGGCCGACCGGCCGACGATCAATATGCCCGAGCTCGGGGTCCACTGCCAGGCGATCATCGAATCGCGGCACATGGACGTCATCGAGATGGACGCGGCATCCCATACCGGCATCGATGACGTGCGCGAATTGATCGAAGGGGCCCGCTATCGGCCGGTATCGGCACGCACCAAGGTCTATATCATCGACGAAGTGCACATGCTGTCAAAGGCCGCCTTCAACGGCCTCCTGAAGACGCTGGAAGAGCCGCCCGAGCACGTCAAGTTCGTGTTCGCCACGACCGAAATCGAGAAGGTCCCCGTCACGGTCCGTTCGCGCTGCCAGCGCTTCGACTTGCGCCGTGTCGATGCCGATGTGTTGGTCCGCCACCTTGCTGGGATCTGCGTGAAGGAAGAGGTTGCGGTCGAAGAGGCGGCGCTGGCACTGATCGCGCGGGCGGCCGAGGGCTCGGTGCGCGATGCCCTCTCGCTTCTCGACCAAGCGATCGCCTATGGGTCGCAAGGCCCAGGAGCGCGTGGCGTCGAGGCGGCGACCGTCCAGGTCATGCTCGGCCTTGCCGACCGGGCGCGCATCATCGATCTTTTCGAAGCGGTGATGAAGGGGGACATCGGCACGGCCCTGTCCGTCCTGAAGGGCCAGTACGATCAGGGTGCCGATCCCGGCCAGATCCTTGCCGAGGTTGCCGAATTCGTCCACTTCGTGACGCGCCTGAAGCTCGTCCCCGAGACGTCGAAGGACCCCTCCATCACCCAGGAGGAGCGTGAGCGCGGCAGGGCCTTTTCCGCGGCTCTGCCGCTGCGCGTACTCGCCCGGGCTTGGCAGATCCTGCTCAAGGGCTTGCAGGAGGTGAAGGATTCGCCGCGGCCCCTGGCCGCTGCCGACATGGTGCTCGTTCGACTTGCGCACGCCGCCGACCTGCCGACGCCCGACGAGGCCGTGCGGGCGCTGACGCAAGCCGGCGGCCCGGAGCGCGCCCCTTCGCGCGGCGCGCCGGCCCCGACGGCAGCCCCGCCGCCGCGCATGACCGTGCAGAATGCGGGCGCGCAGGCTGCGGTTGCGGCCCCCCAGACGCGGTCCGAGAGGAACGCTGGCGTGCCGCAAATGCGGCTTGCCTGCTTCGAGGACGTGGTGGCGCTCGCCCATGCCCGCCGCGACCCGGTGCTCAAGATGGCGCTCGAACGCGACGTGCGTCTGGTGCGCTTTGAAGACGGGCGCATCGAATTTGCCCTCGCGTCCGGCGCTTCGCCGCTCCTCGCGCAAACGCTGATGCAGCGGTTGCAGGAATGGACCGGCACACGCTGGATGGTGGCGATCGCCTCGGCCGAGGGTGCGCCGACCCTCAAGGAACAGGCGCAGGCGAAGGAGCGCGAGCGCTGGGGCGGGGTGAAGGCAGATCCCCTCGTGCGCAGTGTTCTTGATCGCTTCCCTGGAGCCGAGATCGTCGCAGTACGCTCGAATGCGCCGCCCGCGCCCGAAGCCTCCAATGCCCCCGATCAGGATACGGATGTGACCTACGCCGACGACTTCGTCACGGGCGACGACCTTTGAGGATTTTCAGGAGACAGAGATGCCGGATTTCCTCGCCCTGATGAAGCAGGCGCAGGCCATGCAGGCGCGCGTGCAGGAAATGCAGGCCGAGCTCGATCGCATCGAGGTCGAGGGCGAATCGGGCGCCGGCCTCGTCAAGGTGAGCCTCACCGGCAAGGGGGCGATGCGCGCCGTCTCCATCGACAGCTCGCTGCTCAGGAGCGAGGAAAAGGAGGTTCTCGAAGACCTCATCGTGACGGCACACGAGGAAGCCCGCAAGAAGGCCGCACGGATCATGGAAGAAAAGATGAAATCGGCGACTGTCGGGCTGCCCCTCCCGCCCGGCCTCAAACTGCCGTTCTGAACGCGGAAGAAACATGCACGATCAAAGGATCTCGATCCCGCGGACACTCCAAACCGACGCCGAACGCCCGGGACGTGTCGTCCGATCTCGGCATGGCTGAACGCGTCGCAGGGCCTGAAATCGAGCGGCTCATCCAGCTGTTGGCGCGGCTTCCCGGCCTCGGACCCCGCTCGGCGCGCCGCGCCGCGCTACACCTCATTCGCAGGCGGGAGGAATTGTTCGAGCCGCTTGCCGACGCCATGCAGGCGGCTCGCGAGCGGGTCGTCGTCTGCGGCACGTGCGGCAATATCGATACCGTCAACCCGTGCACCATCTGCCGGGACGAACGGCGCGACGGCTCACTGCTCACCGTCGTCGAGACGGTTGCCGATTTGTGGGCTCTCGAACGGGCCGCCGCGATGCGGGGCCGCTATCATGTGCTCGGCGGGACGCTGTCGCCGCTCGACGGCATCGGCCCGAAAGACCTCAACCTCGCCTCGCTGGTCGGCCGCGTCGTCGCGGGCGGCGTCAAGGAGGTGATTCTTGCGGTCAACGCCACCGTCGACGGCCAGACGACCGCGCACTACATCACCGACCTTCTCGCCCATACCGGGGTCAGGCTCACCCGCCTTGCCCACGGCGTCCCCGTCGGTGGCGAACTCGACTATCTCGACGAGGGCACGCTTGCGGCAGCAATCCGCCAGCGCACGGCGTTTTGAGGCGCTGCGTCCGGTCACTCCCCTGCAACGAGTCAGTCAAGGTAATCATATCCAACTGAGGGCAATGCTGCTTGACACGCCGCCACGACATCTTAGGACCTGATCACATGGCCCGCCCAATGCGCTTCTCGACCCGGGTCGGCGGCCTCGGTGGCAGGCGCGCGGCGGCCTGGGACATCCACACTGCCGCAAGCGCAGCCCGGGCCCGCGGCGAGGACATCATTCTCCTCAGCGTCGGCGATCCGGACTTCGATTCGCCCGCCTCTGTCGTAGAGGCAGCGGTGGCGGCGCTGCGGGGCGGAGATACGCACTACAGCGATATCCTGGGCCGGCCCGCTTTGCGTGCTGCAATCGCCCGCGGGCACGCGCGCCGCACGGGCCACGCGGTAGACGCAGAGAACGTGATTGTGCTCGCTGGTGCCCAGAACGGCCTTTTCTCCGCCTCGCTGTGCCTGTTCGACGCGGGCGACGAAGTCCTCACCTTCGATCCGATGTACCTGACTTACGAGGCCTCGATCAGGGCTTCGGGCGCCACGCCGATTACGGTGCCGCAACCTGCCGCGATCGGATTCCGACCGGATCTGCGCGCGCTTGCCGAGGCGATCGGGCCGCGGACCCGCGCCATCTGGTTTGCCAATCCCAGCAACCCCACCGGCGTCGTCTTTGCGCGCGAGGAGCTTGAGGAAATCGCCGCGCTTGCCCGCCGGCACGATCTTTGGGTCGTTGTCGATGAGGTCTACGCATCGCTCACCTTCGATCGCCCGCATGTCGGCATCGCCGAGCTTCCCGGCATGGCGGAGCGCACCGTGACGATCGGCAGCCTGTCGAAGTCGCACGCCATGACCGGCTGGCGCATCGGCTGGATCGTCGCCCCCGAGCCTCTCGTCGGGCACTTGTACAATTTGGCGCTGTGCATGCTCTATGGCCTGCCGGGCTTCATTCAGGAGGCAGCGTGTGCCGCGCTCGAGGCCGGCGAAGCTGCCAGCGCCCCGATGCGCGAGACATATCGAGCGCGCCGGGACCTTGTTTGCGACCGGCTCGGCCAAGTCGCGGGGCTTGCCTGCCTGAAACCCGAAGCCGGCATGTTCACGCTGGTGGATGTGCGCGGCACCGGCCTCTCGGCCTATGACTTTTCCTGGGCATTGCTGCGGGAGGCGGGCGTCTCGGTGCTCGATGCGGGCGCTTTCGGGCAATGTTCGGAGGGCTTCGTCCGCCTTGCCCTAACCGTCGATGAGACGCGCCTCGCCGAAGCTTGCGACCGCATCGCCCGCTTTGCCGAACTGCGCGCAGGCGCTCCCTCTCGCGCTGCGGAGTGAGCGCTGGTTGGGCGGAGTTGCCGCGGCCGATCACCGGAAGCGTTTTGCAGCTAACGTACGGCGACCACCTTGTGCCCGTCGTAGTCGGGCGCGGATACCGGTTCGTGCAGCTCTCCGTCGACGGCTCTGGCCCGATACGAGGCGAAGGCCTCCCCGAACACCCGGTCGGCGGCCATCCGATCCCCCGCAGCGACCGCCGAGGCAAGCTCGGCAAGCCAGCGGGTGAGGCGGCCGCGTTCAACCGGTGGCGTCTGCGAAGCCATGACGCCGTTCACTCCCACATCGACCAGCGGCTCGTCGGCGGCAAACACCGTCTCGGTCATCCGCTCGCCCTTGCGCAGGCCGGTAAAGACGATCTCGACGTCGCGTCCCGGCTCCAGGCCGGCGAGCCGGATCAGGCGCTCGGCCAAGTCGAGAATGCGGGCCGGCTGCCCCATTCGCAAGACATAGACCGAGGCCCGCTCGAGATCTCGCGCGCTGTCGCTCACGGCGTGCGCCGACGCCGTAAGAACGAGGTCGGTCGCCTCCCGCACGGTCATGAAGTAGCGCACCATGTCGGGATGGGTGACGGTCACCGGGCCGCCCCGCGCGATCTGCGCTTTGAACTTCGGAACGACCGAGCCTGAGGAAACGAGGACGTTGCCGAAGCGCACCGAGATGAGGCGCGGCCCCGAACCGCCGGCCGAGGCTTCCGCGTCCCGCATCTGGACGTACATTTCGGAAAGCCGCTTGGTGGCGCCGAGCACCGAGACGGGATTGACGGCCTTGTCGGTCGAGATCAGGACCACTGCACTGCCGACTGATGCCGCGGCGTCGGCGACGTTGACGCTGCCGAAGACGTTGGTCTTGACGCCTTCCGTCCAGTCCTGTTCGAGCTGCGGCACGTGCTTCAGGGCCGCAGCATGGAAGACGAGGTTGGGTCGCAGCGTCTCGAACAGCTGAAAAAGCCGCGGACGGTCACGGACGTCGGCGACCACGACCTTGATCTTCGTTGCCAACCGGCGCGCGGCAAATTCCTCGCTTATGGCATAAAGGGCCGGCTCCGAAGCATCGAGGATCACGAGGTCGCCGGCGCCGAAATTCGCGAGCCGCAGGCACAATTCCGCCCCGATCGATCCGCCGCCGCCGGTCACCAGGACCCGCTTGCCGCGCAGGAACCCGGGCAGGTCGCTGTGATCCGTCTCGACGGGCGGTCGGAACAGGATGTCTTCGACGTCGACCGGCGTCAGCGCGGCGGCGCCGTTCTTGCCGTCATCCTCGACGGTTTGCATGCGAAAAAGCGCCACCCCGAGCCGGCGCGCGGTCGCCACCACCTTCTCCGAATCGGGATCGCGCGCAAATTGATTGGGCGCGAAGATCACCCGCGAAATGACCTGATCGGTCTCGGCGAAGTCGGCGATGACGCGCTCAAGCTCGCCGTAGCCGCCGAGCACCCGCACGCCACGAATCGAAATACCCTCATCGCCGCGATGCGGCGACAGGATGCCCCGGGCGATGAAGCGGTGCCTGAGGCCGGTTTCGAGGGCCCGCAGCACGACGTCTGCCTCCGTGCTGCGACCCAAGACGAGGACGGAGGGCACCGCGTCCCGCTCGCCTGAGCGGCGTGACCGCAGGTACCGCATGTAGCGATAGACAAGGCGCGGGCCGCCCAGAAGAAACATCTGGAGCACCCAGTAGATGAAGATGGCTTTCGCACCGAAGACGAATATAGGCGAAAGGCCGCGCGCCACGAGCGCGGTGTCGACCGTCAGAAGCGCCAGCGCGAGCACGCTTGCTGCCCTGAAAATGTTGAACAGGTCGGGCAGGGAGGCAAACCGCCACTTGGAGGCGTAGAGGCGGCACAGCCTGAAGACTACGGCGGCGAGAAGCAGGAACGCGGGAGCGAGCTCGACGAGTACATCCCAGCGCGGCGCAAGCTCCGGGGGCGAAAACCGCAGGAACGGCGTCAGGAACAGCGCAATCGCCGTCGCCACAAGGTCATGGACGATGATCGTGGCGCGCTTGACCGACGACATCCTGACGGAAAGGCCCAACATGACACTCCAGGCCAGGGGCGACAGGCGCGGCAAGGTCGAGACGGCGGGATTGAACGTGCGGCCCCCCTTGCCCTCCCCATTACAGCGCGCAGGGGACATGTCAATCAACCGGCCTGAAACCCTGAGCCCGCGCCACGGCCAAGGTCGATCCGGATCGGCGCCGTTTGCGAACACTTACAGGCGAATGGCGGGGTCGGCGGTGGGCTTCAGCACTCGCGGCACGCCGGCCGTGACCAGCACAAGATTGTCGCAGGCTGCTGCCATCACCTGGTTCAGGCGACCCTGCGCGTCGCGAAATCGCCGTGCCACGGCGTTTTCCGGCACGATTCCCCAGCCGACCTCATTGGCCACGAAGATCGCAGGCCCGCTCAGTTCCGCCACGACGGCGACGAGCTCGTTCGCGGCAGCGTCAGCGTCACCGCCGGCGTGAAGGATGTTGGCGAGCCAGAGCGTCAGGCAATCAACGACGACGACGCGGCGCGGCCCGGTCGCGCGCGCAAGCGCTTTCGCCAGAGCGATGGGTTCCTCGATCGTCGACCAGGCATTTCCCCGGTCGGCGCGGTGGCGCTCGATGCGGGCCCGCATCTCCTCGTCGCCGGCGGTCGCGGTGGCAATGAGCGTCGGCGCCCGGCCGCTGCCTTCAGCCAAGGTCTGGGCAAAGCGGCTTTTGCCCGAGCGCGCGCCGCCGAGCACCAGGACCGAGCGGGGAGAAGCGAGGGGACCATTGCGGGACATAGCGCCTTGTCACATGGTTCGCATCGGTTCATCAATCCGCCTCTTCCGAGCGCCGCGTTCGAGGGCCGCCCGATTCGGGCGCGCTTCCGTCAAGCCATTGCTTTTTCAGGGAATCGGAATGCGTATGTTTCTTCTTCTTGCCCCGGCGATCGCCGGCCTCATCGCGCACGGCTCCGCGGCGCAGGAACAGGCGCCGGCCGACCAGATCGTCAACGTCGTCAACTGGAGCGACTATATCGATCCGGGCGTGCTTGACGAATTCACCGCCGAAACACGGATCAAGGTGGTCTACGACACCTATGATGCGAGCCAGGCCATCGATCGCCGGCTGATTGCCGGCAGGACCGGCTATGACGTCGTCGTGTCCTCCGCCGCGCGCCTGCCGCAGCAGATCAAGGCGGGGCTCTATCAAAAGCTCGATCGGTCGAGATTGCCGAATGCCGGGAACCTTTTGCCCGAGGTGATGGCGCGGCTCGCCGCCGCCGACCCCGGCAATCAATACGCGGTCGACTACATGTGGTTTACCGCCGGCATTGCCTACAATGTCAAGAAGGCAAGGGAGCGCCTCGGCGGGGCCGATCCTGCAACGACGCTGGCAACGTGGGAAGCCGCGCTGAAGCCCGACCTTGCCAAGCGATTTTCCGACTGCGGCATCTATGTGTTCGACACCGCCCCGGAGCTCTTTGCCGTCGCCCTTTCCGACCTCAAGTTGAACTCCGGGCCGCGCAACGAAGCCGACCTTGCCAGGGCGGCAGATCTCCTGTTCAGGGTCCGGCCTTTCGTGAAGCAGATCCCCGCGGCGGAGGCCGCGAGCGCCCTGGCGAGGGGCGATATCTGCCTCGCCGTCACCTGGGCAAGCGATGCCGTTCAGGCGCGCGATCGCGCGCGCGAAGCCAACAATGAAGTCGAAATCGGCTATGCGATCCCGACCGAGGGCACCCTGATCGAAATCGACAGTCTGAGCATTCCAAAGGACGCTCCGCATGTCGAGGCAGCCTATCGGTTCATCGATTTCCTGATGCGCCCGGACATTGCGGCGCGCAATTCGAGGGCAACGAATGCGGCAAGCGGCATCGCCGCTGCAAAGCCGCTCCTCGATCCCAAGCTCGCCGGCGATCCCGCGGTCTATCCCGACGATGAGGCCATGAAGCGCCTGCTCGCGGTGCCGGTCTACGACCCGAGGCTGCAGCAGGCAATGATCCGGCTGTGGACGAAGTGGAAGGGCACCAAGTAGCCCCGCGTTCCTCCACCGCTGTCATCCCGGCCGAAGCGAAGCGGAGAGCCGGGATCCGGAACAGGGATCTTTTCAGTAGCTTGTCCCCGGTTCCCGGAGAGCGCTTCGCGCTTCCGGGATGACAGATCGCATTTCTTTCCACGTTCGGCCGGGGAACGCGCGGGCTCCGAGTTCAGGCCGCCGAGAGATCGGGGATGCTTCCGAGATAGTCGCGCTTGCCGATCTCCACGCCCGACTGACGCAGGATCGCGTACGCGGTCGTCGCGTGGAAATAAAAATTCGGGAGGCAGACGTTGAACAAGAAATTCTCCGCCGGAGTCTTCATCTTATTGGAGCCCTGCGGAAAGACGACGTCGCGGCCCGCCGATGCATCGATTTGTTTGGGATCGATCGATTTGACGTAGGCGATCGTCCTGGCGATTCTGTCCTTGAGAGCATCGATGGTCGTTTCAGTGTCTTCGAACTTCGGCGGATCGATGCCGGCGAGGCGGGATGCGCCGTTTTTGGCGAAGTCGGACGAAAGCTGCACCTGGCGCGCCAGGGCGAACATGTTTGGGAAGAGGCGCGTTCCGGCGAGAACCTCCGGCTCTATCTTTCTGGCGGCGCAATAGGCCGCCGCCTTGTCGAGAACGCCGGAGAGCGCTTCAAGCGTCCTCACGAAGGCGGGGATCGAAGCGGTATACATCGACAGGGGCATTGGTTCCTCTCCTAAGGGGCTGCGCACCGGCAGCTTGAGCGACGCGGCGGCTCCTTATACCTGCAACGCCTCCGAGATGAACCGTCAAAAACGCACCCGCCTCACGCCTGCGGCTTGCGCCGCCGCAGCGCGTCGACGGCAAGACAGAGGATAGTGAACAGCATCTGCGCGCCGCATTGCGCGGTGTTGGATGTCGCGTCGTATTGCGGGGCCACCTCGACGACGTCGCCGCCGACGATGTCGAGCCCGGCGAGCCCGCGCAGGATCTCCAGTGCCTCACGCGGCATCAGGCCGCCGACCTCCGGGGTTCCGGTGCCCGGGGCAAAGCCCGGGTCGAGGCTGTCGACGTCGAAGGAAACATAGACGGGGCCGGAGCCGGCAACCTCTCGCGCCTTGGCGACGATCGCGGCGATGCCAAGGCGAGGAATGTCCTCGGCATGGATCACCGTCATGCCGCTGTCGTAGGAGAATTCCCAAAGATATTCGGCGCCGCCCCTTATGCCGATCTGGATCGTGCGTTCCGCGTCGAGGACGCCGTCGAGCACCGCCAGGCGGAAGGGGCCGCCGTGATGGAATTTGGCGCCCTCATAGGGGCCCGACGTGTCGCAATGCGCATCGATGTGGATGAGACCGACAGGCCGCGCCGCGCCGACCGCCTTCAGGATCGAATAGGTGATCGAATGGTCGCCGCCGACCGACAGCGGCACGACGCCCGAGGTTACGATCCTGCGGTAGAAGCTCTCGATGTCGGCGTGGCAGGAGGCAAGATCGAAGCGCGAGCGCATCGGCACGTCGCCGATATCGGCTGTCCGGCTCTCGGCGAAGGGCACGCGCTTCAGGACATGTTCGTAGGGCCCGATGCGCTCGATCGACCGCACCGCCCGAGGCCCCAGCCGTGCGCCCGCGCGGTTGGTCACGCCGAGGTCCATCGGCACGCCGACGAGGGCGACCTCGAGACCGCCATAGCCGGGGAGGTCGGGAGCATCGGGTCGAAACGGCGCCCCGAGCAGCGTTGCCGGATCGGCAAACGGCCACTTGCGTTTGTCGCCATCCCTGAACTGCTGGGCGGCAACGCGCGCAAATTCGGGATCGTAGATGTCTCCGCCCATGGCGGTGAGATATTTGGCGCGCAGCCGCGCGAGCTTCTCTTCGAACGTCATGCCATGGTCCAAAATTGATTCGACATGAGACGGATGCCACAAAGAGGCGATAATGCAGCCCCTTTAGCGAGTCGCCGCAGACCGCAATGCGATCGCCTCTGCAACCGAATTGCGTGTGCGGCGCCACCCCGCGACAAAGTCTTCCCTGTGCTCGCTCTGCCCAACCCGTGGCGTCGATACCCGTTTTCAGCCTAACATGGGCGAGATCACGCGTGCGCGCGACCGGGGCCACGCACCGGTCAATCATTCGAACATGCGAGGCGAAGGAGATGAATGTATCAGACCGGGCGAAAAACATCATGCTCTTTCCGCAATCGACATGGATTGCCATCGAGGCTGAGCAGATGTCGATTGGCGAAATCAATCGACATTACGTGATGCCGCTTGCCGCCATCCCGGCCGTTGCCACGGTGATCGGGGACACGCTGTTTGGCGGCTCGACTTTCGTCGACGATTTCGCCTTCGGAATCCTCGACGGCTTGCTGGCGTTCCTGTTCGTCCTTGTCGTCACCTCCATCGTGGCCGTCATCATCGACTGGACTGCGCCCAATTTCGGCGGCAAGAAGAATAGACTGAATTCGTACAAGCTTGCGGCCTATTCCCTGACCCCGGCCTGGCTCGCCGGCGTCTTCAACATCGTTCCCGCCCTGTCGCGGCTGACCATTCTCGGCATTTACGGCGCCTATCTGCTCTATCTCGGCATTCCGATATTGATGAAGAGCCCGGCCGATCGAGCCGTTCCCTACATGGCAACGATCGCCCTTGTTGCCGTTGCCCTCTTGATTGCCGTCAGCCTGATGGTCCCCAAGTTGTTTCTGCTGTTTGGAAGCTACGTCAAGTGACCGGGATTGAAACGGGCTTCGAGCCCGGACAATTCGCTGGGAATGCTGTCATCGTGGACGGCCGTCAGTCCGAGACAGCGCTGCGGGTCGCCCGCGGCACGCGCCGGCTGTGGCGGGCGATCGGTTGCTCCACTGTCACCGAGCTTGTGCTTCTCGACGGTCGCCGCGCCGATATCGTCGCGCTTGGCCCGGACGGCTCCATTCATATCGTCGAGATCAAATCATCGCTCGCCGACTTCCGCGCCGACCTGAAATGGCGGGACTATCGCGGCCATTGCGACCGGCTGTACTTTGCCATTCCGGAGACCATACCGCAGACCCTGATGCCCGAGGATGCCGGTTTGATCGTCGCTGACGCCTATGGCGCCGCCATCATCTGGGAAGCGCCCGAGCATCGCATCGCGCCGGCAACGAGAAGGGCGGTCCTCTTGCGATTCGCCCAGGCCGCGGCCGACAGGCTGCATGTGCTCGGGGATCCGGAAGCCGCCAATTCCGTCTGAGGCCGGCGGCCCGCGAGCTTGGCGGAACGCGGATCACCGTGGCGCGCGCTTTGCCAGGATGCGTTGCAGGGTGCGCCGGTGCATATTGAGGCGGCGCGCCGTCTCGGAGACATTTCGGCCGCACAGCTCATAGACGCGCTGGATGTGCTCCCAGCGGACCCGATCGGCCGACATTGGATTTTCCGGAAGCTCGGCCTGGTCGTGGCGCGTCGCCATCAGCGCGGCATAGATCTCGTCGGCATCCGCCGGCTTTGCGAGATAGTCGAAGGCCCCGAGCTTCACCGCCGTCACCGCGGTCGCGATGTTGCCGTAGCCGGTCAGAATAATGCCGCGGGCCTCGGGCCGCCTCGTCTTCAGCTCCGAGATGACATCAAGCCCGTTGCCGTCGGAAAGCCGCATGTCGATGATGGCGAAGGCAGGCGGTTCCGCTGTGATTGCGGCAAGGCCTTCCGCGACGGTTTCCACCGCCGTGACGATGAAGTTGCGGGTTTCCATGGCCCGCGCCAGGCGGGTTAGGAACGGCTTGTCGTCATCGACGATGAGAAGCGTGCGCTCCTCGCGTACCGCGGACGGATCGGGGCCGGGCTGCTGGGTCGCCGACTGCGGCTCGCGACTATGCGTTACATCGATCATCTGCCCTCCTTAGGGGTTCTTGTTGTCGTTTCTTCATCTAGCGAGCAATTGCGGCCTTTACAGAGGTCTCGGGACGCCGCGTAACGGCATCCCCCCGGCTGCGGCCGCGTTCGAACGCAATCCGCGGCCAGCCGAGCGTGACGATGGCGCCGGATGCCGGCGGATCGGCATTGCGCGTCGCCAGCGCTGCGCCGGAGCGTTCCAGCAGCGTCTTGGCGATGAAGAGACCCAGGCCCAGCCCCGAATCCTCGTCGATTTTGGCGCGTCGGTCGAGGCCCCGCGAGGTGACGTAGGGCTCGCCGATGCGAAGCAGAATGTGAGCGGGAAAGCCGGGACCGTCGTCCTCGATGGCAATCTCGAGCCTCTCGCGTGTCCAGGTAGCGGTGATGCGAACCTCGGTGCGGGCGAAATCGACGGCATTCTCGATGAGATTGCCGAGCCCGTAGAGCATGCCGGGATTGCGGCGGCAGACCGGCTCCGGCCCGTCGCCGTGGCGGTCGACCCGCACGTTGACGCCGAAATTGCGGTGCGGCTCGACCGCCTCCTCGAGGAGATGGCCGAGCGTCATGTCGTCGTGAGGATGCGGCTCCTCGTTGCCGAGCGAAGCAAGCTTGCCGAGAATGGCCCGGCAGCGCGCCACCTCCTGAGTGACCAGGGCGAGATCCTCTCCGACCGGGCCGGTCTTCGGCATGAGCGAGGCGAGCTCCTTGACGACCAGCGTGATCGTTGCAAGAGGGGTGCCCAATTCGTGCGCGGCTGCGGCGGCGTAGCCGTCGAGCTGTGACAGGTGCTGTTCGCGGGCAAGCACCAGCTCGGCGGCGGCGAGCGCGTCGGAGAGGCGCCGTGCCTCCTCGGCGACGCGCGAGGCATAAACGCCGATGAAGACCGTGCCGAGCACGACCGCAACCCAGATTCCAACCGAGTAGAGGAACGGCAGCGTCAGCACGGCGCCGGCAAACCACGGCAGCGGCAGATGCCTGAAGGCAAGGACGGTCGCCGAGGCCGCCGTCAGCACGCCGAGGCCGAGCGTCCGGCGAGGCGACAGTGACGTCGCCGAGATCATGACCGGCGCCAGAAAGAGAATCGCGAACGGATTCTGCAGACCGCCCGTCAGATAAAGGAGCGCCGACAACTGCACGACGTCATAGGCAAGCAGGATCGATGCCGGTCCGTCGTCGAGGCGATGGCTTACCGGAAAGCGCAGCCGCAAGCCGACGTTCAGCCACGCTGAAAGTGCGATGGCAAGGAAACAGAGGCCGAACGGCAGGTCGAAGCCGAGCACGAAATAGGTGAACAGGACCGCGACCGATTGGCCGGCAATGGCAAGCCAGCGCAATCGGACAATCGTGTCGACGCGCAACCGACGCGCGCGCCGTCCAAGGTCTATTTCGGAGACGTCGGGCACGCTGCAAATGTAGACCGAGAGCGGCGCTGATACCACCTTTCGCCGGCGCCTCGCGTGTAACGCGAAATCCGCATGTTCTGGCAATCGGCTGCTGCGACCCGCAGGCGGTTGCCAATTGCCGGTCAAAGCCCCTATCGTGCCGCGCACGCGGTGGCATGCCGCGCCCATGGGCTGGCGCCGGTGCCGGGCCCCGTTTGCGAGGAATCATCGAGCCTCATGTTGGCACCATCGACACGGCGCTTCACGCTCGTCCTCATCAAACCCTCCCACTACGACGATGACGGCTATGTCATCCAATGGATGCGCTCGGCCATCCCGTCGAACACCCTTGCGGTGCTGAACGGACTTGCCCTCGACTGTTGCGCCCGCCGAGTGCTCGGCCCTGATGTCGAGATCGACATTGTCGCCTTCGACGAGACCAACACGCGCATCAGGCCGCACCGCATCGCGCGCCGCATCGGCGAGGCGGGCGGGCTCGGACTTGTGGCGCTCGTCGGCGTGCAATCGAATCAGTTCCCGCGCGCCGTCGACATTGCGCGGCCGCTCCGGGCGGCGGGAGTGCAGGTGGCAATCGGCGGGTTCCATGTGTCGGGTTGCCTTGCCATGCTGCCGGACCTGCCGGCCGACCTTGCCGCGGCCCGCGACCTCGGCATCTCGCTCTTTGCGGGGGAGGCCGAGGGGCGGTTCGAGACCGTGCTGCGCGACGCGCTCGCCGGAACGCTCGCCCCGATCTACAACTTCATGGCGGACCTGCCCGGCCTCGACGGTGCGCCGATGCCGCTTTTGCCGGCGGCGCGCATCGAGCGCACGGGAGGGCGCCTCACGAGCTTCGATGCGGGGCGTGGCTGCCCGTTCCAATGCTCGTTCTGCACGATCATCAACGTCCAAGGTCGAAAGTCGCGCCATCGCACGGCCGACGACGTCGAGGCGATCATCCGCACCAATCTCGCCCAGGGCGTCGATCATTTCTTCATCACCGACGACAATCTGGCGCGCAACCGCAACTGGGAAGCGATCTTCGACCGGATGATCGCGATGCGCGAAGAGGAGGGCCTCTTCTTCCGCCACGTTATCCAGGTCGACACGCTCTGTCACCGCATTCCGCGCTTCATCGAGAAGGCGGCCCGCGCCGGGGTCGCGCGCGTCTTCCTCGGCCTGGAGAGCATCAACCCCGAAAGCCTCGTCGGCGCCAAGAAGAAGCAGAACCGCATCTCCGAATACCGTAAAATGCTGCTCGCATGGAAGAAAGTCGGCTGCTTCACCTATGCCGGCTATATCCTCGGCTTCCCTTCAGATACTCCCGAAAGTATCGTTCGTGACATCAAGATCATCCAGCGCGAATTGCCGCTCGATCTGCTCGAATTCTTCTGCCTGACGCCGCTACCCGGTTCGGAGGATCACAAGAAGCTTGCCATGGCCGGGGTTGCGATGGACCCGGACATGAACAAATACGACCTCGAGCACGTCACCACCGGCCATCCGCGGATGTCGAAGCAGGAGTGGGAGCGCGCCTATCGGCTTGCCTGGGAGACCTACTACACGCCCGACCACATGGCGACCGTCATGCGCCGCGCCGTCGCCACCGGCATCAGCCCGGGCAAGATGATGTTCCTGTTCTTGTGGTTCTATGGCTGCGTGATCATCGAGAAGATCCATCCGCTCGAAGGCGGGTATCTGCGCCGCAAGGTGCGCAGGGATCGCCGGCCCGGCTTTCCGGTCGAAAATCCTTTTGTCTTTTATCCGAAATATCTTCTCGACCTCATCGCCAAACATGTTCGCGTCGGGCGCATGATCTGGTGCCTGGGCCGGGTCCGGCGCGCCATCAAGCGCGATCCCAACCGGGCCAGATTCATGGACCTTGCGCTCACGCCGGTCGCCGACGACGAACTCGAATCGCTGGAAATGTTCCAGGTGTCGGACGCCACTCGCGCCGCCGCAGCCAAGGCCAAGCGCATGGCGAGCGCTGCCGCGAGCTGAGGGCGCCGCCTGCATCTCGTGTCCTTCCGCCCCGATGCTGGTTAACCGGTAACGTTAATCGGTAGGGTTAAGCCTCCCTTAAGGACTTCGTGAAAAAGTGGCCCACGTTGGCATCACGCGTGGGGCCGCCTTGGCGCCCGAACGAAGGGAAGGGACTGGTCATGGGCAGCTTGAAAGCCCTGTTCATCGCGGGCGTCGTCGCGACTGGGGCGACGGCTGCCGCCCGTGCGGCGGATCTGCCGCCGGCGCCGCCGCTGGAGCCGGTGGCGCCTGCGGTTGCCGAATTCTCCGGCTGGTATCTGCGCGCTGACGTCGGCGTCGGCGTCAACGCCGACCCGAAGCTGTCGACGACGCCGAACCCGCTTAACGGCAATCCGAGCTTCACCGATGCTGCCGGCAACACCTATGTCGGCGCCTTCAACAGCTACAATTTCTTCAAGCCGAGCCTCGGCGCCAGCGGCTTTGTCGACATCGGCGTCGGCTATCAGTTCAACAACTGGTTCCGCGCCGACATCACGGGGGAATACCGGGGCGGCTCTTCCTTCTCGGCCCTCGATACGCTGAACGATTCGGGCACCTTCACCACGGCGGCCGGCGTCGCCTCTCCCGCAAGCCATTCGCTGCGCAACTTCTACAAGGGCACGCTCTCCTCGATCGTGCTGCTCGCCAACGGCTATATCGACCTCGGCACCTGGTACGGCATCACGCCCTACATCGGCGCCGGCGTCGGCGGCACGCAGAACAGCCTGCGCGATACGACCGACACCGGGTTCTTCTCGACGGTCGTGGGCGGCGTGTCAGGCGCGCCCTCGCCGACCGGCGGCTTCTTCAGCGACGGTAACAAGACCAACCTCGCCTGGGCGGTGATGGCCGGCCTCGGCTACCAGGTGACGCCGAACGTGAAGCTCGAAATGGGCTATCGCTATCTCAACCTCGGCGAGTTCAAATCCGGCACTCCCCACTGCGCCAATCCTGACGGCACGTTCAGCTGCGCGCCCTTCATCCTGCACGGCAAGGAGCTCGCCTCCAACGACTTCAGGATCGGCATGCGCTGGATGTTCGGCGCGCCGCCGCCGCCGGTCTATGAGGCGCCGCCGGAGCCGATCGTGCGCAAGTATTGATCAACTGCAACCTGAGAAGACAAAGAGTAGGGCGCGAACTGGAGTTCGCGCCCTACTCTTTTGTCGGGGCGTTTCTTCCTCGGGACCGACGCTGACGGATAGCTAGGGGGTCACGGGTATTCGAAGGCCGCCATTGCGAGCGCAGCGAAGCAATCCAGAAGAGCAGTATCGGACAGTCGACCCAGTCCGGAAGCGATAGATCCAGATGGGAAGCGCTTTGGAATCCCCAGCCTGGGATCGTCGCCGCGGCAAAACGCCAGGTCGCGTTGCGGACCCACCTGATCGAACAAGGTCGGAGCGATAGGCCTGGGTGAGGCCAGCGACCTCGACAAGGGCTGTCTGCGTCAGGCCGCCATTTCGCAGCGGCCGAATGGCGTTCTTCCTGTCGGCGATCGCGAGCGCGACCGGCCGTGGCAAGAGCATGTCGCGGCCTCGCGCGCCGGCGCGGCACTTGAGGGCGATGACGTCGCCCGGCACCCATCGCCGCATTGGCGGCGAGCTTTGCCTCGACGCGCCGGCGCCCGCGGCTGCGGTTTGGCAAGCTGACGGGCGGCCCGGCGGGTGCCTTCCGCACGATCGGACCTGGCGTTGTCAGAAATGGTAGGACGATTGTGCGAAGATCTGGCCACGCTGCGTTGAAAATCTCGCGACTTGCGGGCCGCCGTTGATCGTGGCGTCCTGAAACAGCATGTGGCCCTTGGCGTTCATCGACCAGTAGCGACCGCCGATGCCGATGTCGAAATTGTTCGCAAGAGCGTAGTTGATCTCGCCTTCAACCTGGAAGCCGTTCGATCCCGTCCCGGTCTCCGGGATCGCGCCGGAGAAGTCAGTCGGTTGCCGCAGCCAGTGATTGTTGTCTGCATTGAAGGATATCCACGGGAGCCAAGCAGCTTCTGCGCGGATATTGAAGCCGGACGGAAGGAAGAGCTGCCCCGCCAACCCCAAGCGCACGGCCTGCCAGCGGCCCTCGTCGCTGATGGTCAGATTGGCCGGGTCCACTTGGCCCGGGGCGCAAATGTCTGGATTTCCGGCCGTCTGAGTGCAACCGAATGCATTGAAGCGCTCGTCGAGATAGTGGTAGCCGGCAAAGCCGCCGAATTTGTACCAGGACGACACGAGCCCGTAGTAACCGGCATCGGCAGTGGCATAGCCCAGGCGGCCGTCCTTCTGCGGGCTGTTGGTCGAGGAATAGGGTGCGGTCACCGGCGGGAAATCCTCGTCCTGCAAAGTACCGTTGAACTCTTTGCCGATGCCAGCATAGCCTTTCAGGAAAATGCCGGAATTTTCGTCGATCTGTCCGAAGATTTCACTGGTTGCAGCGGTTGCATTTTTGTAGGTCAGGCGAGAAAGCCGTGTCAGGCCGCGCCCATCGTAAAGGGTCAGGCGGGCGTTGCTCGTCGACACGCCGGCGCGCGCGCCAAACCTCATGGTTACGCCGCTCGTTGCGACTTGGCTCGCGTCCACCGCAGGCGGGTCGTCCTCCGTCCCATCGAACTCGTAGTTCACGCCAAGGCGCAGCGTGTACCCTTTGAACGCTGCCGTCGTGTCGGTTTCCCCGTCGGGCCTTGCGGGATTGGGCGGGCTTACGACGTGGCCATGACCAAGGTCGAAATAGAGAAACTCGGCGCCGACAGACCATCGGCGAGTGAGTGCGTATTCCAGGCCCGCGCCTGCGGCAAAGCCGACGCCGATGTCGCTGTGTGAGCCGGCGTAAGACAGGCCCAAGGTCGGAAAATTCAAGTAGCTCGACAATTTGGTTTCGCCGAAGGCCAGACCCGCCGTCCCATAGATGAGAAGATCGTCGAATGGAGCATAGCCGACGCGTCCGCGGATCGTTCCCAGCGAATCCAGTCTCTGCATCTGCGTGGCGGCGAAAGGAAAGCCCAGATATGAGCCGATGGCACTCTTCTTGGCCTGTGAGCCGCCGACGAAGTCGAAATCACTCTCCGCACCAATGACAAGCGCGCCCCATTGCTTGTTGTAGCCGACCTGGGCGCCGCCCATGAAGCCCGTGGCCGAGAGATTGAATGGCCCACCCGGCGGTGGCAGGCCGAGGCCGAACCCGGGCGGGAACCAGACCTGCGTTGCGGTACTGCTCGGTGACCATGCGGCGCCGCCGTTGACGCCAATGTTGAACCCTTCCCAACGTGTGCCGCCGGCCGTAGACGGCGGCTCCAATGGCAGGTCAAGGTCGGCGGCCAAGGTCGCGCCGGCGCCGCCGGCAAGGGAACAAGCGACAAGAATAGAATAGCGGTTCACTGGCGCTCCCATGACGTTGTCTCGAAGGGCCAAAGATCTTCGAGATAAAACTGCGCGAGAAGACGGCGGCTTCGACTTCGCCAATACGGCACCGCCAAGTCTCCGGTGCTAGGGAGACGTTAACCATAACATCCTTAACGAACCGTCAACGCACGTGTGTTGGGCCGCGGTTTCGCTTCGTGGTTGCCGATATGATCTTGGGCGCTACCTCGCGCCGGCACCAAGCATCGCTTCAGATTTTGTCGGGTTTCTCTTGTCAGGGGCCGCCACAAGGAGGACGATTGGTAGCCGACAAGCTCAAGCAATCTGTACCGCAGCAGATTTTGAACCAAATTTTATCGCTACGTTAAGGTTAAGGCGTCCTTAAGAAACGTTTGAGAGGATTTCCCCGGTGAGTTTGCGTCGCCGCGGTACGGCGACACGGCTGAGGAAGTTCCAAAGATGTACTGCTCGAGATTCTTTGTAGCGCTGGTTCCGATGGTGGCGCTCCTGGTCCCGTCAGCCTTTCCCGCCGACCTTGGACCCTCGCCCATCGAACCCGCCCAAGAGGTCGAGCCTCTCGTCGAACTCGGCACCGGCTGGTACCTGCGCGGCGATATCGGCTATTCCCTCAATCAGAGCAGCGGGTTTGCACGGGGCGGCGTGCAGTTCGCCAATGGGAAGCTCGCAAACAGCTGGACCGGTACTCTTGGCGGCGGCTACCAGCTCAACTCCTGGTTTCGCACTGACATTACCGTCGATTACCGGGGGGACCTGCGCCTGTCGGGACGGGGGCATGTCAGCCCCGCAGTCTGCCTCGGCACGTTCAGCGGATGCGATGTCTTCCACAACACTAAACTGTCGGCGGCGACGGGACTATGGAACGCCTATGTCGATCTTGGGACCTGGTCGGGTTTCACGCCTTACGTCGGCGCTGGCGTCGGCGCCTCGGTCAACCGCATGACGAACGTCTCCAACATATTCATCAACGACGACACAGGGCTCGAATATCCAGGCCTCAGCAACGTAGTCGGCCGCCATGTGACAACGCAATTCGCCTGGGCTCTGATGGCGGGCGCCGCCGTTTCCGTCGCTCCACACACGCAGGTCGACTTCGGGTATCGCTTTCTAGACCTCGGCCGCTTCCGCTCCTTCGCGGGGATCGCGACTCCGCCTTTCACCACGAAGTCGCTGCAGGCCAATGAGTTTCGCATTGGCCTGCGCTACATGATCGACTGATCCAGCCATTCGTCCGGCCGTCACGACAGACCGGCAAAGGCCCGGGATCCTCATTCGCGTGCGGCGATGTGAGAAATCGCGCTTGACCGGATCAGGCACTCCGCGTATCGGCGTCGGCGGGACACCTCTCCCCAACGAGAGGCGCCCATCTGAAAGGATGGATCCATGCCGGCGATTGTCGAGGCATCCACGGATGCCGCCCGCGACCTGTCCGCTCGCCCGACGGCGCGACCCCGGGTCGCGAACTTCTCCTCCGGACCTTGTGCCAAGCGCCCCGGCTGGAGCCCCGAAATCCTCGCCAGGGCAACGCTCGGACGCTCGCACCGCGCCAAGGCCGGCAAGGCAAAGCTGAGGCTTGCCATCGATTTGACGCGCGATGTGCTGCGGCTCCCGCACGAGTATCGCGTCGGCATCGTGCCGGCCTCCGACACGGGCGCCGTCGAGATGGCCCTGTGGTCGCTCCTCGGCGCGCGCGGCGTCGACCTTCTGGCCTGGGAGAGTTTTGGGGAAGGCTGGGTCACCGACGCCCTGAAACAGCTGAAGCTGAAGGACGCACGCGTGCTGCGCGCCGACTATGGCGACATCGTCGATCTCGCCACCGTCAATTTCGACAACGACGTCGTCTTCACCTGGAACGGCACGACGTCCGGCGTGCGCGTGCCGAACGGCGATTTCATCCCTGCCGATCGCAAGGGGCTCACGATCTGCGATGCGACCTCAGCGGCCTTCGCGCAGGCGCTCGATTGGCCGAAGCTCGATGTCGTGACCTTCTCGTGGCAGAAGGCGCTCGGCGGGGAGGCCGCCCACGGCATGCTCATCCTGTCGCCGCGTGCCGTCGAGCGGCTCACGAGCTACACGCCGCCCTGGCCGCTGCCGAAGATCTTTCGCATGACCTCCGGCGGCAAACTCATCGAGGGCATCTTCCAGGGTGAGACGATCAACACCCCTTCGATGCTGTGCGTCGAGGACTATATCGACGCGCTCTACTGGGCCAAGGAGCTCGGGGGCCTTGACGCGCTGATCTGGCGCGCCGATGCCAATGCCACCGTCCTTGCCCGATGGGTTGCGAGAACGCCCTGGGTCGATTTCCTCGCCAGGAATCCGGCGACCCGCTCCAACACCAGCGTCTGCCTCAAGATCGTGGATCCGCTGGTGGCCTCGCTGCCGCAGGACGCCCAGGCGAGTTTCGCCAAGGGATTGGCAGACGCTCTCGAAAGGGAGGGGGCTGCCTTCGACATCGGCTCCTACCGCGATGCTCCGCCGGGCTTGCGCATCTGGTGTGGCGCCACGGTCGAAGCTTCCGATATCGAGGCACTGACCCGCTGGCTTGATTGGGCATTTGCCGAGGCGAAAGCCGATCTTAGCAAGGCCTGAGCGTTGGCGGTGGGTTGCGGTCCGAAGCCGCTCTGGGGCCGTCAGGGATCCACACCCTCTGCCCAGCATCGGACTCTAGGAGCCCTTTTGAAAACAGGTGAATCGAGTGGGTTGTCGCGTCCCCATCCGCTCATCCCTGCGAAGGCGGAGATCCAGAAGCCGAAGGGCTCTTCCTTCCCCTTGGGTTCCGCTTTCGCGGGAACGAGCGGGTTCGGGTTGCGGCAATTGTTTCGTGACAGCCCTGGCCCAAAAGACCATCCTCGATAGCAGGGACGACGTATATGGCCCCGCATGTTCTGATCTCTGATGCTCTCTCGCCCGCCGCCGTCGCCATCTTCAAGGAACGCGGCGTCGAGGTCGACGTGAAGCCCGGCCTCGACAAGGACGAGCTCGCTCGCGTCATCGCAGACTACGACGGGCTTGCGGTCCGATCGGCGACCAAGGTCACGGCAAAGCTCCTCGAAAAGGCGCGTCGGCTGAAGGTCGTGGGCCGCGCCGGAATCGGCGTCGACAACATCGACATTCCGGCCGCCACGGCCAAGGGCGTGATCGTCATGAACACGCCGTTCGGCAACTCGATCACGACCGCCGAGCACGCCATCGCCCTGATGTTCGCGCTGGCACGCCAGATCCCGAGCGCCGATGCCTCGACCCAGGCCGGCAAATGGGAAAAAAACCGCTTCATGGGCGTCGAGATCACCGGCAAGACGCTGGGCATCATCGGATGCGGCAATGTCGGCTCGATCGTCGCCGAACGGGCCATCGGCCTGAGGATGCGGGTTGTTGCCCATGATCCGTTCCTGTCGCCGGAACGGGCGTTGGCGCTCGGCGTCGAGAAGATCGGGCTCGACGAACTTCTTGCCCGTGCCGACATCATCACGCTGCACACGCCGATGACGGCGCAGACCAAGGACATCCTCTCGGCGGAGAATCTCGCCAAGACGAGGAAGGGGGTGCGGATCATCAACTGCGCCCGCGGCGGCCTCGTCGATGAGGGCGCGCTGCGCAAGCTCATCGATGCGGGCCATGTGGCGGGCGCCGCCTTCGACGTCTTCACCGAGGAGCCGGCCAAGGCAAACCCGCTCTTCGGCCATCCGAACGTCGTGTGCACGCCGCATCTTGGCGCCTCCACGACGGAGGCGCAGGAGAACGTTGCCCTGCAGGTCGCCGAGCAGATGTCGGACTATCTGATCCGCGGCGCCATCGCGAACGCGGTCAATTTCCCCTCGATCACGGCGGAAGAGGCGCCGCGGCTGAAGCCGTTCATCGCGCTTGCCGAGCGGCTCGGCTCCTTCGCCGGCCAGCTGACCGAAACGGGCATCATCAAGGTGACCATCACCTATGAAGGCACGGCGGCGGGGCTGAAGACGAAGGCGCTGACGGCGGCCGCCGTCGCCGGCCTGCTGCGCCCGCTGCTTGCCGACGTCAACGTCGTCTCGGCCCCGGTCGTCGCCAAGGAGCGCGGCATCACCATCGACGAGGTGGTGCGCGCCGGCGACGGCGACTATGAATCGGCGATCACGCTCTCAGTGCGGACCGAGCGGCAGGAGCGCGCGGTCGTCGGCACGGTGTTCCACGACGGCAAGCCGCGCATCGTCAGCATCAAGGGCATCAACGTCGATGCCGAGTTCGCACCCTCGATGATCTACGTCACCAACGAGGACAAGCCGGGCTTCATCGGCGCCTTCGCGAGCCTCTTGGGCGGCGCCGGCGTCAATATCGCGACCTTCGCGCTCGGCCGCGACAGGGAAGGCGGATCGGCGATCGCGCTCGTTGCCGTCGACGGCCCGGTGCCGGAGGGGGTGCTGCGCCAGATCCAGAAAATTCCGAGCGTCAAGCAGGCAAAGCCGCTGCGGTTTTGAGCGCCGTCACAGGCCGAGCGTAGCCCGGATGGAGCGCAGCGAAATCCGGGGCCCCGCATGTCGCTTCGCTCATGGGCTACTTGCTCACTCCACCCCCGGCAGCTTCAGCCCGGCGATCATCGCGTAGAGCCGCGCGACCGAGGCGTCGTCGTCGCGCCCCATGCCGGCGGCGGCCGTCATCAGGAACATCTGCAGCGCCGAGGAGGCGACAGGCGTCGGGAATTTTTCCGACCGGGAGATGTCGGCAACGATGCCGAGGTCCTTGGTGAAAATGTCGACGGCGCTGCGCGCGGCATAGTCGCCCGCAAGGATGTGTGGCACGCGGTTTTCGAACATCCATGAATTGCCGGCCGAGGCGGCGATCACCTCGTAGACCCTGGCAAGATCGAGGCCAAGCCGGCTTGCCAATGCGATGGCCTCGCAGGCGGCCGCGATATGGACGCCGGCCAGCAGCTGATTGACGATCTTGAACGAGGCGCCGATGCCCGGCTCCTCGCCGAGGTCATAGACCTTCGCTGCCATGGCATCGAGCACGGGGCGCGCCTTGGCGAAGGCGGCAGGCGATCCCGAGGCAAGCACCGTCAGCGCGCCCTCGGCGGCGCGTTGCGTCCCGCCGCTGATCGGCGCGTCGAGGTAGAGAAGCCCATGGTTCTCGACTTCCAGCGCCAGCTGTCGTGCGCGGCCCGGCGCCATCGTCGCGCAGGAGACCACGACGGCGCCTCGCCCGGCAGTCTCGACCACCCCCGATTTGTTGAACAGCGCCTCGCCCGTCTGATCGCTGTTGACCACGACGATCACGATGATCTGCGCCTCCTTGGCGGCGGCGGCCGGCGTTGCGGCCGCCGTCCCATGCTCCCTGGCGAATTGCGCGAGCGTCTCGGCGCGGACGTCATAGCCGACAACCTGGAAACCGCGTCTCGCGAGCGACCCCGCAATGCCGTAGCCCATCGAACCGAGGCCGATCACGGCAATCTTCGTCCCGCTCGCGCCTGCCTCGCTCATGTTTTCCCCTTCCGGTCATGCCTCGCCGGGTCACTGGCGGGATGCCACCAAAAAGCTATATGCGCAGGACGGAACCGATCACGACCCCCCGAGGCCCAAAATTCACCCCAATGCAAAAGCGGTGGCTCACAGGAGCCTCGATGTTGAACGAATCCAGGCCGAGGTGATCGCCGCCATGAACACACTGCGGCGCACTTGTCCGGCAGGCCGCCGGGTGATGGCTGGGCTGCTGCTCTCCGGGCTCTGGCTTTTGGCCTCGCCAGCTGCCCCGGCGCCCGCGGAGCCCACCATAGAGGTCATCGCCATCGACAGCACGGCCAAGGGTCGCCCGTTCCCGCACTTCTGGGAGCAGATGATCGGCTCCGGCCGCGCGCCGCTTGCGCTGCGCGAGAGCTACCGCAACAATCTGCGCACGGTGATGTCGGCGACCGCCATCAACTATCTGCGCTTCCACGAGATCTTCAGCGACGATCTCGGCGTATACGACGAGGACCGCCGGGGCGCGCCGATCTACAATTTCCAGGCGGTCGATCAGATCTACGACGGCCTGCTGGCGATGGGCGTGCGGCCGTTCGTCGAGCTCGGCTTCATGCCGAAAAAACTTGCGGCGCGGCTCGACCTGCACCCCTTCTGGGACAAGCCGATCGTTGCCCCGCCCAAGGACTACGGCAAATGGGACGAGCTCATCGGGGAGTTCGCCCGCCACCTGATCGCCCGTTACGGAATCGACGAAGTCGCGAGCTGGTATTTCGAGGTCTGGAACGAGCCGAACTTCGATTTCTGGACCGGCCGGCCGCTGCAGGAGACCTATTTCGAGCTCTACGACCACACGGCGCGGGCGTTGAAGAACGTCAGTCCTCGCTTGCGGGTCGGGGGCCCGGCGACGGCCGCAACCGCCTGGGTGGGCGCCTTGATCGCCCATGCGGTCAAAGCGGGCGTTCCAATCGACTTCGTGTCGACCCACGTCTATGGCGACGAAGAGCCGCGCAATGTGATCGGCAGGGACGAGGCGATCCCGCGCTACCGCCTCGTGTGTCCGGCGGTTCGCAAGGCACGGGCCGAGATCGAGGCCTCGGCTCGGCCTGATCTGCCGCTCTTCTTCACCGAGTTCAACGCGACGTCGGACCCCGAGGGCAAGCTCCTCGACAGCCTGTTCATGGGGCCCTGGCTGGCGCAGATGATCCGCGACTGCGACGGATTTGCCGAGATGATGTCCTATTGGACGTTCTCCGACGACTTCGATGAGCGCGGCGTGATCCCGCGCCCGTTCAACGGGGGCTTCGGGCTGATCGGCATCGACGGCATCCCAAAGCCCTCGTTCGAAGCCTTCCGGCTGCTGCATGGGCTTGGCATCGAGCGTCTGGACAACGCGGCCGAAAACATCCTCATCACTCGGCGCGACGACGGGACGCTGGTGATCGCGGCGTGGAATCTCGTTGCCCCGAAGACGTCAGGCGAGCCGATCGAGGCGCAGTTCCGGCTGGCGGGCCTCAAGCTTGGCGTACGGGCCCGGATCACACGGCTCGATGAAAGCCACGGCGACACGGCCCGGCTTTATGCGCAGATGGGCAGCCCCGTCTATCCGACCAGGGCGCAGACCGATGCGTTGCAGGGTGCCGCTCGCCTTGCGGCTGCAGAGACGATGGAGATCGCGGCGGGCGAATTCCGGCTG
>JAFAME010000099.1 GCA_019233695.1 Methylobacteriaceae bacterium
CTGCGATCGTTCGGGTGGTGGCGCGTAACGCATCGCGAGGCTTGCTTATCGGGCCCGGCCTCCCTATAAGGCGCCCATTCCACACGCGGGCATTTGCGGCGCTGCCTCAAGCGCCGCTCCGGTGGCCGGGCCGACGTCCGGTCCATGCGCCCGCGGAGGTCGTCAACCGGAGAATGCAATCCTATGGCACTGCCCGATTTCACCATGCGCCAGCTTCTCGAAGCCGGCGCCCATTTCGGCCATCAATCACACCGCTGGAACCCGAAGATGGCGCCGTTCATCTTCGGCACGCGCAACAACATCCACATCATCGATCTGGCCCAGACGGTGCCGATGCTGCATCGGGCCCTGCAGTCGGTGTCGGATACGGTGGCGCGCGGCGGCCGCGTCCTGTTCGTCGGCACCAAGCGCCAGGCAGCCGATCAGATCGCCGACAGCGCCCGCCGTTCGGCCCAGTATTTCGTCAATTCGCGCTGGCTTGGCGGCACGCTGACGAACTGGAAGACCATCTCCGCCTCGATCCAGCGGCTGCGCAAGCTCGAGGAGATGCTCGGCGCGGGGGCCCAGGGCCTGACCAAGAAGGAGCGCCTGATGCTGTCGCGCGAGCGCGACAAGCTCGAGCGGGCGCTCGGCGGCATCAAGGACATGGGCGGCACGCCCGATCTGATTTTCGTCATCGACACCAACAAGGAACAGCTGGCGATCAAGGAGGCGACGCGGCTCGGCATCCCGGTTGCCGCCATCGTCGATACCAATTCCGATCCGGACGGCATCACGCTCCCTGTTCCGGCCAACGACGATGCGGGGCGGGCGATCGCCCTCTACTGCGATCTCATCGCCCGCGCCGCAATCGACGGCATTTCGCGCAGCCAGGGCGCGCTCGGCGTCGACGTGGGCGAAGCGGAAGCGCCGCCCGAAGAGGCGCTCCCGCCGCCGGTCGAGGAGGGCGAAGCGCCGGCCGAGGCCTTCGAGCTTCTCGCCGCCCCGCGCGGCGCCCCCGACGATCTGTCGAAAATGCACGGCTTTGGCCCGCAGATCGTCAAGAAGCTCAATGATGCGGGCATCTTCCACTATTGGCAGATCGCCGCGATGACGGCAGCCGATGCCGAGCGGATCGACCGCGAGTTGAAGTTCGGCGGTCGCATCGCCCGCGACAACTGGATCTCGCAGGCGCGCTCGCTGATTGCAGCGGCGCAACTTGGTTGAGCGCAATCGGCCGCCCGCCTGCGCGCTGCCGTATTGCACCTTCGGGGTGAGCGGGTGAAATTGAGCGGAAAACCGCGACTTGCAGCGTCGGGTGCCGAGAAAGGATGAGCCTTATGGCGACTGTGACCGCGGCGCTGGTGAAGGAGCTTCGCGAGAAGACCGGCGCCGGCATGATGGACTGCAAGAATGCGCTCAACGAAACCGGCGGCGATATCGAAGCGGCGGTGGACTGGCTGCGCAAGAAGGGCTTGTCCAAGGCCGCCAAGAAATCCGGGCGCGTTGCCGCCGAAGGGCTCGTCGGGGTCGCTGTCGGCGGCAACCATGGCGTCCTCGTCGAGGTGAACTCGGAGACCGATTTCGTCGCGCGGAACGAGGAGTTTCAGGCGCTGGTGCGCACCATCGCCCTCGTTGCCCTCGAGAGGACCACCGATCTCGAAGCCCTGAAGAACGCGCACTACCCGGGCGGCGGCACGGTCGGGGAGGCCGTCAACAATTCGATTGCCACGATCGGCGAGAACATCGCGCTGCGCCGCGTCGCCGGCCTTCACGTCAGGCATGGGGTGATCGGGCACTATGTCCATGTTCCGATCGCCGAAGGCCTGGGCAAGATCGGCGCGATCGTCGGCCTCGAAGTTTCGGGATCGAGCCTCGATACCGGCGGACCGGCTGAACTGACGGTCCTTGGCCGCCAGATCGCCTCGCACATCGCCGCAACAGCGCCGCTGGCGCTCGATGCCTCCCGCCTCGACCCGGTGCTCGTCGCCCGCGAACGCGCCATTCTCGTCGAGAAAAACGCCGGCAAGCCGGCGCACGTCATCGATCGGATCGTCGAGAGCGGGCTCAAGACCTACAACAAGGAGGTCTGTCTCATCGATCAGATCTCGGTGCGTCCCGAGCATGACGGCAAGACCATCGGCCAGGTGGTCAAGGAGGCCGAGCGTCTGGCGGGAGCCCCCGTTTCTCTGACCGGCTTTGTTCGCTACGCGCTTGGCGAGGGCATCGAGAAGCGCGACAGCGATTTTGCCGCGGAGGTCGCCGCTGCGGCCGGACAAAGGCCGGAGGAGGAACGCGGCGCACGGGTCTGACGGAGCGGGCGGCACGGGCCGCCCGTTTTCATATTGGCGCATGGCAAGAGGCCGCGCGCCGTACGGGAGGGGCGACAAGCATGGCCTCGGGTTCGCCGAACGCCTGGAAACGCGTCGTCGTGAAGCTCTCCGGCGAGGCGCTGATGGGCAGCGCCACGCATGGTCTCGATGCCCTCACCGTCGCCAGAATATCCGCCGATCTCGTCGCCACGGCGCGCGACGGGGTCGAGATTGCGGTGGTGGTCGGCGGCGGCAATTTCTTTCGTGGCATCGAGGGCGCCGACAAGGGCATCGAGCGGGCCCGCGCCGATTCGATCGGCATGCTCGCAACCGTGATGAATGCGCTTGCCATGGAAGGCGCCATCGAAGCGCTCGGCCACCCCGCCCGGGCTCTCTCGGCCGTCGCCATGCCCTCGGTGTGCCAGCCCTATTCGCGCCAAGCCGCCCTCAATCACCTTGCCAAGCAGCGCATCGTCATGCTGGCGGGGGGCACCGGCAATCCGTTTTTCACCACCGACACCGGGGCCGTGCTGCGCGCCGCCGAGCTTTCGGGCGATGCGGTGATGAAGGCGACGAAAGTCGACGGCATCTACTCCGCCGATCCAAAAAAATATCCGGCCGCGACCCGCTACGACCGTCTTACCCACGACGAGGCGATCGCGAGGAACCTCGCGGTGATGGATACGGCAGCCTTCGCCCTGGCGCGCGACAATCGCATCCCGATCATCGTCTTCGCCATCAACGAGCCGGGAGCGATCCAGGGAGCGCTTTTCGGTCGCGGCCGGGCAACGCTGGTGGTGCCGTGAAGGGACTTCGGCTGCGCCGCCGCCGGGCCGCTCACTCCCGCCCCGAAAATGCGTTAGAATACCGCTGGATCGGAATCAGCGGTCTCGCCGCCGGCCCGTGACGGCGCAGCAGCTTTTGCATCCGATCCGCGTACCGAGACGTCAGCCGTGCGGATCGAGCCGCGGCGCGTCAAGAAGCGTCAACAGATTCGATCTATATGGAACAAGAACATGAGTGGGAGTGGACAATTCGACCTCGCCGATCTCAAGCGGCGGATGCAGGGAGCGATTCAATCGCTCAAGCATGAGCTCGGGGGCTTGCGCACCGGTCGCGCCTCCGTCGGCCTGCTCGAGCCTGTCCGCATCGAGGCCTATGGCCAGATCATGCCGATCAACCAGGTCGCCACCATCAGCGTCCCGGAATCGCGCACGCTGTCCGTCCAGGTGTGGGACAAGGCGATGGTGGGAGCGGTGGAGAAGGCGATCCGCGATTCGAACCTCGGCCTCAATCCGGCCACCGAAGGGCAGGTTCTGCGCATCCGCGTTCCGGAGCTCAACGAGCAGCGCCGCAAGGAGATGGTCAAGATCGCCCACAAATATGCCGAGGAGGCGCGCGTTGCGGTGCGACATGTGCGCCGTGACGGCTTCGACGCCTTGAAAAAGCTTCTCAAGGACCACCGGATCAGCGAGGACGATGAACGCCGGCACGAGACCGAGGTTCAGAAGGCGACCGATCAGGCGGTGGCGGAGGTCGATCAGGCCTTGGCCAGCAAAGAAAAAGAGATCATGCAGGTCTGATGGCGTGGCACGAGGCTCGAGCGTGCCGCGGCGGAGTGTTTGGGATGTCGATAAGACCCGGTGAGCATGCTGGGCCGGAGCTTGGCCCGACAGTGCGCGTCCCCGCGCATGTGGGCATCATCATGGACGGCAATGGCCGATGGGCGGCGGCGCGCGGATTGCCACGCCTCGAAGGCCATCGCCGCGGCGTGGAGGCCCTGCGCCGCACCGTGCGAGCGGCAATCGACGTCGGCGTGCGCTACCTGACGGTCTACAGTTTCTCCTCGGAGAACTGGGCGCGGCCGGCCCAGGAAATTTCCGATCTCATGGGCCTGTTGCGGCGCTTCATCCGCAACGACCTTGCCGATCTCCACCGCAATGGCGTGAGGATCAAGATCATCGGCGAGCGCGACGGGCTTGCACCGGACATCTGCAGCCTGCTCCTCGAGGCCGAAGACCTGACGCGCAACAACGGCGGCCTCACGCTGATCGTTGCCTTCAACTATGGTGGCCGGCAAGAACTGGTCATGGCGCTGCAGAAAATTGCCCGCAAGATTGCAGCGCGCGTCCTGACAAGCGCTGACCTCACGCCCGAGCTCGTCGCCCAGCATCTCGAAACCGCCGGCATTCCCGATCCTGATCTCGTCATCCGCACCTCGGGCGAACAGCGGATGTCGAACTTTCTGTTGTGGCAGGCGGCCTATGCCGAACTCGTGTTCCTGCCGATCCATTGGCCCGATTTCGATCGCGCCGCATTCGATCTCGCCCTCATGCAGTTTGCGGTGCGCGAGAGGCGCTTTGGCGGCGTGACCGGGAAGACTGCCCCGCTGACCGTCAAGACCGCTTCATGACAGGTCTTCCCCGTGATGAAGTCGACAACAGGTGCGGCTCGGATGTTGCGGCTCTCCCCCGCAGGGCGGCGTCCCAGCGGGCGCTTGCCGACGTTCTGCCGCGCCTGGCCTCGAGCGTCGTCCTCATCGCCGTGGCGCTGGCGGCGACGTTCTACGGAGGCTATTGGTTCGGCCTTGCCGCGCTTGTCGCGGCGGCCGGCATCCTCTTCGAATGGCAAAACCTCGTTGGCGGCCCGAATGTCGGGCTGCGGATTGGCAGCGGATCGATCGGGCTTGCACTGGCGGTCTATTTCTCGCTCGACGGCAACCCGCACTGGGCGCTCGCAGCCCTCGTCGCAGCTTCGTTCCTTTTGAGCCTTGCTGCGGGTCCCGACCGGCGCCTGTGGGCCGCAGCTGGCCCGCTCTACGCCGGCATCATGCTGGTGTCGATTGCGGTCCTGCGCAGCTCGGAGCCGTTCGGCTTCGAGGCCATCATCTGGCTGTTTGCGGTCGTATGGGGCAACGACACTATGGCGTATTTTGCCGGCCGCCTCGTCGGCGGTCCGAAACTGTGGCCGCGGCTGTCGCCCTCGAAAACCTGGGCCGGGACGGTCGTCGGCGTCCTCTGCGGTGCATTGGCCGGCCTCGCGGCCGGCATGGCCCTCGGTCCGGCGCCCGGATCGCCGTGGCACTATCTCGCTCTGGGCCTTGCCTGTGCGTTGGCGGCACTCGCCGGCGATCTCCTCGAATCGTCGATCAAACGGCGGTTTGCCGTCAAGGATTCGAGCGGCTTGATCCCGGGTCACGGAGGGGTCATGGATCGCCTCGACGGATTCATTGCAGCCTCGGTCCTGGCGGCCGCCGTCGGAGTGAGCCGTTTCGGCGTCGCCTCCGCGGCTGCCGGGCTGTTCTCCTGGTAGGGTGAGAATGCAACCAAGCTTCGACGGCGGCCGCTTGAGGCCCAAGGGCGATGGCGGGTCGCGCACCGTGACGCTCCTTGGCGCGACGGGATCGATCGGCCGATCGACGGCTGGCGTCGTGCGCGCGGCAGCGGGCCGGTTCGGCGTCAAGGCGGTTGCAGGCGGCCGCGACGGGGAGGCCCTCGGGCAGACGGCTATCGAGCTCGGCGCTTCCTTCGCGGCACTTGCCGATCCCTCCGGCTATCAGGCGCTCAAGGCGGCGGTCGCCGGCCGCGGCATCGAATGCGCCGCTGGCCCCGACGCGGTCATCGAAGCGGCCGTCCGTCCGGCTGACATCGTCGTGGCCGCCGTCGCGGGGACCGCCGGCGTCATTCCGACCCACGCCGCGCTCGCGGCGGGACGCACGGTCGCGCTGGCCAACAAGGAAACGCTCGTATGCGCGGGGGCGCCGGTCATGCGGACGGCGCGGGCCGCCGGCGCCAGGCTGCTGCCGCTCGACAGCGAGCACAACGCCATCTTTCAGACGCTCGGCGCCACGCCGTCCGCGGCACTCGAACGCATGACGATCACCGCCTCGGGCGGACCGTTCCGCACCTGGAGCACGGCGGCGATCAGCGCGGCGACACCCGAGCAGGCGCTCGCCCATCCCAACTGGTCGATGGGTGCCAAGGTGACGATCGACTCGGCCACCCTGATGAACAAGGGGCTCGAACTCATCGAGGCCCACCACCTGTTCGCGATGCCGCCCGCCAAGCTTGCCGTCCTGGTCCACCCGCAATCGATCGTCCACGGCCTCGTATCATTCGCAGACGGATCGGTCATCGCCTGCCTGGCCCATCCCGACATGCGGGTGCATATCGCCCATTGCCTGGCTTGGCCGGAACGGATCGACATCCCCACGCGCCGGCTCGATCTTGCCGAGATCGGCGCGCTCCTCTTCGAGGCACCCGATTTCGAGAGGTTCCCTGCGCTTGGACTGGCGATGGCCGCACTGAGAGACGGGGGCGGCCTGCCGACAATCCTCAATGCCGCCAATGAAATTGCCGTCGAGGCGTTCCTCGCGCGCCGCATCGGCTTTGACGAGATCGCGCGGCTGGTCTCGAACGTCTGCGAGGCGGCGCAGGCCAACGGCGAGGGGCGCGAGCCGGCGACAGTCGCGGAAGCGCTCGCCGTTGACCATATTGCAAGAGATAGAGCCCGCGCCATCTTGGCCGACGGCATTCGCTCTGGCATGGTAACTATTTAGTAACCATGCTGGCCAGCCGGCGCCCGGCGCCTGGTCGGGACAGGCCGGTCCGCTCGCACCCCTTTGGGGGCGACCGGACCGCAAATGGAAGGCCGATCAGGAGGACTTGATGGTTGTGTTCAGCCATGTCGGCTGGGTTGCGGGAAGCGTCGCACAGTACCTGATCCCGTTCATCTTCGTGCTGACGGCGGTCGTCTTCTTCCATGAGCTCGGCCATTTCCTCATCGGCCGGCTGTGTGGCGTCAAGATCGATTCCTTCTCCATCGGCTTCGGGCCGGAGCTCTTCGCCTTCGTCGATCGAGGCGGTACGCGCTGGCGGGTCGCTGCGATCCCGCTCGGCGGATACGTGAAATTCCACGGCGACCTCAACGCGGCCAGTGTTCCCGATCCACAGGCCCTGGCAAGCATGTCGCGGGCCGAGCGCGACGTGAGCTTTGCCGGCCAGCCGGTATGGAAGCGCGCCGCCATCGTCGCGGCCGGACCGATGGCAAGCTTCCTGTTCGCGATTGCCGTGTTTTCCGCCACCATCTTCGTTTCAGGACAGCGCATCTTGCTGCCGCGCGTCCAGGTGGTGCCGCTGGCCTGCCCCGAATTGGCGACCTCGCTCCCCGCAAGGCCCGATTTTGCTGCCCTGGACACGCCGCTCTATGCCAGCACCCAGGACTATCAATTGGCGCAGAACAGCGCCGCCGAAATCGCCGGGTTCAAGCCAGGCGATCTCGTCGTCTCGATCGATGGAAAGCCGATCGAGACCTTCTTCGACATCCAGTCGATCGTGTCGATGAGCGCGGACGCTGCGCTGACCTTCGAGGTCCAGCGCGGCGGCAGCCTCGTGCGGCTGCAGGCAACCCCGCGCCGGGCTGTCGTCTCGACGCCGTTCGGCAAGCAGCGCGAGGCCCGGCTCGGCATCCAGGCCTCCGATGATCCCGCCGACGTGCGCATCGAGCGGGTGGGCCCTGTAGGCGCCGTCGCGCTGGGCACGAAGAAAACGTGGCAAATCCTCGACGTGACTGCGACTTTTCTTGGGCGGCTCTTTGTCGGCAGGGAGGCGGCCAACCAGGTGTCCGGACCGATCGGCATTGCCGCGATGTCCGGCGAAATGGCCAAGCTCGGCTTTGACACGCTCTTGAATTGGGCAGCAATTCTCTCCGCTTCCATCGGTTTTTTCAACCTGCTTCCGATCCCGTTGCTCGACGGCGGTCATCTTCTCTATTTCGGCATCGAGGCGGCGCGCGGACGACCTCTCAGCCTTCGCGCCCAGGAGGTCGGGTTCCGCATCGGCCTGGCGATCGTGGCGCTGCTGATGGTGTTTGCCACCTCGAACGACCTCATCCGATACATCCCCAAAATCTTCGGCTTCACGGGTTAACCGGACGCTCACTATGAAGCGTGGCCTCTTCGCAACGGGGCCCGAGAAAGCGCGCCCCGAACCCAATCCCGCGTTTGCAGACAGATCTAAACGCTGTAGAAGCGAGATGGTAAGGAAGTGCAGTTGCGGCCGATCGCCCGGCCGAAAACGAGAAAGCGCGGCCATGCGCCGCCGGCAAGGATCGGGGACCGTTCGTCAAATGCACCTCACGCGAAGTCTTTTGAGCCGACTTGCGTTTGCGATACTGGTCATGGCGGGTTTGGCGGCGTCCGCGCAGATGGCGCTGGCGCAGCCCGACGGCACTCGCATCAATCGCGTCGCGTTCGAAGGCAACAGCAACATCAAGAGCGAGCAGCTCCTCACCGTCGTCGAGCTGAAATCCCACGGCATTTTCAATGCCGCGACCGCCGAGCTCGACGTGCGTCGCATCAAGGAGGCCTATCGGCGCGGCGGGCGCAATGCGGCGAGCGTGTCCTATCGCACGGTGCCCTTGCCCGACGGGCGCATCGACGTGGTCTACACGATCGACGAAGGCGTCAAGACGGGCGTGAAGGAAATCAATTTCGTCGGCAATCAGGTCTTTTCGGGCTACAAGCTGCGCAGCCTGATGCAGACGACCGAGTCGAATTTCCTGTCCTGGCTGAAGACCTCCGACGTCTATGATCCGCAGCGGGTTGCCGACGACGAGGAGCTCATTCGCCGCTACTACCTCAGGAACGGCTACGCCGATTTCCGCATCGTCAGCACCAACGCCGTCTATGATCCCGATCGGAAGGGCTACATCATCACCATCACGCTCGATGAGGGGCCGCAATATCGGGTGAGCAACGTCACCGTCGAATCGCGCATTGCCTCTGTCGATGGGCCGAGCCTTTCGGGCGACCTGCGGCTTTCAGCCGGGGATGCATATGACGCCACCGAGGTGGAAAAGACGCTCGAAGCGCTCACCCGCGACGTCCAGCGCAGGGGGTTTGCATTCGTCCAGGTGCGGCCGCGCGGCGATCGCGATCCCGTCAATCATACGATCGCGATCGGCTTCGTCGTCGATGAGGGTCCCCGCGTCTACATCGAGCGGATCAACATCCGCGGCAACACGCGCACCCGCGACTATGTCATTCGCCGCGAGTTCGACATCGGCGAAGGCGATCCCTACAACCGCGTGCTGATCGACAAGGCCGAACGCCGGCTCAACAACCTCGGCTTCTTCAAGAAGGTCCGCATCACCAACGAGCCGGGCTCTTCGCCCGATCGGGTCATCATCGACGTTGAAGTGGAAGATCAGCCCACCGGTTCCTTCGGCATCTCGGGCGGTTATTCGACCATCGACGGTATCGTCGGCGAGGTGTCGATCAGCGAATCCAACTTCCTCGGCCGCGGCCAGTACGTCCGTCTGGCGGTCACCGAGGGCCAGTATACGCGCGGCGTCGATCTGTCGTTCACCGAACCCTATTTCCTCGATCGACGCATCGCGGCGGGCTTCGACCTGTTCCACAAGGAGGTGGATGCATCACAGTTCTCCGACTATGCGACGTGGCTGACCGGCGGCACCATGCGCTTTGGCCTGCCGTTCACCGATGAGATCACCCTCACGCCGCGCTATTCGCTGTATACGACGCAGATCAGGATCGAGAACACGCCCTCGGCCCCGTTCGACGACTGTACGAACCCGATCATCGGGACGACGCCCGGCACAACCGGGGCTGCGCCGCTTTCTGCCACCGCCAACTGCCTGACGAACGGGGAAGCATCCTTGGCGGTGAAACAGGCGACAGGGAGCACGCTGACCTCGCTCGTCGGTTACACTATCACCTACAACACGCTCGACAACTACAAGAATCCGACCGACGGGTTCCACGCCGAACTGCGCCAGGATTTTGCCGGTGTCGGCGGCGATTCGGAGTTTATCCGCACGACCGGCGACATCCGCTACTATCACGAGCTGCTGTTCGACGACTGGGTCGGCATCGCCCGCCTGCAGGGCGGCTACATCCAGGGCTTCGGCAAGGAGAGTACGCTGCGCATCTCCGATCAATTCCAGATCGGGCCGGACCTCGTGCGCGGCTTTGCCCCGGGCGGCATCGGCCCGCGCGACATCTCGGCGGGCATCAACTTCAAGGAAAACCCGCTGGGCGGAACCCAGTACTTCGGCGGCTCGCTCGAGCTGCAATTTCCCTTGGGCCTGCCGCGCGAACTCGGGATGAAGGGCGCGGTATTTGCCGATGCCGGCACCCTGTTCGGCTACAAGGGTGCGACAAACCTCAGCCCACTGCTCGGACTGCCCGCCGGGACCGCGTGCTTTCCGGGGAATACGGCTCCGAACTTCACCCAGAGCAATTGCGTGACGGTGCGCGATTCGAGCAAGATCCGCTCCTCGGTGGGAGCAAGCCTGATCTGGGCCTCGCCGCTTGGGCCCATACGCTTCGACTATGCCTTTGTCCTCTCCAAGGATAAATACGACGACACACAGGCGTTCCGCTTCTCGGGCGGAACGACGTTCTAGGGCGCGCCCCACGACACTGTCCTCAGTGCCGGGTCGGCTAGCCGGCGCGAGGGACAGAGCGGGAGGACAGGTGGCGCACTCCATTTCGGTCGAGCGGGCCGCGCCCGTCGCATGAGCGATCCGGTCTTTTTCCGCCGCGCCTGCGAGCCGTCGCTGGCCGAGGTCGTGGCGTGGACGGGAGCGCGCCCGCCCGACGGCGCCGATCTTGCCAAAACCGTCAGCGGCGTCGCACCGATCGACCAGGCGGGGCCCGGCGATCTCGTATTTCTCGACAACCCGAAATATGCGACGGGTCTCGCAGTTACGCGCGCGGTTGCCTGCCTGTTGCCCGCGCGCCATGTCGAGCGCGTCCCCTCCGGCACGGTCGCGCTGGTGACTGAGGAGCCCTATCGCGCCTTCGCGCTGGTGGTCGGAAAGGTCTATCCCGAGGCGTCGCGACCTGGCTCGCTCTTCGGCGCGACCGGAGTGTCGCCCGGCGCCATCATCCACCCGGAGGCGCGGCTCGAATCGGGCGTCATCGTCGATCCCGGCGCCGTGATCGGCCCGCGGGCGGAAATCGGGGAGGGCACCGTTGTGGGAGCCAATGCGGTGATCGGTCCGGACGTGCGGATCGGCCGTGCCTGTTCGGTCGGGCCGAATTGCACGATCGTCCACGCCCTTGTCGGCGACCGCGTGATCCTGCACGCCGGCGTTCGTGTGGGGCAGGACGGATTCGGCTTCGCCATGGGTCCACGTGGCCATCTCAAGATTCCGCAGGTCGGACGGGTCATCATCCAGGATGATGTCGAGATTGGCGCCGGCACGACGATTGATCGCGGCGCCAATCGCGATACGCTGATCGGCGAGGGCACCAAGATCGACAACCTCGTGCAAATCGGACATAACGTCGTGGTTGGCCGCCATTGCGTCATCGTCGCGCAGGCCGGCATCTCGGGTTCCTGCACTCTCGGGGATTTTGTCGCGATCGGCGGACAAGCGGGACTTACCGGCCACCTCAACATCGGCACGGGCGCCCAGATCGCCGCCTCGGCGGGGTTGATGAACGATGTGCCGGCCGGCGAGCGTTGGGTAGGGGCTCCGGCGCAGCCGCATCGCGATTTCTTCCGCGAGGTGGCGGCCGTGCGCAAGCTCGTGCGCCGCAACGGAGGAGGCGGCAAGGACCCCGGGCGCCAGTGATGCGCCGCCCGCGCCCGAAAGGCGCCACGGCTGGTGCGAAGGAAGAGGTCATGGACGATACGGCGCCGAAGACGCTCGAAGCGGTCGAGATCCTGCAACTCCTGAAACTCCTGCCGCATCGCTATCCGTTCCTGCTCGTCGATCGCATCATCGATATTCATGGCGACGACGCCTGTATCGGCATCAAGAACGTCACCTTCAACGAGCCGCAGTTCCAGGGTCACTTCCCCGAGTATCCGGTGATGCCCGGCGTGTTCCTGATCGAGGGAATGGCGCAGACCGCGGGCGCCGTCTGCGTCTATGCCCAGACCGCCGCCTCCAAGCCCAAGGTCGTCTACTTCATGACCATCGACAAGGCGAAGTTCCGCAAACCGGTGATGCCAGGCGATACGATCGAGTATCACATGAGGAAGATCAACAAGCGCCGCAACATGTGGTGGTATCGCGGCGAGGCCAAGGTCCGCGGCGCGCTGGTCTGCGAGGCCGAAGTCAGCGCCATGCTGGTGATGGACTGAGGCAAATGACACTTGCACAGACCGCGCCGCGCGCCGACGCGGCATCCATCCATCCGACCGCGATCGTCGAGCCGGGCGCCGAACTCGGCGCCGGCGTCATCATCGGGCCTTTCAGCCATGTGGGCCGCAACGTCACCCTCGGTGATGCGGTCATGCTCGTATCGCACGCGGTCGTCGCCGGCCGCACGACGATCGGCACCCGCACCAAGATCTACCCGTTTGCCTCGATCGGCCACGCCCCGCAGGATCTGAAATATCGCGGTGAGCCCTCGACGCTGGCGATCGGTGCCGATTGCATCCTGCGCGAGGGCGTCACCATCAATCCGGGCACCGAGGGCGGCGGCATGGCGACGGTCGTGGGCAACCGTTGCGCGTTCCTCGCCAACTCGCACGTCGGGCACGACTGCCGGGTCGGCGACAACGTCATCTTGTCGAACAACGTGATGCTCGCAGGCCACGTGACCATCGGCGACTTCGCCATTCTCGGTGGCGGCGCCGCCGTCATCCAATTCGCCCGCGTGGGCGCCCACGCCTTCGTCGGCGGTCTCTCCGGCCTGGAGAACGATCTCATCCCCTATGGGATGGCGCTCGGCAATCGCGCCTCGCTTGCCGGGCTCAATATCGTGGGCCTGCGCCGTCGCGGGTTCTCGCGCGAGGCCGTGCACGATCTGCGCCGCGCCTATCGCCTGTTGTTTGCCCCGGAAGGAACGCTGAAGGAGCGCGTCGAAGACGTCGCGGCGGAATTTTCCGCACACCCGGAGGTGCATCAGATCCTCGATTTCATTCGCGACGGCGGCGATCGGGCGCTGTGCATGCCGCGGGAAACCCGGGACGCCGGCTCGTGATCATTGCTCGGCATGACAGACAGCGTTGAGCCGAAGCCCCTCGACGTCTTCATCGTGGTCGGCGAGCACTCGGGCGATCAGCTCGGCGCCAAGCTGATGGGCGCGCTGCGGCATGCGACCGGGGGTGCGGTGGCGTTTCGAGGCGTAGGGGGCGAGGCCATGGCCCGGGCGGGGCTGCAGAGCCTGTTCCCGCTCGCCGACATCGCGGTCATGGGCATTTCGGCGGTCTTGGCGCGGCTGCCGCTGTTGCGACGGCGCATCCTGGAAACGGTCGAGGCCATTGTCGCGGCCCGCCCCGGCGTGCTGGTCATCATCGATTGTCCTGGCTTCACCCACCGCGTTGCCAAACGCGTGCGACGCCGCCTGCCGTGGCTCCCCGTCGTCGACTACGTCAGTCCCTCGGTATGGGCCTGGGGCTCATGGCGCGCACGGGTGATGCGCGCCTATGTCGATCAGGTGTTGGCGTTGCTTCCCTTCGAGCCTGCCGCCCAGGCGCGCCTCGGCGGGCCGGCGACGACCTACGTCGGCCATCCTCTGGTCGAAGCACTTGCGGAGCTGCGGCCCGGCCCCGCCGAGTCGCAACGCCGTGACGAAGTGCCACCGCTTGTGCTGGTGTTGCCGGGCTCCCGTCGAGCCGAGATCACCCGGCTCCTGCCGGTCTTCGAGGCGGCCGTAGCCCGGGTTGCCGCCGCGCTTGCGTCGGTCGAGTTCGTCTTGCCGGCCGTCTCGCATCTGGAGCCTGAGATCCGTGCCGCCGTCGCGACTTGGCGCGTCAAGCCGCGCATCGTCGTCGGTCCATCAGCCAAGCTCGAAGCATTCCGCGCGGCCCGTGCGGCACTTGCCGCCTCGGGCACGGTGACCCTGGAGCTGGCGCTCGCCGGAGTTCCCATGGTCGTCGGCTATCGGTTCTCGAAACTCGACGAGCAATTGAAGTACATCGTCAAGGTGCCCTCGATTGTCCTGCCCAACCTCATTCTCGGCCGCAACGCGATCCCCGAACTTCTGCAGACGAACTGCACGCCGGAAAGGCTCGCCGACGCGCTGGTACCGCTCATTCGCGGGGGGCCCGAGCGCGACGCGCAACTTGCGGCCTTGCGCAAAGTCAACGAGCTGATGCGCCTGCCGACGGGTCAGACGCCAAGCGAGCTTGCGGCGGCAATCGTGGTGGAGACTGCCGAAGGGCGCCGGGTGGACGCGCCGCGGGTCAGATAGCGCGCCCGCTCGCTCGCGGTTCTCGGCGTCAGCGCCGGCTCCCGGCATCCGGTTTCAGCGTGCCCCATCTCCGACCCGATAGAACTTCCTCCCCACCCAAGCGTTCAGCCTTTGCCCGGCAAAAGGAATCGTTGGTCGCCTGCCGACCTGACCCCGGCACAATCGGAAAAGAAGGGATTGGTGATGCTGGCCTATCTGTTCTGGCATGCCCCTCAGGCAGCGATCGAAGCGCAAGACTACGAGGCCGCCTTGCTCGATTTTCAGGCTAGCCTTGCGGGCGCGCCGCCGCCCGGGCTTGCAGCCTGTGCGGCTTATCTGATTTCAAGTGTCCCTTGGGTGGACGACCAGCGGATCTACGAGGACTGGTACCTGGTGCGCTCGTCCGCAGACCTCGATGCTCTCAACGAGGCGGCCGTCTGCCCGCAGCGGTGGGATGTCCATGCCGCGATCGCCGGCAAGATGCGGTTCGGCCATGGTGGTCTATACCGGCATCTCCATGGTGACGAGCAGCCGCTCGCCGGCACGCGAGCGGTATGGCTGACGCGGCCGCGAGGCATCCGTTACGAAGACCTCCTTCGCGACATGGCATATGGGAGGCCGGGTTTCCTCAGCTCTTGGCGAAGACAGATGGTCTTGGGGCCAGGCGACGAGTTTGTCGTCATCGGCACCTCACGATTGGAGATATCGCCGTCGCCGGGCTGGCAGGCACGAACCGCAGAGCGAGCCCGGCTCGCTCGGAGCGCACCCTCGCAGACGCGATCCTGACCGCTTACCCTGATGGCGCGCAGATTACCGACGCGGTCGGCGCCCTTCGATCCAAACTTCCCGTTCTTGACACCTCGTGGCCGAGGGGACACGTGTTGGGTGTGGAATGGTCCCGTGCTATGGTCGGAAGATGAAGCAGAACGAAGCGATTGACACGGCGCACGCCCAGTATGTGTGCACGTTCCGTCCCGATCCGGAGGGCGGCTACTCGGTGCGTTGCGCAGCTTTTCCCGAGTTGATTTCGCACGGCGATACGCTTGAGCAGGCTCGGGCAATGGCGAGAGAGGCTCTGGAGCTTTGCATTGAAGTGTACCAGCAGGAGGGATGGCCTATTCCGCCGTCTGAGCCAGAACCTCGAAGGACAGTAAAGGAAGCGGTGCCCATCAAGCTTGCGCTTGGATGACCCGACTGCCACAAGTGACGGCGCGGCAGATGCTTGCCGCACTGGAGCGGGCCGGCTTCGTTGTAAGACGAACAAGGGGGAGTCACTATTATCTCGTCCACCGGAGCGATCCCGCACGACGCACGACTGTTGCCATGCATCCGGGCGACCTGTCCATGCGAGATTTGCGAGACATCCTCAAGCAAGCCAAGCTGTCTCGAGAAGAATTCCTTCGGTTGATTTAGCTGGTGGCACAACAATGGTGGCGCGGCCCTGAGCGGCGAGCCTCGCACTGCTAGGCGGCCAACCTCGGTGCCTCCCTTACCGTCGGCTCAGCGGCACGTAATCGCGCTCGGTCGCGCCGGTGTAGAGCTGGCGGGGGCGGCCGATGCGCTGGCTCGGATCCTCGATCATCTCCTTCCACTGGGCGATCCAGCCGACGGTGCGGGCGACCGCGAACAGCACGGTGAACATCGAGGTCGGGAATCCCATCGCCTTCAAGGTGATGCCGGAATAGAAATCGATGTTCGGGTAAAGCTTCTTCTCGATGAAATAATCGTCATGCAAGGCGATGCGCTCGAGCTCGATGGCGACGTCGAGCAGCGGGTCGTCCTTGATGCCGAGTTCGGCCAGAACTTCATGCGTGGTCCGCTGCATGATCTTGGCCCGCGGGTCATAGTTCTTGTAGACGCGATGGCCGAAGCCCATCAGCCGGAACGGATCGTTCTTGTCCTTGGCGCGGGCGATATATTGCGGGATGCGGTCGACGGTGCCGATCTCGGCCAGCATTTTCAACGCCGCCTCGTTAGCGCCGCCATGGGCGGGGCCCCACAGGCAGGCAATGCCGGCCGCGATGCAGGCGAAAGGATTGGCGCCGGAGGAGCCGGCAAGCCGCACTGTCGAGGTCGAGGCGTTCTGCTCGTGATCGGCATGCAGGATGAAGATGCGGTCGAGGGCGCGCGCCAGCACCGGATTGACCTTGTATTCCTCGCACGGAACTGCATAGCACATCCGCAAGAAATTTGAAGTATAGTCGAGCTCATTCTTTGGATAGATAAACGGCTGACCGACAGTATACTTGTAGGCCATCGCCGCGAGCGTCGGCATCTTGGCGATCATGCGCATGGAGGCGATCATGCGTTGCTGCGGATCGGAGATGTCGGTTGAATCGTGATAGAAGGCCGACAGCGCCCCGACGCAGGCGACCATCACCGACATCGGATGCGCGTCGCGGCGGAACCCCTGGTAGAAGCGCGCCATCTGCTCGTGCACCACCGTGTGGCGCGTGATGCGGTAGTCAAAATCGGCTTTTTGTGCTGGCGTCGGCAATTCGCCGTAGAGCAGGAGGTAGCACGTCTCCAGAAAATCGCCGTGCTCGGCGAGCTGCTCGATCGGATAGCCGCGATAGAGCAGCACGCCGACATCGCCGTCGATGTAGGTGATCTTCGATTCGCAGCTCGCCGTCGAAGTGTAGCCGGGGTCGTAGGTGAACATGCCGATCTCGGCATAGAGCTTCGAAATATCGATGACGGAGGGACCGACCGACCCGAGCTTGACCGACGTCTCGAAAGTCTTGTTGTCGCCGGTAATTCTTGCCGAATTGGCGCTCATGACGTTCATGCCTTCGCGTTGTGTCGATCGCAGGAGGATCTGCGCGTCGCTGGCGGGCCGGATATGTGCACCGCACAAGAGCTAGCCCATAGCAGTGCAACGGGCAAGGCGAGGCAAGGTGGGCACCGGTGACGGACGTCAGGCGACAGAACGCAAATGGGTCGCGCCACCACTCCGTCAAATCCCGGCGGAACTCCTCGTCCGAGCGCCCGGCTCGGCCTGGTCGGCGATACGGCCGAGACTCTCCTTGCGGCCGAGCACCGCGAGAACCTCGAAGATGCCCGGCGAGGTGCCGCGCCCGGTGAGCGCGGCGCGCAGAGGTTGCGCCACCTGCGCCAGTTTGAGGCCCGCCTCCTCGGCGTAGCCACGGACCGCCGCCTCGGTCGAGGCCGGCGCCCAATCGGCAATTGCATCGAGCCGAGCGAGCAGCCGGGAGAGATGTTCGCGCCCGCTGGTGATAAGAATTTCGGTCGCCTTGGCGTCCATTGCCAACGGCCGATCCGCGAACAGAAACAAGGCTCCGTCAATCAGCTGGACAAGTGTCTTGGCACGCTCCTTGAGGCTTGGCAGGGCGGCGAGCAGCTTGCCGCGCGTCGTCTCGTCGAGCTTGGCGGCAACTGCGGCTCCGCCGGGGAGGTAGGGCAGGGCGGCCTCGAGCATCGCCAGAAGCTCGGCGTCGCTCGCAGCGCGCATGTAGTGACCATTGATGTTTTCGAGCTTGGCAAAGTCGAGCCGCGCCGGCGAACGCCCGATGCCTTCGAGATTGAAGGTCGCGACCAACTCCTGCGTCGAGAACAACTCCTGGTCGCCGTGGCTCCATCCCAGGCGAGCGAGATAGTTGCGCATGGCGGCGGGCAGGAAGCCCATCGCGCGATAGGCTTCGATGCCGAGGGCGCCGTGGCGCTTGGAGAGCTTGGCCCCGTCCGGCCCGTGGATCAGGGGAATATGGGCCATCGCCGGCACCTGCCAGCCAAAAGCTTGGTAGATATGGGTCTGGCGCGCCGCGTTGTTGAGGTGGTCGTCGCCGCGGATGATGTGCGTGACGCCCATGTCGTGGTCATCGATCACGACCGCGAGCATGTAGGTCGGCGTGCCGTCGGAGCGCAGCAGAACGAGATCGTCGAGATCCTTGTTCTGCCAGACGACACGTCCCTGCACCTTGTCGTCGACGATCGTCTCTCCTTCGAGCGGGGCCTTGAGCCGCACGACGGGTTTGACATCGGCCGGCGCGTCCTTCCCGTCGCGCTCGCGCCAGCGACCGTCGTAGCGCATCGTGCGGCCCTCTCGGCGCGCCCTCTCGCGCATCTCTTCGAGCTCCTCGGGGGTCGCATAGCAATTATAGGCGCGGCCTGCCTTCAGGAGCTCGGCGACAGCCTCCCGGTGCCGCTCCACGCGCGAGAACTGGTAGGTGACATCCCCATCCCAGGCGAGGCCGAGCCAGCTCAGGCCATCGACGATCGCTTCGATGGCGGCCTCGGTCGAGCGCTGGCGATCGGTGTCCTCGATGCGCAGGAGAAAGCTGCCGCCGTGGCGGCGGGCATAGAGCCAGTTGAAGAGCGCCGTCCGCGCCCCGCCGATATGCAGAAAGCCGGTCGGCGACGGCGCAAAACGGGTCACGACGGAATGGTTCATAAGAGCTCGTGCGCCACGTTGCGCTGATTGGAGTTGAAGTGCCCCGATCTTCCCCCATCGGGCGCGTCGTGTAGCATGTGGGGTGTTGGGGGCAAGCGCGCCATGGGGTGATCTGGAGAGGCGGAGGGAAGGGGCAAGCCGCTGCGGCGGCCGGCGCTGCCGCAGGCGCCGGTCTTGGCATTGGGGCATGGCTCGCGGGCGTGTGGCGCGACCTGCGAGCCAGGACCGCGGCCGCATTCGAGATTGAGCTCGACCAGCGCCGCCCCTTCCTGTGGCTGCCCGCGGCAGCTGGATCGGGCGTGCTCCTCTACATGGGCGCCGCCCGCGAGCCGCCGCTCCTTCTGCCGGGCCTCATCGGCGTCGTCTTTGCGATGTTGGCCGTTGTTGGCCGCCGGCGTCGATGGCTGTTTGCGTCGTGCGTCGGGCTTGCCGCCGTCTTTGCGGGATTCTTCAGTGCCACCTGGCGCACCGCGCGGATTGCCGCGCCCGTCCTCGACCACATACGCATCGTCCACCTGACGGGCTTCATCGAACAGATGGATTTCCGCCGCACGGGCGCGCGCTTTCTCTTGCGCGTGGCAGGCGCGAGCGAGCTCGCGCCGGGCGCGATGCCCTATCGGGTGCGGTTGACGATAAAGCGCACCCCGGAGGTCGAGGCGGGCGCTTTCGTCGCCGTCACGGCGCGCCTCCTGCCGCCTGCTCATGCCGCGCTCCCCGGCGGCTATGACTTCGCTCGCGATGCGTATTTTTCCCGCATCGGCGCGGTCGGTTCAGTCCTCGGGGGATTGACGGTTGCAACGCCCGCTTCGCCGCCCGATTTCGCGCTTTCCGCCGCAACGGCCATCGATCGCCTGCGCAATGCCCTGGCGCGGCGGGTCTTTGCCATCGTCGGGGGCGATGCGGGCGCGATCGCCGCGGCGATGGTCACGGGCAAGCGCGATTTTCTCTCCGAGGACGCAAGGGAGCTCATTCGCGAGGCGGGCATCTTTCACATCATCACCATTTCCGGCGTGCAGATGACGCTCGTCGCCGGCATCCTGTTCGTGGCGGCCCGGCGGCTTCTGGCACTGAGCCGCACTCTGGCGCTGCACTATCCCATCAAGGCGTGGGCGGCGGTCGTGGCGATGCTGGGCGCCATCGGCTACGACATCATGACCGGGTCGCGCATCGGCACCCAGCGCGCGCTTTTCATGACACTTATCATGCTGGGCAGCGTGCTTGTCGGGCGCCGCGCCTTCACGATGCGCAACCTTGCCTACGCAGCCCTCGCGGTCATCGCCGTCGAGCCCGAGGCCATCCTCGGCGCGAGCTTTCAGCTCTCTTTTGCCGCGGTCGCCGCGCTCGTCGCTGTCTACGAGGCGCGCGTTGCGGCAGCCTCGAAGCTGCGCCAGTCCGGTCCATCCGGCCGGCCGCCGCCTGGCAGTATCACCAGTCCGTGGCGGGCGCTGTCAGGCTTGCGCCACCTCCTCTTTGCCACGCTCTGCGCCACCACAGCGACCGCCTCCTTCATGGCCTACAATTTCCATGAGCTCAGCCCCTATGTGCTCATCGGCAATCCGCTGACGCTCGCGCTGATCGAGCTCTTCGCCGTGCCGGGAGCGCTCATCGGCACGGTGCTTTATCCGCTCGGTCTTGACGGGCCTGTCTGGGTCTATGTCGGCGCAGGCATCAAGTTCATCATCTGGATTGCAGGCTATATCGCGGCAGCGCCCGGCTCGACGCTTCATCTCGATGCGTTTGCGCCCTCGGCCATCCTCTTTCTGAGCCTCGCGGTGCTCTCGCTCGTTATCTGGCGAACGCCGGCGCTGCGGCTGACGGCGCTGCCCCTCGTTGCCATCGGCCTCTGGGCGGCGGCGTCCGGCCCGCACTATGACGTGATCGTCGCGCCGACCGGCGACATCGTTGCCGTGCGCGGCAGCGACGGCAGGCTCGGCATCCTCGCGGCCCGCGCCAACGATTTTGCCGCCCAGCAATGGCTGAGCGCCGACGGCGAGGAAGGACTTGCCGGGGATGCCGGTGCCCGCGATGCACGCTGCGATCGCCTCGGCTGCGTGGCCCGGCTCGCCGACGGCCGCGCGCTGTCGCTCGTGCTTCAGATCGATGCGTTCGAAGAGGATTGTGCGCGCGCCGCCGTCATCGTGTCGCGCCTGGCCGCGCCCAAAAATTGCAAGGCGGCCGTCGTCATCGATGCGGAGCGGCTCGGCCGGGGCGGGGCGACGGCCTTGACGTTTGCGGACGGAACGGCCGCGGTCGCAACCGCCCGCACCGATCAAGCCGATCGGCCATGGTCGCCTGCTCCCCCGCCGCGCAAGGCCTGGCGGCCCGAGGGGAGTTCAACAAAGCCTGAGGCGGCGAGCGATGAAGACACCGGCTCCGGTGCCAATGCGCCGCCGGAGCCAGCGGCAGCGGAGTAGACCCGGCACGCCTCAACGGTTGTGACGTCCGCCGTGCCGGAAGATCTGGCAGCGCTGGTCGGCGTTCTTGAAATACGGCGGATCGCAGGGCGCATAGTCCCTGGCGCAGAGCGGCTGGCACACCGTCTCCTCGCCGTAAGCCGGATATTGCGCGTAGTAGCTTCCAGCGCTCGCGGGGGCGGGCGCCAAGAATGGCAGGAGGGCAGCCGCAGCCAGGAAGATCGATCGCTTTGACATGGGGTTGCTCCGAATGGGCCGTCACCTACAAATGCGGATGCCGGCGCATTGTTCAAGACGCCTAGCCGCGGCCTGCCGCCGGATAGACTACCACCGACTTGATATTGACGAACTCGCGGAGCCCGAACTCCGAGACCTCACGGCCATAGCCGCTGTTTTTGACCCCGCCGAACGGCATGCGGGCGTCGGAACGCACGGCTTGGTTGACGAAGCTCAGGCCCGCCTCGAGCTCTTCGGCGGCGATGCGCTCGCCGCGAGCGGGGTCGCGGGTGATGACCCCCGAGCCGAGGCCGAATTCCGAGTCGTTGGCGATGCGGATGGCATCAGCCTCGTCGCTTGCTTCGATGATGGCCGCAACCGGCCCGAAGACTTCGTCATCATGGGCGGGCATGCCCGGCTTGACGTCGGTCAGCACGGTCGGCGGATACCAGGCGCCCGGCCGATCCGGGATCTTGCCGCCCGTCAGCAGGCGGGCACCCTTGCGGATGCTTTCCTCGACCTGTGCGTGGATTGCATCACGCGCCTCGACGCTCTGCATGGGCCCGAGCTTCGTGGCCGCCTCGCGCGGATCGGCCATGACGAACGTCTGCATCCGCGCGACGAAGGCCTGCTCGAAGGCCCGGCGCACGTTGGCCGCGACGATGAAGCGTTTGCCGGCAATGCAGCTCTGGCCGCCGTTGACCATGCGGGCAGCGGCGCACACCTCGGCAGCCTGGGAGATGTCGGCATCCTCGAGCACCAGATAGGCATCCGCGCCGCCGAGCTCGAGCACGGTCTTCTTCAGCGCGGCGCCCGCGGCCGCAGCGACCTTGCGCCCGGCCTCGACGCTGCCGGTCAGCGTTGCCGCCGCGATGTTCGGATCATCGATCAACGCCCTCACATCCCGGCTGGGGATCAGCAATGTGCGGAACACATTCTCCGGAAAGCCGGCTTCGCGGAAGACGCGCTCCACGGCGAGCGCGCAGCCCGGTACGTTGCTCGCATGCTTCAGCACGGCGGTGTTGCCGGCCATCAGGCCGGGCGCGGCGAAGCGGATTACCTGCCAGAACGGAAAGTTCCATGGCATGATGGCCAACACCACGCCGAGCGGATTGTAGGTGACGAAAGCCTTCGGCCCGCCGATGTCGACAGCACTGCGCGCGAGAAATTTTTCGGCAGCTTCGGCGAAATAATCGCAACTGAAGGCGCACTTTTCGACTTCCGCCCGCCCTTCTGTTCGAGTCTTGCCCATCTCGGCCGTCATCAGCTCGGCGAACTCGTCCTGCCGCGCCCGCAGCACCTTGGCTGCCGCATGCATGAGCCGCCCGCGTTCGGCAAAGGATGTGTGCCGCCACGACTCGAAGGCGGCGCGCGCATCCCGCGCGATCGCGTGCGCTTCCTCGATCGACACGCCCTCGTAGACGCGGCCTGGCTTTCCGGTCGAAGGGTCTATCGTCGGAAACCGCGGCCGGCTCTCGCCATGGGATTCAGGCGTGCTCGGCGGCAGGTCGATCGAGAGTGGGTGCGTGCTCATGGCGCGATCCTCCGGAAGCGAGTGCCATAGATATCGCCTTCCGCCGCGCTCATTCCAGCCCGAGGCTTCTGGGCCAAGCGCTCCGTCAGGGAATGACATCCTGAGTGCAGGTGTGATATAATACAATTAAAGGTTGAAGTGGCCGACTCTGAAGTCATTGCCGCACTTGAAGCTTTCGGCCGCCGGTTTGACGGTCTGGAGGCTCTTTTCGAGAGGGTGGAGGCAAGTCTGAGAGCGCTCGAAATCACCGTGCGATCGATCGATGCGGGCGTCCGAGCGGTGCCCGACCTCAATGCGCTGGCCAATCGTGCCAAGCTCACGCTCGACATGCTGCAGGAGCATCGCGACGAGATGAGCATGATGCGCGCAGGTATCAAGGATTTTCGCCCGGGTGAACGTCACGAGAGGCGAGATCGAGTCGATTCACAGCGACCTGCGGCGGCTCGAGGCAAAAGACCTCGACAAGGAAGTCCGCCTCCGCATGGTCGACGAGATCGTGCGAAGCACGCCGGCCGACACGTGAGGTGCCACGGGTTCCCGCCTCCCGTCGCACAAAAGGGCAGTCTCCCGGCCGGCGGCGCTTGGTAGCCTTCCTGCAGCAGGTCACGGATCGATCAGTACCCCCGGATTCAATACGCCCTGCGGGTCGAGAACGCGCTTGGCGGCCCGCAATGCTTCCGCGAAGAGATTTGGCCGCTGCCGGTCATACCAGGGGCGGTGGTCGCGCCCGACGGCGTGGTGGTGGGTGATCGTGCCGCCCGCTGCAAGGAGCGCGTCGCCCGCCGCCTTCTTGATCGCCCGCCATTGCTCCAGAAGAGCGCCATGGCGCCCCAGAGCATGGAACGTGAAGTAGGGCGCTGGCCCGTCGGGATAGACATGGGTGAACCGGCAGGTCACCTGCCCGGGCCGGCCTGTCGCGGTGCGGATGGCATCGGCGGTCGCGCGGGTGATTGCCGCGTGCGCGGCTTCGAAGCGGTCCCAGGTGACGGCCGTCTCGAACGTGTCGGTGATGATGCCGCGCGGCACCATGCGCTCGCGCGCATAGGGCATGCGAATGAAGGCATTGCGCCATAGGCCTGCTGCTCCTTCGCGGTGTGCCTCGGCGCCCTCGGTGCGCTCCGGCACGCCCCCATGGTCGCGGCAGCATTCGAGCGCCCGTCCCATCCACGCATCGAGCGGATGGTCGGCCGACTCGAAGCCGAGCACCAGGATCGCGGCGCTGCCGTCGCCGGCGCCCGTGTCGCAGGCCTCCTGCGCATCGAGGAGCCGGCAGTTCGACGGATAGAGCGCTGCCTGGGCGATTGCGCGCACGGCGCTGGCGGCGGCATGAAAATCCTTGAACCGCACGGCGCCGCCGGCGCGGTATTTCGGGCGGTCCTGGACGCGCATCCAGGCTTGCGTGATGACGCCCAGGATGCCTTCCGAGCCGATCAGCATGCGGTCCGGGCTCGGGCCTGCACCCGAGGCCGGCAGCCGGCGCGTCTCAAAGGTGCCGGCCGGCGTCACGATGCGCAGGCTTTCGACAAAATCGTCTATGTGGGTGGTAAGGGTCGCAAAATGTCCGCCGGAGCGGGTGGCGATCCAGCCCCCGAGCGTCGAATGGGCGAAGCTCTGCGGGAAGTGCCGCAGCGTCACCCCGTGCCGCTTCAGCTGCGCTTCGAGCGCCGGGCCGAAGGCGCCGCCCTCGATCCGCGCCGCGCGCGAGGCGCGGTCGAATTCGAGAACTTTGCCCAATCGGCTGAGATCAAGCGTCACGAGGGGCCTTTCGCGCGCCGCATCGACGGTCACGCCGCCGACGACCGAGCTGCCGCCGCCGAAGGGGACCAGCATCGCCCCCGCCGTGCCGGTCCAGTCCATCACCGCCGCCACGTCCCCTTCGGTAGCCGGAAAAGCCACCACATCGGGCGCGCTCTCGTAATCGTTCAACATGCCGCGGGCCGTGTCCGGGTAGGATTTGCCGAAGGCGTGCGCCGCGCGGTCGTAGCGCTCGGTCGAACACAAGGCCGCAAGACTTGCCGGCGGCCTCAGGCGCGGCGCGCGCAAGCGTAGCTCGTCGAGGCCCGGCACAGGCAGCGAGGCGAACTCCTCGACGCCAAACCGCTCGCGGTGGATCTTCAACGCGAAGGCCTCCTCCTCGGGCGTCATGCCCTCGCCTTCGCAGCCCCAGCCGAAGAATTTGAGCCGGCTCCCCGCCATGGCATTCTCCCGACATCCTTGGAAACATCGGACGACGGAAGCCGCGGCGCGTCAACGCGCGTTTTCGGTTCCTGTCGAGGCGCGGGCGCGCCGGCTCAAAATCGGGACGATTAACGAACTGGTTACCCGGCTCGCCGACATTCGAGGGGTTGTGTTGGTGAGGAGTAAACCATGGATGGTACGGCAGGAATTTCCGGCGATCGGCTTCGCTCCTTCGTCGAGCGCATCGAGCGCATCGAGGAGGAGATCAAGGGACTGAACGAAGACAAGAAGGACATCTATGCCGAAGCCAAGGGTGACGGCTTCGATGTCAAGATCCTGCGCGAAGTCGTCCGGCTGCGACGCCAGGACGACAAGGAGCGCGACGAGCGCGACGCGCTCCTCGACGTCTATCTCCACGCCATCGAGACCGCGCGACCCCTCGCGCAGGCTGCCGAATAGGCAAGATCCGAGGCCGGCGCTGCGGACCCCTTACCGATCCGCAGGCCGGCTCGGCGCTTTCTGCCTCCGTCAGTTCGTCCCGGCCGGAGCGAAGCGGAGAGCCGGGATCTGGCGCCCGATCCCGACTGGCGCTGCGCGCTTCCGGGATGACAAGGATCGTCTCACAGTCAGTTGACGACCGCGATTTCGACAGGCACCACTCCGGCGCGCTCCATGCCGATGGCGCGGGCAGCGCCGACCGTCAGTCCGATCCCGCCCCGGCAGCCGCAGCGATCGACGATGCGCACGACGACCGACTTGCCGCTCGCCTTGCTGGTGACGCGCACCCGGCTGCCGAACGGCAGGCTCGGGTGGGCACCGAGCATCGCCCAGGGCTGGAACGGCTCGCCGGAGGCCGTGTGCGCCTTCGGATTCGGCGTCGTGAAGGTCGCCCACACGGTGCGCGCGTCGGAAGACGGCTCGGTCGGCGGCGGCAGCGCGGCCTCGGTGCCCGGCGCCGGCGGGTCGAACTGCGGGGCAGGCGAACTCATGAGCAGCGGCCCCGCAGGACCGCCATTGGCGAGACCGCCGAACGGGCTGCCTGTCGGGAGCTGGGGGCCTGCCACCTCTGCAACCTTCGATGCCGCGGCACTTGCCGCAATATGCGGCGAAGGCGGCCGTGCGGGTGGAGCGTAAAGCAACGCATCCTGCGAGACGGCGAACCCGGCCGCAGCAACAGCGACAATAGCTCGTAACGCAGACGCAAACACCACGATCCATCAAAGCACCTTTGGCGAGTGCAGTCCAGTGAGGGCCTGAAGGCCATCCGAATAGGTGATCTTTGGCGCCTGAATTCGCGCCGCTTCACGATGTGTTCCATCGGCTGCAACTCGGCGCTTGGGCCGCCTTCGCCGGCCCGCTACTTCGGGATTTGCCTGGCTCGTTGCGGGCGCGATCGCGAAGCCTTTGATGGCGGAATTGTGTCACGCCCAGATGCTTCAGCCGCTGCGCCGTGAGAGACCACGAAACGAGCGTCTTCTGTCAAAGTCGCGCCGCACCCAATCGAGGCGCGAACGCAAAAGCCCGCGACTGGGTGCTGTCGCAGGCCTGAGAGACGCGCCGCGCCAGGGGCAAAGGTCAGCGCACTCGGAAGGTGACAGACGATGGTAGTCTCCGGCTCTCGTCAGAACCTGAAGTAGATGAACGGATTGAACGATGAGGCGGACAACGAGATGACTGACAGAGCCATCACCACGAACGCAGAGGCATATTTGACCGCCAGCCTGACGCCGCCGGCGGTGCCGAGCGCGCTCAATCGTTCGACAGGGAACCAGGCAAAGAAAATCGCCACCGCGTAGACGAACTGCTTGTCCGCCTCGAGGTAGTACCAGATCGGATAGTAGACGACTTCCGGGCGGCTGATGCCGACCATGACCGACAGATAGTGCCAGCCGAAGCTCAGGTCGCTGCACCGGATAAAAGCGAAGCCCAAGACCGTCAATCCGAAGGTCAAGGGCATGGCCCAAATCCCGCGTTGGACTCTGCCATACCTTATCGCGACATATCGTTCGATCGCCATGAGGACGCCTTGATAAGCCCCCCAAATCACAAAGTTTGGCGTCGGGCCATGCCACAAACCGCACAGGACGAAAACGAACACCAGGGCAAAGTAACTGCGAACGGAAGGTCGCGAGCCTCCGAGAGGAATGAACACGTAGTCGCGAAACCATCGAAATAGCGTGATGTGCCAACGACGCCAGAACTCGGTGATGCTCTGGGCGCGGAAGGGCTGATTGAAATTCTCCGGCAATTTGAAGCCGAGGATCCTGCCGAGACCGATGGCCATGTCGGAATAACCGGCGAAGTCGTAGTACGCTTGCAAGCCGTAACTGAACGCCCCCAGCCAGGCCACCACGAAGCCCAATTCCGCTTGGGGCAGCGAGAAGATCGCCTCGGAAACCGATCCTATGGGGTTGGCAATCAGGAGCTTCTTGCCCAGACCGAGCGTAAACCGGTATGTCCCCTCCGCGGCCCCCTCCCAGGTGAGGTTGCGCGTGACCACTTGGGCCGCCACCTCGGAGTAGCGAACAATGGGCCCGGCCAGGAGCTGTGGAAACAGGGAATGATAGGTGCCGAAATCGACCAGGCTTTTCGTAGGCTCGACCTGCTCCAAATACACGTCGGCCAGGTAGGAGATCGCCTGGAAGGTGAAAAATGAAATCCCCAGGGGCAAAACCAGCTCAGGTGCGGTGACCGGAATGTCAACGCCAAAGAAATGCAACGCTGAGTCGGAAATGCCAAGCAGGAAGGCCCTGTATTTATAATACACAAGGAAGGATAGGTTGAATACAACAGATAGCCAAAAGAAATATGTTTTCCATCGGTCCGCAAGTTGCAATATTATCCTCGCAAAGACATAGTTGGCAATTACCGAAATGGCAAGCAGCAGCACGTATGTACCAGTACCAAGCGCGTAGAATAGAAGGTTGGCAAGCAGCAGTAGGTGGTTTTTGTAACGCCTTGGTGTCGGTACGTATAACAGTAAAAATGACGGCAGGAATACAAACAAAAATATGTTAGAACTGAACACCATGCTCGAGCGACCTAGCTAGGGAGTTGGGCCTACGTCAAAGAGAGGGTACACGAACCGGTCAATTGTGCCTTCGTTGAATATCAGCAAGAAATATTTTATGCCCTGAGGCATCGCATCGACAACCTCCTTAAGCTGGCGGTTATTTTCTCTGGATCGGTACACTGCCGCGAATTCATCCTGAAGTCCTGCTAGAGCGAAGTGGTCAGCAAATGAGTCGCCGTAAATGACCACCGGTGGAAGGCGATCACTCAGATATATGTCTCTTGTGTGATAGACATATTCAAATATGGAGCTCTCATTCATGGCCTCAAAACCGTGAAAGTTGGGATCTTTTTCCCAATAGCCAAGGTTAGTGTCCGCAAACGGGAACTCTATGTTTTTTGGTACAAGGATGTTTTCCGTAAATGATCCAAACAATCCTAGAAAACGCTGGTCCGATCCGGCCGGATAGGGCCATCGATAGTAGTCGGAGAACTTCCGCCACGGGGGCATACCAATTCGCGCGTCTGCAGCGATTGAATTCGCGATTGCCGGCCCTATCGCCAGGGCACCCCAAAAATTCAGATGAGGGTCAGAGCGATAGTACAGTGCCGCCTGAGCGGTCTTTGCGTCGAGCGCCGCACGAAGAGCCGCATTCGCGTCGACATAGATGACGTTAGTCCAGTTCTTCAAGGTTACTTCGACTTCATAGGGAAGGAATCGCTCGGGTAGACGCGGGGCTGAGATTGGAAGATACTCTCGATAGAAGTCGCCTTTCGGTGGAATTGGCACAATGACTAGCTTGATGCCTCGGCGAGCTAAATAATCATTCAGATTGCGCAAATGTGTCAAGATCAGTCCTTTATTCCTCTCTAACACAGGAGCCGAGCGACTGTTCTTAATTTCATAGTCGAAGAAGCGCTTTTCGAAAAGGAAGTCATTCTCGCCAATGTACTCTCGGGCGCTGACGTTGAAAAGGCGGTACTCCATCTCGTTGTAGAGGCGAATGAAAGGTGCCCGGAACCCGAACTTGTCATCGAACCAACCGCTGAGGGTGGCCGGCAGTTGCGGATCGTGACGAGCGAGGCGGGTCAAATAGTCGTCGAGGACGGTCGGTTCTCTCCGTTCATCGAGCGGTTCGAACTGCCAAATCGGAAACAGTGTCTGGACAATGCCGACCGCGAGGAAACATGCGACCAATGCGACGTAGAGGATCGAGATGGATTTGTCGGATATTCGGCCGGCAAGGCTTCGCCTGGCCGCGTGCCCCGGAGGCTCGGCGGTCACGGACAGGGAGGCGGTGTTCGCAGCCTCCGCCACATAGGTCGCGTCAACACCGGGAGACATGACGAGGCGACTCGCATTCGGCGCGGAAAAAAGTCAAGTCACGTATCAATTCGTGGGCTCGGCCGCCTCCATCAGATCCCCGCAACGCCCTTCTTGCGCAAAACCAAGCGTGCCATTCCCACCGTTCGCATGCTCATTATCTCTCGGGTCGTCAATTCGACCGAGAACCCCTCTTCGATTGCGGCCACCAGGTTCATGGCGGCAAGGCTGTCCCATTGGGAGGTGTTGTCCGGCGAGGTCTCGTCGGTGATGTCCGACGGCGCAAGCTTGAGAACTTGCGCAAATACCTGATGGACGAGATCTGCCACGATTTGCCCTTTCGCCTTAGATGCAAGCCCTTTGGCCAGCGTCAGCTTTGGGTTTGCAAAAATGAACCTCATGCGGGGAAACCCGGCGGAATCGGACCCTCGATGATCTCGATCACCCCCATCCCCACGAGCTGGTAGAATGAGACCGGCGAGCCTCCGAAGAGCACCGCCGGTTTCGGCGGGGCCACGCAAACCGCTCGCAGGCGCGCATCATCGAGGGCCGACAGGCTGGCCTCGAGGTTCTCGGAGACATAACAGGCGTGGTAGATGAGGCCGTCACTGTGACGGGCCATCAATCCGTCCACCGGGCTTGGTCCCTTGGCGGGATAAATGACCTCTACGGCGGGCTGCTTATCGTGGTGACACATGATCAGGTTGACGTTCTGTTCGGGATCGAAAACCGGCTCGCCGACGCGGTAGCCCAGACCGTCGAGAAACCTCTCCGCCGGCCCCTTGTCGCGCACCGCCAAGCCTAGATGATGAAAAGCGAGACTGAACCGGTTCATGCCTTTTTCAGCACATAGGCGACGTTGATTGGAAGTTGCTGTGCGGCGGACTCCTCGACCGTTGTGCCGGCATAGGGACCACAGAATCTCCTGATGACAGTGAGGCCGTTGGAACCGGCCATATCCTCCACCTCGTGGAGGTCCCGGAACAGGTAGATATGATCGACGGCCGGAGCATTGACGCACGTCGTGACAAAAATATGAGTGTCAGGACTGCTGATCGTGGCGATCGTGCGCAGAAAGCGGGCAGGGTCCTCGACATGCTCCAGCACTTCGCCCATAACGATGCAGGAATAAGGCTCCGAAGCACCGTCGAAGGAGAGAAAATCGGTTTGGACGAGTTCGACGCGGCGCTGCTTGTCGATTCCGAAATGCCGGATGATATCCTGCGTGAGCGCGATCGAAGCCGCGCTGATATCGACCCCGATGAGCTTGTCGAAATGCCCGAACTGGGCCGCCTGCATGAAATAGTAGCCATGGCCCGGGCCTATTTCGAGATAGGTGCCGGTCGCCCCTGCCGGAAACGTCTCCGTAAAAAACCGATGAATGGCAGTGTGATTTGGCCATAAAAAGGAGGTAACCGCCAGTCCGTACATGTATTTGCGCATATAGTCATTGTTAAAGTAGACTTTGTCGGCAACCTCGGAGAAGCGGCTCCAGCGATATTTCTTATGCTTGCGAAAGTAAATCTGCTCCATCTGGGTGTCAAGCGTGATCGTATTATAGCAATCAACCACATAGTTGAGCGGCAAGCCGATAGACGAACAGTAGCTGAGATAATCTTCGAGTTGCTCGCGTGTCTCGGCACTGGCGACACGCAACGCCGCCCTTATGAAGTTCGCGTGCATGGGATTTTCAGCGATGACCCCTGCCACAAATTCGTCGCTCAAGCGCGCGTGGGCGACCACCGCTAACTCTCCCAATTGAGAGGACCGGAACATTTTTCGTGATCGGGAAGCATCCAATATCTCCAAGCCTTCCGGCCATCGTCACGTTGCGGCAGCTGCGGGCGTGGTCGCCGGGGACAGGATCGCGGGCTGCGGCAGCGATTCACTCGCCGTGGGCGGTCGCTCAACTTCGTCCTTGGCTGGAAGCTCGGTGGCAATGGTCCACTGCGTCTCGCTCACGGGGTGAAAGCCGTGTTCGGCCAGGAAGTTGGCCGCCAGGACATTCTTTTTCGTGGGGATGTAGGCGGCATCCATGCTGGCGACACCAGCCCGACAGGCATCGGCCATCAGGCCCGACAGGAACGAGCCCTCGACGCCGCGGCCGAGGACCCGGCAACTCAGGAGAAACGTGTCGATGCGCCAACGAACCGCCGGCTCGACGATCTCCACGATCGCCACTCCGACAAGACCATAGTCCCCGAACCTATCGGCTACCCGCAGCGCATAGACCCGCCAGTTCGGCGAGGCGTGGAGCGCCTCGACCTCCTCGAGCGAGCGGCGGATGGTGGTGAGGTTGAACTGATTGGTCTTGTTGATAAGCTGGGCGATCCGGTCCAGGTCCTCGGGCATGGCTTCGAAGAGCTCCACGCGCAGGTCGAGTTCCCGAAGGAAATCCTCCTTGCTCAAGTGAGCGAGCGTGGCCTCGCGCTGCTGCTCGGCGCGCATCATATCGGCGCGGCCCCGGTCCTCGGCGGTGATTTCGAGGCGGTCGAAATGGGCCAGGGCCCGCAACATCGGCAGGATCTCGGCCGGTTCCTCCGGGAGAAGGAC
>JAFAME010000303.1 GCA_019233695.1 Methylobacteriaceae bacterium
CGATGGCAGCGGTCGAGGCGACGTACGAGTTCGGCGGCGTGATGACTTCGTCTCCCGGCCCGATGCCGAGGGCACGCATGCCGAGAATCAGCGCATCGGTGCCCGAGTTCAGCGCCACCACGTGGCGCACGCAGATGTAGGTGGCAAGCTCGGCTTCGAGCGCATCGACCGGGGACCCGCCGATGAACTCGCCGCGCGAGAACACCTTGTCGACGACATCGAGGATCTCGTCCTTTTCCTCGCGATATTGCGCCGGAAAATTGACGTAGGGTACCTGCCGCATGGCTAGTGTCCTTTGTAGAAGGCGCGCACCGTCCCGATCACATAGTCCTGCTGGTCACGGCTGAGATGCTGATCGCAGGGGAAGGAAATGATCTCCCGTGCGTGCCGGTCGGTGACCGGAAAGTCGCCGGGCTTGTAGCCGAAGTGGGCAAGCCCCTTCTGCTGATAGAGCGGGATCGGATAGTGGATCTTGGCCTCGATTCCCTTATCGACGCAGTATTGGAAGAGACGGTCGCGTTCCTGCGCGAAGATGATGTAGAGGTGAAACACGCGCTTGCACTCGGCCGGGCGCGGCGGGACGCGCACCTCGGGCATCTGTTGGAACGCGGCATCGTAATACGCCGCATTCTCGATGCGCCGCGCGGTGATGGAATGGGTGTCCTTGATGAGCCAGTTGCCGACGATCGCCTGCACTGAGTCGAGGCGGCTGTTGTAGCCGAGGATCTCGATCTCATCGCGGTTCTTCAGCCCGTGGTTGCGCAACAGCCGCAGCTTTTCGGCCATCCCGTCATCGTTCGTCACGATGACGCCGCCGTCGGCCCAGACATTGAGATTCTTCAACGGGTGCAGCGAAAAGCCGCCGGCGATACCCCAGGTGCCCGAACGCCTGCCCTCGATGTCGGCAAGAATGCCCTGGCAGGCGTCCTCGACGACCGGCAGGCCGTGCTTCTCGGCAACCGGCATCAGCTTTCGCATGTCGGTCATGTAGCCGGTGAAATGCACCGGCATGATCGCCTTGGTGCGCGGCGTGATGGCGGCCTCGACCTGATCGACGTTCATGCAGAAGGTGTCGTCGCAGTCGACGAAGACCGGGCGGGCACCGATCTCGTTGATGGCCCCGACAGTCGCAATGAAGGTGTTGGCGGTGGTGATCACCTCGTCGCCATGGCCGATGCCGAGGGCCTTCAGCGGCAGCTTCAATGCATCCGTGCCCGAGCCGACGCCGATGGCGTATCTCGTCCCGATGAGCTCGCTGAACCGCCGCTCGAATTCCGACACCGGCTTGCCAAGGGTGAAGTCGCCGGTCGGCACGAAGCGCCGCAGCTCTTCGAGGATCTCCGACGGGTCGCCGAATTGCTGCGGAAGATAGGAATAGCGGACTTTGAACATCGCCCCCTTCAAACCCTGACAAGCGAGGGTGGTTGTTGCACGGCGGAGGGCCGCGCCACGAAGCGCGAGACGGCTGCCGCGATGCCCTCGGCGCTGAGGCCGTAGTGCTTGAGCAGGCCCTCCTGCGAGCCATAATTGTGCGTGAAGCGATCCGGCAGGCCGAGCCGCAACACCGGCTTGCCGAGCGCCAGCCGGTCCGACAGGCAGTCGACAACGGCGCTGCCGAGCCCGCCGATCAACGTGTGTTCCTCAACGGTCACGACCGCATCGACGCGGGAGGCAAGATCGAGAAGCGCCTCTTCATCGAGCGGCTTGACGGTATGGAAATGCACGACGCCGCAGTGGATTCCAGCCGCAGCGAGGAGCTTCGTCGCCCCGAGGACGTGGTGCACCATGATGCCGGTCGTGGCAATCAGCAGGCGGCCCGGCTCGCGTTTGAGGATCGCCTTGCCGATCTCGAAGCCCTCCTCGGCGCGCGAGGTGATGGGATCGCCGCCCTTGCCAAGGCGGATGTAGATCGGATGCGGCCACTCCGTCGTCTGCTCCATGAACCGGCGCATCTCGTCGGCATCGGTGGGGCAGACCACGGTCATGTTGGGCAGGGCCCGCATGATCGCGATATCCTCGACCGCCAGATGGGTCGGCCCGAGCGGCGCATAGACGAGCCCACCGCCGTTGGCGATCAGCCGCACCGGCAGATCATGCAGGCAGAGGTCGACGGCGACCTGTTCGTAGCAGCGCCGGGTGAGAAACGTGGCAATGGTGTTGACGTAAGGGATGAGGCCTTCCATTGCCATCCCTGCGGACATGCCCACGACATGGGCTTCGGAGATGCCCTCGATGAAGAAGCGTTGCGGAAACTCCTTCTTCATGGAGTCGAGGGTGCCCGAACCCGGGTCGGACCCGATATAGACCACCCGCGGATCGCGCTTGGCCAGGGCATGGACCATGTCGAGTGAGGTCTTGCGCATCTCACCCTCCTCCAAGGACCGAGCGGATCGTGGTCAATTCGTTGGCGGTGAGCTTGTTCTTGTGGTGCCAATCCGCGTTGCTTTCCGCGTCCGGCACCCCCTTGCCCTTCACGGTATGACAAATGAGGACGCTCGGTCGGCCGGCCCGGTAGGGCACCTTCTCCAGCGCGCGGCGCAGGTCCGAGACGTCGTGTCCATCGGCTTCCGACACGGCAAAGCCGAAGCTGCGCCACTTGTCGGCCAGCGGCTCGAGCTCCAGGACTTCGGAGGTCGGTCCGTAAGATTGGAACTTGTTGTAATCGACGACTGCGGTGAGGCTGTCGAGCTTGTGTTTGCTTGCCGCCATCGCGGCTTCCCACACCGAACCTTCGTTCAGCTCGCCATCGCCGAGGACCACGAAGATTCGGGCCTTGCTGCCCCGCATGCGAAGAGCCAGCGCCCGACCGATGCCGATCGACAGTCCGTGGCCGAGGGCGCCGGTCGATGCCTCGACCCCGGGCACGATGCCGAACTCCGGATGTCCGCCCAAAATGCTGTCGTGGCCGCAGAACGTCGCCAGCGTCTCGAGCGGAAAGAATCCCTTGTCGGCGAGGATTGCGTAGAGCGCCAGGCATCCATGACCCTTGCTCAGGATGCAGCGGTCGCGTTCCGGCCAGAGCGGCTCCTCCGGCCGCACCCGCAAGACATGATCATAGAGGGTGCGCATGATCTCGATGAGCGACATCGCCGGGCCGAGATGGCCCCGGCCGGCGGCCACGATCGCCTCGACGACGGTGCTGCGCAGCGCCTTCGAACGGGCATCGAGCGGCGGCGAGCCTGTTTCAGCGAGGATGCCTGCAGAGGTCATGAACCATACCGGCGAAGCAAGTCGCGCGCCCTTTCCAGTTGCCTTGCTTGGACGACGGCGCGACCGTCGGTCTGGCCGGCGAGCGCTCGGCGAGCCCACCGCTCAGGGAGGAACTCGTTGAGCAGGATCAGACACCATATCAACGCAATCGCGGGAAAAAACAAGTCGAGCCGCTCGGCGAAGCGCGGGTCCGAGCGGGCGATCCCGGCTTCGATCCTTGCTCGGTATTGGTGCGCGAGATCCTCCGGCAGCGCCATGCCGGCGTGAAGCATCACATCAGCCACTGCTTTTGCCGGATCATCCCAGCCGAAATACTCGAAATCGACAAAGCACAGCCGACCGGTTGGCGCGCGTAACGTATTGTGCAGCCCGAAGTCGGATGGGCTCAGGGCCCGCAACGAGCGCGGGAGCGGCTCGTCGAACCGTAGGCTCGCGCGGCCGCATTCGTGCTTGAGGCGGACCACGGCGGCGGCGGCGGCAGGCGCCAGGCTCTCGTCAAGAAATCCGGCAAGCTCCGATCCCCGTATTGCGACCTCGCGGATCCGCCGCAGGCGCTCCTCCAGCTGTCCGGCAACCATGTGCGGGGAAAAGCAGCTTGCCGAGGCATCGGCCAGTCGTTGCGCTTCGGGCCGGTCGCGCAGGGTCTGAATCTTCAGGAAAAATGCCGCGAGCGCATCGATTTCCTCGCCGCCGAGCTCGGCGGGCGGCGCACCCTCGATCCACGCATAGGCGGCGCAGCGCCGCACGTCGTCGCGGGCGATCGGCCGCGGCACTTCGTCGATGCCGTTCTTGCTAAGAAACGACAGCGCGGCGAATTCCTGGGAAAGGCGATCGCGCGGGTCATCTTTCTGCAACGGATAATATTTCAGGGCGATCGGGCCGCCCGGCCCGACAAGGCGGAAGATTCGATTGTTGCCGCCGCGCCGCACGGGCTCGGCTGCCACAACGCGCCAGCCGAGCAACCGCGACCCGACCGAGGCAACCTCGTCGGAACTCAGCGGGGCAAGCATCATGCCGAGGCCGCTCCGAGGCAGCGTATCGTCGCGAGATTGCCGATCCTCACCCGCTGTTCCACTGGCGTGCGGCGCTCGACCGCGTGCAAGGCTCAGACTTTCTTGCCGCAGCAGACGGCAAAGACGTACTGGGCAGCGGGGGTGATGCCCCCCTGTACGACTTCATCGATCATGGAGAACAAGAAAACGGTATGAAAATAACGCTCGAGCAGCGCCTTCAATTCGCCCCCGGTGCGCGGATAGATGCTGCGCCGCAGCTTCGGTCGCGGCTCGGGTTGCGGCTCTTCCGCATAGATCCGTGCGCCGGTGATTTCATTGACGATATAGCGGCCGCCGAGCTTCGTCTCGGATGACCGCGCGAAAAAGCCGGCAGATCGTGGTGCGGCGACTTCCCCCGCCGGCCTGCCGCTCGCGCCCATGCCGACGTGATCCTCGCCCTCCGACCCACGTGGAAAGACGTCCTGCCATTTCGATCGCATGCCCTCATAGGAGGGGGTGCCGACGATCAGGATGTCATAATCGCGGCTGAGCGAATCCCGCAGATTGCGGACATAAGCGGCCTCGTCTTCCGGAGAGATGGTCTGGAGGACATCGAGGCTGTAGATCGAATCGTGGGTCCGCGGCAGCGGGCCCGTCAGGATCTCGTGGACGTCGCTGTCGAGCGGCCACTCCTCGCGATAGCGACGCTGCACATCCTCGATGAAGATCGGATTGGGGTCGTAGACGGTGGCTTTCTTGACCTCCTGCAACACGATGCGCGTACCAAAGGCATCCGTGCAGCCGTATTCGCCGACGTCGTGCCGTTCGCTCAGCAGCTTGGCGATGAACTTGTAGCGCGCCAACAGGCTGCCGAGCTGCCGGGGATCATCGTGCCAGACCTGGTTCATTCGCAGCCCGAGTGGCTCGAGACCGAGTTCGTCACGCAACGTGAGATAGCGCTCGTACTCGGCTTCCGGAGGGATTTGGCGCATGGGACGAAGATCTCTTTCGTGCCGGAATCGCGGCAGCGGCCGTTCCATTGAAGCGGCCGAGGTCCGCAGGATCATGAAGACGCTGGAGCATAGTCCGCGCCGTGGCGGGGTCGGCTCGGTGCGCATCGACGACTGATTGGACAGGAAACTGCCGATCGCCAGAACGCCGCCCGCCGCGGCGGCAAGCGGAAACAGGATCGGGCGCCGAAACGCTGCCCGGCCGAGCCGGCCGATCGTGCGCTGGATTTGCCATCGTCGCCGGTCCGAAGGGACGTAGTGGGTTTCGGCGACCGAGGTTCCAAGGTGGAGGAAGCGGGGCGCGTGATAGGCAAAGCTCAGGCCGAAGCCCGCCGCATCGTCGAGGCCGCGATCGTTCGTGACCAGGATCATCGAATGACCGCCCGGCTTCAGCAACGGGCCGATCCGCTCGACCAGCTCGTCGCCGCGGTTGAGGTCCTTTTCGGTCAGGATCAGCATGCAGGTATCGAATCCCCCGACCATCGGCAGATATTGCCGGCGGGACATTTCGAGGAGCCGCCCGGTCTCGATGCTGAACACGTCCTTGGCAACGCTCGCGAGCCAATGGGCAAAGCCGATCGGCTGCTCGGCGACGACCAGAATCTGTCCGTTGCTCGGCGTGAAGCGCTGCAGTGCGGCAAGCGGCAGTCGGTAGTCGGGCCAGCGCGGATGCAGCCGCGTCACCTGCGGCGGCCGACCGAAGAGCGCAAAGCGCAGGCGCCATACCATTCCGACCAGACCGCCGCGCCGATCGGGGGTCTGGCCAAGCAGGAATTTCCAGTCCTGCCGGCTGAGCGCCTGCCGTGTCGCCGCGCGATGCGCCGCAATCGAGCCGATCCAGTAATGATGATGTCGATGCGGCTGCGGCGTCGGCGCAAGCTGGCCGTTGACGCGGCTCAGAAAGGCGTCCGACTGCGCCATCACCTCGTCGAGATTGGGCGGAACCTCGGCGGCGTGGTACAGCAGGACGTTGTCGACATTCTTGCGGTGTTGGGTGGTGGTCCATTCCGACAGGCTGTCGGCGAGATCCTTGGGATCGATCGGCCCCCACCGGAGGTGCCGGTTTTCGTGATCGCGCGGCTGCATTTCGACGACGAGGTATTCGTCGGAGTCGGTCAGCACCGAGACGCTGCCGGATGGGCACATCTCCGGCACGAACGAATAGTCGCACGAGGCCCCGATGATGAAGTCAGTCACCTCCGGCCGAATGGCGATCATGTGCATCAGGTAGAACCGGCCGATCAGCGTGCGTTCGTCGACGCACCAGAAGAGCCGGTTGGTGTGGGCGTTGTGGTTGAGGCCGAAGTTGACGATGTTGGCGACGGTCGCCGGGTGCAGGTGGGCAAGCGACCAGCCGACCAGTTCGCGCGGCGGCAGGTGGATATAGGGTGAGGACGGATTGACCCTGTGTCGCAGGAGCGGGATCGCGTCCTCGGCGACAATCTGGAAGTTGCCGGCGAGCACTGCGCTTGCCCCGTCGCGGATGCGGGCAACGACATTGCCGAGCGAGCCGGCGGCCACGACGTAGTCCGACACCAGGAACAGGAAACAGGTGTCGAGCATGTCATCGCCGGTTTCGCGCACAGCGCGGGCGTAGGCGAGCGTGATCGTCGCGCTATGATTGCCGTCGGTGATGAGGTCGTCGATCGGCATCAGCTTCGTGTCGCAGATGCGCGACAGGCTCCGCCACGCCGGATGACCCCGGATCGTCGGGGCGTCCGCATCGCTCGTCATCAGCACGAATTCGCAGGGCAGGGCCTCGACCAGCGCCGGCACGTTGCCGGGAGCAAGCAGCGTCGGCAGGCAAAACTCGAGGAATTGGCGGACGAACTTGTATCCCCAGACCGGCAGCAGGACTCGTATCGCCCGCAGCGGTGGACGCGACACTGCGAGGGGGGGTGCGGTCGCACCGATGCGCGGCTCGGAGAGAACGGTTGCGCTCGCCTCATTCATCTCAATGCATGTCCCACCCGCCCGACGGCACGATGGCCATAGGCCGATCCGCCGATCGCGCCCGCCGCGCCGATACATCATGCTCGCGGGCACTCATCGCGAACGCCCCACCCATCTCGCTCGTCGCAGAGGCCGGCCCCAATATTGGTGCGCAGCATATCGCGCGTCTGGCCGACCCACAAATCGAGATCCAGAGCGTCGTCCTGCCCGACGCCGAGATCGGTTGCGTCACTCCGAACTCTCTGCCCTGATTCACGCCGCTGTGCCCGCCGGACGGGTAGCTCCGGACCGGTTCAACACCGCAATTCCGCACACCAACACGCGACGCCTTCGGGCCGCGCGGCCCCCGGCTCGGAGCGCTTCTGGCCCGCGCGAGCTTGGGTCGGCCATTAGCGGGTTTGCAGTGCCGGCGCAAGCGGATTTGACCGCACTTGCGGTCCGTTTCCGGGAAAACCGAGCCGGTCCGTTTCAGACAAGGATCGAGCTCGACGAGCAACGCCGGTGGCTGCCACACATCTACTTGACAGGGCCGGGCGCGACAACGCAAACACCGGACCGCGGTTCTCGCCGGGCATTGCAGAAGCGTGGCGATGACGGGCCGAAAGGGAGGGGGGTTCTCTGCCGAGGTGCTGCGTTGCCGGATGGAACGAGCGGTCGGACGCCGGTTCATGCGGGACGCTTCGCCAGCTTCGAGGCAATTACTGCTGCCGGGACGACCATGAACAACCTGCTGGACTATGCTGACGTTTTTCAGTCGATCCAACCATGGTCCGGGCGCGTTCCGGCTGGATTTACGGTCGATTTCTTCGGCAACCTGACGGCCAAGGAATTCCTCGAGATGTGGGGATATCATCCTGCATTTATCGATGGCGCCGAGCTCCAGATGGAAATTCCGACCCTCGGCGGAGGCAACAACGGCGAATTCTGGTTCGAGGCGGCCGATTGGGTGCTGGCCGCGCGCGAGGCGCGCGACCGCTTCGTCATGGTCACGCTTGGTGCGCTCTATGGCTACCAGGCGGTCGGCAGCCATCGCGCGCTGCAGCTTCTCAATCCGATGCCTTGCAAGCTTGTCGCCATCGAGCCGATCCCCGAGAATGTGGAATGGGTCAAACGGCACATGCGCGACAACGGCATCGACCCGGAACAGCAGTGGATCATGCAGGCCATCGTCAGCGACACGAACGAACCGGCCTTCTTTCCTGTGGGCTCACCCGGGGCCGGCGCACAAAATTGCATTTCCACCAATGAGCCACGAGCGCGCGAGGACTACGTTCGCGAACTCGTAGCTGACGGCCGCACCGAACATGCGCTGTCAAATCTGCTCCTCAGGAACACGACCGGGCTGACGAAGGATGTTGTTCCGGGAAAGAATTTCATGACGGAGATCAAGCTCGTCAGCAGCATCACTCTACGCGACGTGCTCGGGCCCTTCGATGCCGTCGATTTTCTGGAATCGGACATCCAGCAGTCCGAGATCGTGGTGTTTCCCCCTCACATGGATGTCCTCAAGCGCAAGGTGAGACGCATCCACATGGGCACCCACGGTGCCGACGTGCATCAGACCCTGCATGACATGTTTGCCGAGCATGGGTGGGACATCGTGTTCAGCTTTCTCCCGGACCGGGAGCACGATACGCCGCTTGGCCGGTTTGCCACCAATGACGGCATTCTTACGGTTCGCAATCCCGATTTTTAGCCTGCGATGACCGAGTGATCGGCCTCCGACTGAAACGGAGCGATTGGATGGACCCACCAGACTCCTTGCGGTCGTGACCAGGTCAAAGCTTGTCGTGAGGACGCACGCCGCTGTCTTACTGCTGGACGCGTAGCTGACCTCATTTTGGCGCACTGCCGACCGCTGGGGGGAACCGACATTTGTTTCAGCAGCTGACCTTCAATTCCTTTCCGTTCCTGCTGTTCTTCCTTCCCGGCGTCTATCTCGGATACCGACTCCTTCTCGGCACTCGCTGGGTCAATCTGTGGCTATGCCTGGCCAGCCTTTATTTTTATGCGACTTCCGGCGTATACTATCTCATCCCCTTGTTGTTTACATGCATATTCGATTACTTTGTCGGGCAGAAGATTGGTCCCGATACGAATTTCCCGTATAAAAGAGTTCTTTTCGTCGCGAGCGTTTCCATACAGATAGGTCTTCTCTCCTTCTTCAAGTATTATGACTGGCTGGCCGCTGGCCTGCAGCCCTTCCTCTCGCGGGTCGGTCTGGCACTTGCATTGCCGATTTTTCCGTTCATTCTGCCGCCCGGCATTTCCTTTTATACGTTTCACACCATCAGCTATACGGCCGACATCTACCGCGGCCGCTTCAAGCCGCACAATCGGCTGATCGACTACATCACGTTCGTGACGCTCTTCCCGCAGCTTGTCGCTGGACCGATCGCGCGGGCGGCCGACCTGTTGCCGCAGGTGGCAGCTAGGCGACCTCCCATCAGCTGGCCGCAATGGGAGACCTGCATCTGGCTCATCGCCTGGGGCCTCTGCAAGAAGATCGTCATGGCCGACAACCTCGGCCGCCTGGTGACGTTGCTTGAGCCCCACCTCGCGCCGGGGTCTGTCTCTCCGGGAGCGGGGCTGTTGTTCGCCTACTGCTTCGCCGGCCAGATCTATTGCGACTTCTCCGCCTATACCGATATCGCGCGGGGCGTCGCCAAGCTGTTCAACATCGAGCTGACGCGAAACTTCCTCACGCCCTATTTTTCGAGCTCGCCGACCGAGTTCTGGCGCCGCTGGCACATTTCACTGTCGACCTGGCTGCGCGACTACCTCTACATTCCCCTGGGTGGAGACCGCCACGGGCGGCTCAAGACGCTGCGCAATCTCGGCATTACGATGTTCCTCGGCGGCCTGTGGCACGGCGCCGGCGTCGGCTTCATCGTCTGGGGCCTCTATCATGGCCTCCTGCTGGTCGCCTACCGCGTACTGCTGATCGAGGAACGGATTTTGCGGGCCCTCGGCGGGCGGCTTGGCAAAGCCGTAGCCGTCATCCTCATGTTCCATCTCGTGTGCATCGGCTGGATCTTCTTTCGCGCCACCGCGAGCGAGCTTCTGCCGGCCTTTCAGTCCATCCCCCTGCTGGTCGGCAATGCGCCGGACTGGCGTCTCGTGATCGACATCGGCTGGGGTATGGTGCTGTTCGGCGCGCCCGTCGTCATAACCGAGGTGCTCGCCTATCGCAGCGATGCCGAGTTCGTCGATCTCTACAAAGGGTGGTCATGGCCGGTCCGCAGCATCCTCTATGTGTGCATCTTCTACGCGATCGTGTTCTTCGGCGCGAGGCAACAAAATGAATTCATTTATTTCCAGTTTTAAGCCTCTCGCCGTCGCTGCACTTGCGATTCTTGGCATAGAGCTGGGAGTCCAGATCATTGTCCGTCCGAATTTTGTGGAGAGATCCAACTATCTCGATTTCAATTATCTCACCAATGAGCTGGCTCAAAAGCTTATCATATATGAGAAATTGAAAGACTTCGCCGACACGCAAGCCGACTTTGTCCAAGTCGGCGACAGTTCAGGATTTCACGCTATAATTCCGAACCTCGTCGAGCCTTATTTGGGTGGTATGACGTATGCAAATTTAGGCTGTTGTGGCAACACAGGCTTCTCAGGATACTATCATATTGCAAAATCCGTTGTGGCCAACGACCACAAACTGAAAGCGATAGTCCTATACGTAAGTCTAAACAACCTTCCACGAGAGGAACTGGTACTCGGCGACAAATCCATCGGCGGCGGCGACCGGATTTACAGCTCCTTTGCGGCCCCTTGGGCGGTTTTATCCCCCCCAAGTCTAGCGCTTCGCCCCGTGGTGACGAGCAATACCTTTTCGCTGGGCGGTCTTGTCCGGCCGATGACGCCAGGCCTTACGGTCAACGGGACTGCGAGCGCCGCCATGAAGTCGATTGACCGGAATCGCGGTTGGTGGCCAGAGGACGACTTGCGATTGACCGACGGCAATCCAAATTCGAAGATGTCGGTTCTCTGCGGAAAAGACGATTTGGTCGGGTTGTGGCTTGGCGCGCCAAGCCAATATCGAGGCTTATTCGGCGAGAGCGGGTTTGATCCGACAGAGGTCTTCGGCCAGTTCGCTGACTTGGCTCGCCGATACGGGGCGAAGCTGATCATTGCCTTTCAACCGCATCCGTGCAGTCGCCTGATGGAGTCGACCCGTGCGCAACTCCGCTCGATTTTCTCGATCCTGCAGGAACGCTATCGGAACCTGGTCGTGGTTCCTCCCGAGATCCTGGAACATTGGCCGGTCGAGATGTTCGCGAGCGCCGACCATCTTCGAGTTGGATATGAGGCGGACGCCTCACGCCGCCTGGGGCGTCTCCTTGCGGGCGCTTTGGGGTTGCCCGGCAGGACGGACGACGTGACGACACTTGGGCCGGAAGAACGCATCCCGGACGCCGATGCGTCCACTGAGCCCGTCTGGACCGCGGAGCGGTTCCTTAAAGGCTGGACTACCTTTGGCGTCACCATCCGGACGGACGCACCCGACGGCATCGAAGAGATCACCGCCGATCCTTCCACCGCATCGCATTCGTTCGAGACTGCCATTCAGCCTGTGGTCCCCGCTCGGCCATACGTTCTCTCGGTGGCGGCAAAGCCCTCCGGCGTGACCAAGATCCGAACCATTATAAGGGATCGCAAAGTGCCCGGGCGAATTGGGACCCTGGATTGCGATCTTGCGGCCGGATCTGCTGCAAGAACCCTGGATGCATTCGACGGCGGCATTGAAGCGCTCGCCGACGGCTGGCGGCGGTGCTGGGTGTCGGTTGAGCTGTGCGACAAGGCGGCCGCCGTCGGCATCCAGATTCTCGATGCCGGCGTGGCGGGCTCCGCCGCCGCGGACGGCGGCATGCACCTGCTGGTACGCGACGTGCGCTTGCAACCCGGCTGGCGGCTTGCCTCCAAGGAGACGCCCGTTGCGCCGGTCACTCCCTTTGGACAGAAATGCGAGTGACGTTGGCCGTGCCAAAAAGTGCAAGGCTGTTTGCAATCAATCTGCCGGCGACCGCGAGACGCTCTGCCGCTCTCCGCCGCTAGGACAGATGTTGTGCAATGCACTCACGCTCGGTATTTTTTCGCGGTTAGATCCGATTCGTTCAACCTAAGTATCTGTGAATCTGGGCGGATTCGAGGGCTTTGGCGTCCTATCCCGCGGCTTGTCGAAGCATCGGCGGTCATATATGAGAACCCTCGAATTGGATGCGCGAGGAGACCACCAGCCAGATGTCGGGCCCGACCGTCACGCTAGTCACCGGCGGCGCCGGCTTCATTGGCAGCCATCTCGTCGATCGCCTCATCGCCCGCGGGGACCGGGTGCGGGTGCTCGACAGTTTCGTCGTCGGCAGACGCGCCAACCTGCAGCATCATTCTGACA
>JAFAME010000465.1 GCA_019233695.1 Methylobacteriaceae bacterium
ATCCGGCGGGCAACGGCGGTGTTCAAGATGACGGCGCCGACGACGATCAGGCCGGTCAGCGTCTGAAAGAAGTGCCCGGGCGCCCCGGCGAGAACGAGGCCCACCTGGATCATGCCGAAAGTGATGGCGCCCAATATCGTGCCGACAACACTGCCGTAGCCGCCCGACAGCAGCGTGCCGCCGATGACCGTGACGGCCACGGCCTGCAACTCCATGCCCTGGCCGCGCAGCGCATCCACCGACGAGAACCGCGCCACCTGGATCACGCCGGAGACGGCGGCCAGGGCCGAGGTCAGCATGAATAGGATGAGGGTGACGCGATCGACCGGCACGCCGAGATTGCGCGCCGCCTGCTCGTTCTGGCCGCGCGCCTGGATCCAGTTCCCGAACCTCGTTCCCAGCAGCAGGATCGTGCCGAGCCCGCCGATGACGAAGAACCATAGCATCGACATGCGAAAGCCGAAGAGAAGAGGCCCGGACATGATGTCCTTGAACTCCGGCGGGATGGCAACGGTCATGGGAAAACCGCCGGTCAGCGCGATGAGGACGCCACGCCAGATGAGCATCGTGCCCAAGGTCACGACGAACGAGTGGATCCGGAATTTGACCACGATCGCGCCGTTGATCGCGCCGAGCGCGGCACCCACGGCGACGGCGGCGGGGCCGGCAACGATTGGCGGCAGGCCCAAGTCGCGCATCAGCACCACGGCGACATAGGAGGTGAGCCCCAGCACCGCGCCGACGGAGAGGTCGAAGTGGCCGCCGATCATCAGGAGCGTCACGCCGATGCTGACGATGCCAAGCTCGGCGGCGACGGCCATGATGCTGATGTAGGTCAGCTTAGTCGGAAACAGGCTCGGACTGAGGATCGTGAAGACGATAAAGAGGATGACGACGGCGGCGACCGCGGTCGCCTCCGGACGCAACATCAGCCGCCGCGCGGCCTCGCCGTAGACGACCTTACGGGCGGGTGGAGCGGCCGCGCGCCCTGCCGATCCTTGAGCCGTTCCAGGTGCTTGAGGCATGGAGCCCGAGCGCGTCGTTCCGGGGCAGGCGCCGTGGCGCCCGCTCCGGAGATCTGACCCGTTCAGCGATAGCCCTGCTTGACGAGGGCGGCCACCCGATCGACGTTCGAGGCATCGACGACGGTCGGGCCGGTGAGGAAGTAGTTGGCCTCGATCAGGCCGTACTTGAGATAGTGGGTCAGCAGCAGGACCGGCATGTAGCCGCGCCAGAACTGCTGCTGATCGATGGTGAATGCCTGCCTGCCGTCCTTGATGGCGGCGAGCGACTGCGCCACGATGTCGTAGCCGGTCAGGATCAGGTCGTTGCGGCCGCTGTCGGCCTTGGCGGTGAGAAAGCCGTCGATAACGTCGCAGACGCTGGTGGCGGCAGCGGTGTCCGGGTTCTTGCGAAGATAGTTGAAGAGCGCCTCGGACTGCTGGCCGGGGTCCATCGTGAGCTCCAGGAACTCGGCCTTGATGCCGGCGGCCTTCAGGGCGGCGATCTCGGAATCGGCGCGGTCGCGGCACGTGGCATCGCCCGGCTGCTGGTCGCCGACGACGACGCCGCCCTTGACCCCCATCTTGATGAGGCGCTGGGCCGTGAGCGCGCCGGCGGCCTTCTCGTCGGACCCGGTGCGGAACAGGAAGAAATCGTTGGGGTTGCGGACCTGCGAGCCGGCCGGCGGCGCCGCCGCGCTGCCGAACGCAATTCCTGCCTCCTTGGCGCGTGCCGCGACGTCGGCATAGGCCGCGTCCTCGGCAAACTCGCACAGCGCGATGCCGTTGGCCTTCGCGGCGATCGCCTCCTCGATCTTCTGCACCTGGTTGGGAATCGTCAGCTGGTCCGGGTAGATGTAGGTGACCTTGACGCCGAGGTTCTTGCCGGCCTCTTCGGCGCCGCGCGCGAGATAGCCGTGGAAGCCGGTCGGCGCCGCGCAGCCGACGAAGTAGATGGAGATGTCCTGCGCCAGGGCGGCGTTGCCGAAGGCCGGCAGCGCCAGGGCGCCCCCAAGCCCCACGGCAAGCAGTCTCGCGAGGCGGCTAAGTGCAGTCACGCTGGCTTTCGCGATCATCACTCTTCTCCCTTCCCTCCGTGTCGAGACCCCGTACGCATCGGGAGTCCCTTGTCATAAAGAGTAACAAAGCTGTCATGATCCCGGGCATGGCCTGGGACGCATGAGAGGGGCGGTCGCCGTCGCGCAGCCATCATGCGAAGGGATTTTTGGCGCGGCACGGTCGGGCAGTACGTTGAGCACCGTTCGGATCGACTTGTGTGAGACCAGTGGATCGAAGCGTATCATTCGGCAGAAGTCTTGAACAAGGGCACTTAAGGAGCGACGATGAGCGCGGCACCTACTCGCGCTTCCGGGACGCCAAGGATCGGTTCATGGAACACGATGGTCTCGGCGGCACGCCGGGGACTGGCCAACCCCGGCGTCGGATGGCCTTCCACTGCCTGTTCGGTTCTCCGGAACATCGCCACCGCCCACGACCGCACGGCACCTGAGCGACCGCGGGTAACCGCTATGAGTCTTTAGGTCTTCTCAACGAGCTCGGATGAGCGCAACTATCGGGTGAATGTCCGACTCTTCGCCCGCACATCCCCCGCCTGCCGCCGTCCCAGCCAATCGCCCGAGCACCCGCACCGTCGCCCTGATCGTGGCGAGCGCGATGTTCATGGAGCAGCTCGACGGCACCGTGCTCGCCACCGCGCTGCCGACCATGGCGCGCTCGTTCGGGGTCGACCCGCTGCACATGAGCGTGGCGCTCACCTCGTATCTTTTGAGCCTCGCGGTGCTGATCCCGGCCAGCGGCAAAGTTTCCGACCGCTATGGCTCGCGCACCGTCTTCCGCACAGCCATTGCCCTCTTCACGGTGAGTTCGGTCTTGTGCGCGCAGGCGCCGAGCCTGTCGTTCCTGGTCGCTGCCCGCATCCTGCAAGGCATCGGCGGCGCCATGATGATGCCGGTCGGCCGCCTCGTGTTGCTGCGCTCTGTGCCCAAGCGCGAGCTGGTCAAGGCGATGGCCTGGCTGATGGTGCCGGCAACGCTCGGCCCCATCCTCGGTCCGCCGATCGGCGGCCTCATCACCACCTATCTGAACTGGCGCTGGATCTTCTACATCAACGTGCCGATCGGGCTCCTCGGCATCGCGCTCGTGACCCGATACATCGACGAGGTGCGCGAGGCCGAACGGGTGAGTTTCGACTTCGGCGGCATCGCCTTGTCCGGCCTTTCGCTCTGCTGCCTCATGAGCGGCTTCGAGATGGTCGGCCGAGGCGTCGGTTCGTCGAACGTCGCGGCCGCACTTCTCGCCCTCGGGCTTGCAACCGCGCTCGCCTACTGGCGGCACGCCCTGCGCCACTCTCATCCGGTGCTCGATTTCCGGTTGATGAGCATCCCGACCTTCCGCCTCTCGGTCTTGAGCGGCACGCTGTCGCGCATTGCCGTGGGCGCCATGCCGTTCCTGCTACCGATGATGCTCCAGATCGGCTTCGAGCTCTCGGCCGCCCAGAGTGGGCTCGTCACCTTCACGAGCGCCTCGGGCTCGCTCTTCATGCGGCTGACGGCGCCGTGGTTCCTGCGCCGGCTGGGGTTCCGAAGGGTGCTGGTGTGGATCGGGCTGACGGCGGCGCTGCTGCTGGCGAGCTGCGCCGCGTTCCGGCCGAGCTGGCCGATGCCGGCGATCTATGCGGTGCTTTTCCTGCAGGGATTTTTCCAGTCCCTGCAGTTCATGGCCTACAATACGATCGCCTATGCCGATGTGCCGGCTGCCCGGATGAGCGCGGCGACAAGTTTTTATACGACCTTCCAGCAACTCTCGCTGGCGCTCGGCATCGCCTTCTCTGCCTCGGCGCTTGCGGCGTCGGTGCGCGCCTTCGGCCACGGCGAGCCGCTATTGTGGGATTTTTCCGTCGCCTTTCTTGCCGTGTCCGCGGTCTCCCTCTTTGCTCCCGCCGTCAGCCTGCTCCTCGATCAGTCCGCCGGCGCTCAGATCAGCGGCCACCGCCCGAGAGGTGCAGTCGCCAAGCCGATGGCGTCGGCGGAATAGGGCCGCAGGCTGGGTCTATGTGCAAAGAACGCCGCAAGCCGCCTCAGGTCCGCCCGGGCATCCTTGTCAGGCTGCAGTTGGGGTGGTCGGCCGGTCGGTACGTCGATGGAATGTGGGTCGGAAGTTGGCGCACCCCACAGGACTTGCCACGCGTCGAGCATGCGCTGCTTCTCGTGAAGAACCACAGTCCCTTGCACTATTCCCGCATTGTCAGGGAACTTGAGCGAGTTTGGATATTCTTGTTGCCCGGGGCCCTTGGCAGATACGACCGCTCACTCAAAGCCTGTATGCTCGACGAGCGATACGTTGCAAATTCTGCAACAAGTATAGAGGAGATCGCATCGACCATCGTCCACGAAGCCACGCACGCAAAGTTGGATCGACGTGGGTTTGGATATCAAGAAGAGCTGCGCGCCAGAATTGAGGCGATCTGCTTTCGCCGAGAGCTGGCTTTTCCGTTCGATTGCCTGCCGGTGCTCAACTACAGAAGGACATTGCCTATAGGCTGACTTGGTATCAATCCAATCCGGACTATTTCGGCGACGCCCGGTTTCGCGAGCGCGACAACGATGGTGTAATCGAGATGCTTCGCCATATAGGGGCCCCGGATTGGATCATCCGAGCCACGCCCAAGATTAGGGCGATGGTAAGCCGAACGAGGAGATTGCTTCGTCTCGCTTGGCCTCGGCGCGGGAGCGGCTAACGTAAGATCGCAGGCCCACAAGATGAAGGATCGGTTTCTCGGGTTGCAAAAGCCTGCCGGGTCGTTCCGGGAGGAGATCGCATGAGTGCTTGTCGCGTTATCCTGGCTATCATCACTGCCTTTGTCACGTGTTTCCGGCTGGGTGCTGCGGCACACGAATAGCGGCGCCGCAGGTGGCTTGGCCCACGGCCCGATCTGATCACACCGTCGCGTCGGCGCCCGGGTTGTGGATGATCATGCGATAGCAGTCGAGGCTTCGGCTCAAGAATTCGTAGGCGGCGCCCCAAAGATAGAGCCGGAAGCGGCGGTAGTTGAACTCACCAAATCGCCGGACGACATCATCCCTGTTGTGGTCGAAGTTGCGCGCCCATTGCTGAAAGGTCAGAAAATAACTGTATCGATCATTGAAGATCTCCAAGGGACGCAACGGCGTCCGGGCGATGGCGGCGAGGAAATCGTGCAGCACAAGGAAGGAGTGATTGCCCGGATAGATGTGCTTCACCATGAAGGAGGAGAGCTCGTATTTCTTCGTGCAGGCGCTGCCGTCGAGAAAGATGTTGCCGTCCGGCTTCAGCAGGGACGCAAACTTCTGGGCGACGCGATCGTATTGGGGCAGGTGCTCGATGACGCCCATGATGACGATGGCGTCGTATTTGCGCTGCGTCTCGTAGCTGAGGAAGTCGGAATAGAAGAGCTCCCAATCGAAGCCGAGATGCTTGGCGCGCCGGTTGAGATAGTCGATCGAAGTTTGCGAAATGCTGATGCCGGTGCATTTGACGCCGCGCGCCGAGGCATATTCGAACCAGGCGCCCCAGCCGGGGCCGATCTCCAGAATCCGGTCGCCGGGCTTCAGCTTGAGCCGGTCGAAGCAATAGTCGAATTTTCGCAGCGTCGCGACGTCGAGGCTCTCCTCGGCGCTGAGATAGACGCCCTGCGTGTAGCAGGGGGTCTTCGGATCGAGGAAGCTCAGGAAGAAGTCGGGATCGATGTCGTAGTGCGAGCTGATGGCGCTTTTGTTCGTGCGCATCTGGCCGAAGAGCAGGGGCTGGGCGAAGCGCCACAGGCTCGTCAGCAGGTGGAAGTCGCCCATCGATTCCCGCAACCGGAACGGACTCAGCATGTCGCCGTCGATGTCGAGGTCGCCGGCGAGGTAGGCATCGCCGATTCGCCCTTCATCGAAGCTCGTCAGCGCCCTTACTCCGTTGTCGGTTTTCAACGCGACGCGGAAGCTCGGCGCGCCGCGGCCGAGGTGCTGGACGGAGCCGTCGGGCAGGTGCACGTCGAACGCCACGGGCGAATCCGACAACGCGCGGGCAAACCGGCCGACGACGAAGCCGGCCGCCCGCCCTTTGCGTCCCGCGCTTGTCGCGGCGTTCTCCGTCATGGCTCGATCCTCGCGTAAGGGCGAAAGAATATCGGCTTCGACGACAATGCCAACCATCCCGTGTCATCCGGAAGCCGCGTCGCGGCTATCCGGGATCCGGCGTTCGGGCACTACATCGGGTCCCGGCTCACCGCTTCGCTTCGGCCGGGACGACACTCTTGTTGGGCGCTGAGGTAGGCGGCCGCGATATACCTTGCGAGGCCCCTTCCGCTTGCCGTCATTGCGCCCTACATTGGCCGGGCGGTGCTGCGGGGCGCGTGTGGTCAACATATCCCCGGGGCCTTATCGATCCTGTCGGGAGCTGTCCCTGGCCTTGCCCGTGGGCTTGGTCACATGGCGCCCACCTACGTTGTAGGTTCCCGGGATCGCTTGCCCACGGCCATTGCGGCTCCGCACTTTTCCCGCCTGCCGAGCGCCGAGATGCTGGTTGTCGAAGAGAAGGCGGCGCTCAGAGCGCGGGCGCTGGCGCATCGTGACGGGCTCGATCCTGCCCACCGCGAGGAGGCCTCGGGCCGCATTGCCGATCGTATCCTTACGATGACGAGGCGCTTTCGCGACGGCCCTGTCTCGGTATTCTGGCCGATCCGCAGCGAGGTCGACACGCGGCAGCTGATGGAGCGGCTCGCTGCCGCAGGCAAGCAGCTTGCACTGCCGGTCGTCTGCAAGCCGCGCCTCAGATTCCATGCCTGGAAGCCGGGCGAGCCGTTGCGCACGACGGGCTTCGGCCTCAGCCAGCCGCTCGACGGCGCCCCCGAAGTCGTGCCGGCAACGATGCTCGTGCCGCTCGCCGCCTTCGACCGATGGTGCAATCGGATCGGCTACGGCGCGGCCTACTATGACTCCACCATCTCTGCCCTGTCCGAAGGAACGCCGCCGCTGACCATCGGGCTCGGCTTCAGCATCCAGCGGGTGGAGCGCGTGCCGATCGAGGAGCACGATCGACCGCTCGATATCGTGGTGACGGAAGACGAGGTGTTCGTCCGCGGCGAGGGCCGCCCCTAGATGCGCCTGCTGTTCGTCGGCGATATCGTCGGGCGCGCGGGTCGCGGGAAGCTCCTGGCGGAACTGCCCGTCCTGCGCCAGGCTTGGCGGCTCGATTTCGTCGTGGTCAACGCCGAGAACGCCGCCGGCGGTTTCGGCATCACCGAGTCGATCTGCGAGGAATTCCTAGGCGCCGGGGCCGACTGCATCACGCTCGGCAACCACGGTTTCGATCAGCGCGAGGCGCTCGTCTTCATCGAACGCCAGCCGCGGCTGCTGCGGCCCATCAATTTCCCCCCTGGCACGCCCGGGCGGGGCGCCAACGTCTTCGAGACCGGCGGCGGCGCCAAGGTTCTTGTGGTCAATATCATGGGCCGCGTCTTCATGGATCCGCTGGATGATCCGTTCGCCGCGCTTGAGCGCGAGCTCGGCACGTGCCCTTTGGAGACAGGCTGCGATGCCAGCATCATCGATGTCCATGCCGAGACCACGAGCGAGAAACAGGCGCTTGGGTCTGTCGCCGACGGCCGCGCTACGCTCGTCGTCGGCACCCATACGCATGTGCCGACCTCCGATCACCGGATTCTTCCCGGCGGCACTGCCTACCTTTCCGATGCCGGGATGACGGGCGACTACGATTCGATCATCGGCATGGAGAAGGAGGAACCGATCCGCCGTTTCATCCGCAAAGTTCCGGGCGCGCGGTTTGAGCCGGCGATGGGCGCGGCGACATTGTGCGGGATTGCCGTCGAGAGCGATGACCGCACAGGACTGGCGGTGCGGATCGCGCCCGTCCGGCTCGGTGGGCAGCTGAGCGGGGCACGGCCGGAGTTCTGGGAAGAGTAGGCAACCGCCGACCCGGGCGCTTTATTTCGAGCAGGCGCAAGCGTATAAATCCGCTCGATTATCCACAAACGAGAGGGCCGCCCAGTCCCGGACTTCCGGGTCTGCGGCTTGGCGTTGAAGGTACTGCGATGGCGGGACACAGCCAGTTCAAGAACATCATGCACAAGAAGGGCAAGCAGGATGCGATCCGCTCCAAGCTCTTCTCCAAGCTTGCCCGCGAAATCACGGTGGCGGCGCGGATGGGACTGCCGGACATCAGCATGAACGCGCGCCTGCGCGCTGCCGTGCAGGCGGCGCGCGCCGAAAACATGCCGAAAGACAATATCGAACGGGCCATCAAGAAGGCCGCCGGCGGCGAGGCGGAGACCTATGACGAAGTGCGCTATGAAGGCTATGCGCCGGGCGGCGTGGCGGTCATCATCGAGGCGTTGACCGACAATCGCAACCGCACGGCGGGGGAAGTGCGCTCCTATTTCACCAAGGCCGGCGGCGCACTCGCCGAGACCGGCGCCGTCGCCTTCATGTTCGATCGCGTCGGCCTGATCGAGTTCGATGCCGACGTAGCCTCCGAGGAAGCCATGCTTGAGGCAGCCATCGACGCCGGAGCCGACGACGTCGTCTCCTCGGCAGAGGGGCACGAGATCACGACCTCGGTCGAGACGCTGCGCGACGTCCAGAAATCGCTCGAAGCGAAATTCGGCGAGCCGCGCAAGGCGGCCATCGGCTGGCGCGCGCAGAGCACGGTGTCCGTCGATGATGAGACGGGGGAAAAGATCCTGCGCCTCGTAGGCTCGCTGGAAGACAATGACGACGTGCAGAATGTCTATGCCAATTTCGAAGTCTCCGACGCCCTCGTCGCCAGGCTGGGTGGGTGAACCTCGCGCGCCGGATCCCGGCGGTGGCCTCGATCCGCCGATCGCCGCGATGCCAATCGGTTCGCGGAAAGCGGGTCAGCCTGCGAGGTTCCGCGTCGCCTTCTCCGCCGGGTAGAGCGCACGGAACCTCGCCAGCCGTGGCCGGAAGATCTCGCCAAGCTGAGGATTGGGTGCGAAACTGTGGCGAATGGCGGGTTTGGTGCAGACCTCCTCCTCGGTCGCATCACCCGCAGCAAGAATGGCAAGCCGCGCGGCGCCGAAGGCCGCACCGATCTCGGCGCCTTCCGGCAGGTCGAGCGTAAGGCCGAGCACGTCGGCAAGCATCTGCGCCCAGAACGAACTGCGCGCCCCGCCGCCGACGAGCAGACATGAATCGAGGCGCGCGCCGGCCTCTGAGAGCACCGCGAGGCCGTCGGCGAAGGCGAAGGCCACGCCTTCGAGTACGGCGTAAGTCAGCGCCTCGGCGCCGTGCTCGGCCCTCAGACCCGCAAAGAGACCGGTTGCCTCCGCATCGTTGTGGGGCGTGCGCTCGCCGCTGAGATAGGGAAGAAAGATCGGCGCAAAGCGCGCCGCATCGCGGTCTGTGGCGAAGGCCGCGACGCGCTCGAGAAGCCCGGAAAAATCATCTCCGGCGCCGACAAGCCCGGCGATCCAAGACAGCGCCGACGCGGCCGAGAGCATCACCGCCATGCCGTGCCAGCGCCCCGGCACTGCGTGGCAGAACGCATGCAACGTGCGCTCGGGTCGCGCGGCGAGCCGAGCGGTAACGGCAAAGATCACGCCCGACGTTCCAAGCGACAGGAAGCCTTCCCCTGCCTTGACCGCCCCGATGCCGACCGCCGAGGCGGCATTGTCGCCGCCGCCGCCCGCCACGGGAACGGCGGCGCTTGCGAGGCCCAGGCGCGACGCGAGCTCGGGTGACAGCTGTGCGGAGCGCTCCGAGCCTTCGACGAGAGCGGGCATCTCCTTGCGCGACAGTTCGCAGGCGCCGAGCAACACGTCGTCCCAGCGGCGGTTGGCGACATCGAGCCACAATGTCCCGGCAGCGTCCGACATCTCGCTGACGAAGGCTCCTGTCAGCCGATAGCGGATATAGTCCTTCGGCAGCAGCACCATGCGGGTGGCGGCAAATACCTCCGGTTCATGTGTCTTCACCCACAACAGCTTCGGCGCGGTAAAACCTGGCATGGCGAGATTGGCGGCGCGGCTTGTCAGGTCGGGCACGCGGCGCTGCAGCTCGGCGCATTCGGCAAAACTGCGCCCGTCGTTCCACAGGATCGCCGGACGCAGGACCCGGCCGCCGCCGTCGAGGAGCGTCGCCCCGTGCATCTGGCCCGAGAGCCCGATGCCGCGCAGGCTCTGCCAAGGTTGCGGCGCTGCCGCCCGCACCGCGTCGATGGCGCCAAGGCAGGCACGCCACCCTGCTTCCGGATCCTGTTCCGACCACAGCGGCCTTGGTCGTGACACGACGAGCGGCTGCGCGTCCTCTGCGAGAATGCGCTGGCTGCGATCGACAAGCAGCGCCTTGACCGACGACGTGCCGATGTCGATGCCAAGATAGCTTTCCATCACTCCCCCCTCCCGCGAATGCTGCCTGTCGGTGCATGTTGGTCCGGCCCGCATGATTTCGACGCTCAAAGATTGAGCGGCGGCTGCCGAAGAATACAGCGCCGCAAACCTCTGTCGAGATTCGCGCACGGCCCCGCTGGGAACGTCGGCTACACCTCGAAGCCAAATCAGAACAGACTGTTACAGGACCACCCTCCGGCCACGATGGGATTGGCACGACGCTTGCGGAAATACTGCCCGCATCGGGCAGAAGGCTACATGAATCAGGCTGGACTGGAACTCGTTGGCGTCACCAAGCGATACGGGGCGACGACCGCGGTGGATGCCATCGACCTGCGCATCGCGCAGGGCACCTATTGCTGTCTTCTCGGCCCATCCGGCTGCGGCAAGACCTCGACCTTGCGCATGATTGCCGGCCATGAGGCGGTGACCACCGGCGATATCCTTCTCGGCGCCGCCAACGTCACCGACCTGCCGCCGGCAAGGCGCGGCACGGCCATGATGTTCCAGAGCTACGCGCTCTTTCCGCACCTCTCGACGCTCGACAACGTGGCGTTTTCGCTGAAGATGCGAGGCATTGACAGGAAGACCCGCCGAGCCGGCGCGATGGAGCTTCTGCGCCTCGTCCACATGGAGGCCTATGGCGAGCGCCGTCCGGCGCAGCTTTCCGGCGGCCAGCAGCAGCGCGTCGCACTGGCGCGGGCTCTGATCACCAAGCCGCAGATCCTGCTGCTCGATGAGCCTCTGTCGGCGCTCGACCCGTTCCTGCGCATCAGGGTGCGTACCGAATTACGCCGCCTGCAGCAGGAACTCGGCATCATCTTCATCCACGTGACACACAGCCAGGACGAGGCGATGGCGGTCGCCGACCTTGTCGTCGTCATGAATGCCGGCCGCATCGAGCAGGTCGGACCGCCGCGCCAGATCTTCAATGCGCCGCGCACCGAGTTCGTCGCCCGCTTCATCGGCGGGCACAACGTCATCGATACGGCAGGCGGCCTGATCGCGGTGCGCACCGACCGGGTTCAGGTCAAACGCAACGGCGCTGCCGGCGACGCGCAGATGCGCGCTGTCGTCCGCGCCGTCGAATACCAGGGAACGCATGTGCATCTGGCGTTCGAGACCGGCGCTGCGCGCGAGCTGACGGCCCTGATGAGCGATGAGGATTTCGATGCCGAGCCGCTCGCGCCCGGCGAAAGCGTCGCGCTGAGCTGGCGCCCGCGCGACGTCCACAATCTGTCCCCCGGCGCATGAGGCGAACGGGTTCTGCAAGAAGGAGAGCGTCATGTCCAACGAAACAAAAGAGACGCGGCCGGGCGCGTCCCGTCGCAGTGTCCTGAAGGGGGCGGGCGCGGTTGCCGGCGCCGCCGTCGGCTCGCAGCTCATCACGGGCTTTCCGGCCGTCTGGTCGCAGGAAGACAAGGTGCTGCGCTATCTCGGCACGGCGGTGAACCAGTCCGACGACATCACCAAGAAGGTGAAGGCCGACACAGGGATCACCATCGAATACATCTCGGCCACCACCGATGATGTAACCAAGCGCGTCGTCACGCAACCGAACTCGTTCGACGTGCTCGACACCGAATATTTCAGCCTGAGGAAACTCGTGCCCTCCGGCAATATTCTGGCGATGGACGCCAAGAAGATCAAATACTTCGACGAGATCACCCCGATCTTCACCAAGGGCGAGTTGCCCAACGGCAAGAAGATCGGCGATCAGGGCACGGCGCCCAAGAAGGTGATGTTCCTCGAGGGCGAGCACTCGACCAAATTCGCTACGACCCCGACCGAATGGGTCACGCTGATTCCGACGGTCTACAACGCCGACACTCTCGGCATCAGGCCGGACCTGATCAAGCGCCCGATCGAGACTTGGGCCGAGCTTCTCAATCCGGAATTCAAGGGCAAGGCCGCAATCCTGAACATTCCCTCGATCGGCATCATGGATGCCGCCATGGTGGTGGAGGCGATGGGCAAGTACAAATATCCCGACAAGGGCAACATGACCAAGGCCGAGATCGACCTGACCACGGCAGCACTGACCGAGGCCAAGAAGGCCGGTCAGTTCCGCGCCTTCTGGAAGGACTTCAACGAGAGCGTCAACCTGATGGCCGCCGGCGAGACGGTGATCCAGTCGATGTGGTCGCCCGCCGTGACGGCGGTGCGCACCAAGGGAATTCCCTGCGTCTTCCAACCCCTCAAGGAGGGCTACCGCTCGTGGGCTTCCGGCTTCTGCCTGTCGAAAGGCGTCACCGGCAAGAAGGCCGAATGGGCCTACGAGTTCGTCAACTGGTTCCTCGACGGTTGGGCAGGCGCCTACCTCAATCGCCAGGGCTACTACGCCGCCGTCCTGTCGACCGCCAAGGCCAACATGGAGCCTTACGAATGGGCCTATTGGATGGAGGGCAAGCCCGCCGAAAAGGACATTCACGCGCCTGACGGGTCGCTGCTCGAAAAAGCCGGCGCGACGCGCGACGGCGGCTCGTATGAGCAGCGCATGGGCGCGGTCGCATGCTGGAATTCCGTGATGGATGAGAACGACTACATGGTCCGCAAATGGAACGAGTTCATCGCCGCCTGATGGAGACTCGACTCGAGTCTCCCTCTCCCCGCTCTTCGCGGGGAGAGGGCAGGGGGGAG
>JAFAME010000249.1 GCA_019233695.1 Methylobacteriaceae bacterium
GAACGAGCCGCATGCCGCGATAGGGCTCGCTCATCACGACACCCTGCTGCTCCAGCATGCGCAAGGCTTCTCGCACCGGCACGCGGCTGACGCCCAGAGCCGCGGCGATGTCGTTCTCGACGACCCGGTCGCCGGGCAGCAGCAGCCCGCGCGAGACTGCGGCAAGGATCGCCTCGGCCGCCTGCGAGACGAGCGTGCGGGGCCGGACTTTTTGCCAGCCGGCCGGAACCTCAGGTCCCGCTGCGATGTCCTCGACTGCGCCGATCGATGTCATCTCGATGCTGCTGTTGACACCTGTCTACAATCGTATTCGTATACAATCCGTGCAACCTGGAAAAGGGGGTCGTCATGGGATGGAAAGCTGCACTCGGGCTGTTTGCCATAGTTTCCACTGGTTTTGCGGCGGGGGCGACGGCCCAGGAGTTCCGCTTCGAGGCCGTGCCGCTCTTCGACAATTGCGGGGACGCCTCGCTCCAGAAGGCCAAGACCGACGGGATCACCCTCGGCATCTCGCCTTCCCCGCCCTATTCCTCGCTCGATCCATCGACCAACAAGGCGGCGGGGCTCGATGTCGACATCAACGAGGCGGCGCTGAAATGGGCGGGCATCACGAAGATCCGCTATGAGGTCATGCCCTTCGGCCAGCTCATCCCGGCGATGCTGTCGCATCGTATCGACGTGGTCGCTGCCAACATTCATGTGACGCCCGACCGGCTGAAGGCAGTGTCCTTCACCGGCCCCGCCTGGTGGTACGGCCCCGCCATCGTCGTCCAGAAGGGCAATTCCGCCGGGCTTCACAGCTTCGATGACCTCAAGGGCAAGTCGATCGGCGCCATCGCCGGCTCGGCGGCCGACGAATATCTGCGCACGATGGGCGTGACGGTCACCGCCTTCCAGACCGACGCAGAGGAATTCGCCGGCATCTCGACCGGACGCGTCCCCGCCATCGTCGAAGACGACGTGAAGGTGCTCGCCTATCTCGACGCCAACAAGTCCGCGCCCATCGAGATCGTCCCGAACGTGGCGGTGCCGGAAGATCTGATCTTCAAATACGGCTACGGCTATGCCCGCTATGCCCTGCGCAAGGAGGACTGCTCGCTGCGCGTTGCCTACACGCAAGGGCTTGCCGAGGTGCGCGGCAACGGCGAGATGTCGGCGCTGTTGAAGAAATACGGCCTCTCGAACCGGAACATGTTCTTCTTTCCGATGTAGCCGGCGCGGCGCACGCCGGGCATGAACCTCTTCGATTTCGACGTCGTCCGCGACTTCGGCACGGTTTTTCTGCGCGGGCTCGCGGTCACCACGCTGCTGACGCTCGTGGTCATCGTCCTTGCCGGCGTTCTCGCCATCCCGATCGCGCTCGCCCGCCTGTCACGCAGGCGGGCCGTGCGCTGGCCGGCCGATGCCTATGTCGAGTTCATCCGGGCGACGCCGCTCATCCTGCAGCTCATCTACATCTACTATGTGCTGCCGAGCGCCGGCGTCCGGCTCGATCCGATCGCGGCCGCAATCACCGGCCTGACGCTCAACTACTCGGCCTATATGAGCGAGGTATACCGCGGCGGCATCCAGGCGATCGGCAAGGAACAATGGGAAGCTGCCTTCAGCCTCGGTCTACGCCCCGCCATCACGCTGCGCAAGATCGTGCTGCCGCAAGCCTTCCGCATCGTCCTGCCCGCGCTCGGCAATTATCTGATCGCCCTTTTCAAGGACACCGCGCTCGCTTCGGTGGTAACGGTGCAGGAACTGATGTTCAGCGGCCAGATCATCGCGGCCAGGAACTACCAATACTTCACGGTATACACCATCACGGCAATCCTATACTTCGCGGTCGGCTATCCATCGGCGCTGATCGTGCGTCGCATCGAGACCTGGTCGCGGCGCGGCTGGGTCGAGCCGCACGCGCGCGCCTGACACCAGAGATATGATATGAGCCTCAAGATCACGTCGGTCGTGGCCGCGCCGCTGCGCGGCGAAAGCCCGAAGGGAGGATGGTCGGCCGAAATCCGGCCCGCCGACTCCGTGCACGCCCTCATCGCCGTGCACACGGACGGCGGCATCATCGGCCACGGCAGCGTCTTCACCGACGGCCGCCTCGTCGAGGCCGCCCTCAAGGTGCTCGAGCCGCTGTTCCTGGGCGAAAAAGCGCTCGAGCCGCAGCGGGTGACGGAGAAGCTGCACCAGAACACGTTCTGGATGGGGCGCGGAGGCACGCTGACGCACGCCATCAGCGGCATCGACATCGCGTTGTGGGACATCCTCGGCAAGAGCCTCGGCCAACCCGTCGGGCGGCTCCTCGGCGGCATCTATCGTCGACGCGTACAACCCTATTGTTCGCTTCTCATGGAAGAGCCGCAACGCATGCGCGAGTCGATCGGCGAGTTTCTCGGCAGAGGATTTCGCGCCTTCAAGATCGGCTGGGGCCCGTTCGGCCGGGCGCTCGATCCAAAGCTCGACGAGGCGATCGTGCGCGCCGCGCGTGAGGCGGCAGGCCCTGGCTCGCAGCTCTTCGTCGATGCCGGCGCGAGCGACGCCTACTGGCCGCACGGCCTGAAATGGGCGCTGCGCACCGCCGCGATGCTGAAGGACTACGACGTCGCCTGGTTCGAGGAGGCGCTTTCCCCCGATGCGATCGACGATTTCTGCAAGCTGCGCGAGGCGAGCATTGTTCCGATTGCCGGCGGCGAAGTATTGACCCGCCGGCAAGCCTTCCTGCCGTGGTTGTCGCGCCGTGCCCTCGATATCGTGCAGCCGGACGTCACCAAGGTCGGCGGCATCAGCGAGCAGCGCCGCATCGCCTGGCTCGCGGAGGAATTCGGCGTGAAATATGTCGGACACGGCTGGAACACGGCAGTGGGTCTTGCCGCCGATCTGCAGCTCGCGGCCGCCATGCCCCAAACCGAGCTCGTCGAATTCATCGGTGGCAGCCCCTATGTCGACGGCATCACCGCCGAGCCGTTCCTCCTCGATAAGGAGGGCTATCTCGCCATACCGGACGCCCCCGGCCTTGGGGTGCGCCTCGATCCCGACAAGCTCGCTCGCTACACCGACCGGGCCGACGTGCTGTTCAAGAGCTGATGCCCCATTGAGCGTTCTGCCGCCGAAATCTTCAAGCGCCGGCCCGGCGGAGCCTGGAACCGGGATACATGCCGGTCGCTCAGCGCCGGCGCGCGCAGAGCATCGACCTCGGGACACGCGTGTGCTACGGCGGGCGATGGTGTAGGCTCGCCCGGCCCCGAACGGAAGTCCTGCGCGAATCGATGCGCTCGCAGCTCTTTGTGCTCCTTCTCGCCGCAACCGCCGCCGGACCGGCGGCTGCCCAGCTTGTGCTGCCCGGTGCTGCGACGCCTTCGCCGGTCGGCACGAAGCATCGGCCCCACACCGCCGGCGTCGGGGCGGTCGATGCCAGCGGCAAACCGTTGCCGAAGATCATGCCCATCCGAGTGCCAAGCGATGACACGCTCATCGGCAGACCGCTTTGGCTCAACGGTGCCACCGGACAGATCACCTTCGCGCGGAAGGACAAGGCGCTCGTCGTTGCCGGATTGCAGCTCTCCGGCGACAAGGCTTCGAAACCGGGGGAGGCATGCAAGGTCGATGTGAAACCGCCGGTTCCGATGAGGCTCAAGCCGCTCGGCAATCCGGCCGGCGTTGCCCGCTATCAGCTCGATCTTGATACTTGTCCGTTCACCTTCGACGTCCTCGACGGCGCGATCCTTGTGCCGAAGGAAACGCAGGCCTGCGCCTTCAAGGCGGACGATTGCCAGGTGAATCCGGCGGGGCTTTGGGGGCCGGCCGGAGCTGACTTCGGCGCCGACAAGATCAAGGACATCGAGCGCGGCCGCGCCGGCGCGGAAGCGGCCGAGCGCGACGCCTTCCGCGCGCTTGAGGCGCGCACGAGCGACAAGGCGGAGATCAAGAAGATCGCTGCCGACCAGGCGGCTTTTTCTTCCGAGCGCGAGGAAACCTGCCGCTCCTACGCCCGTGAATCGCAGCATGGCTTCTGCGCCACCCGATTCACGGAGGCGCGCGTTGCCGCAATGCAGGCAGCGCTCAACGCGACCGTGCCCGTGGCGCCGGCAAAAAAGCGCGTGTCGAGCAAGACGGGCAAGCGAAGCGCGACCGAGTAGCGGTCCCGCAACTTTCCCGCAGACCAACGTGTGAAGAAATCGCTCTGCCCTGTCATCCCGGCCGAAGCGAAGCGGAGAGCCGGGATCCGGAACATGCATCTTTGCAGGAGTTTGTCCCCGGATCCCGGGTAGCGCTTCGCGCTTCCGGGATGAGAACCGGTAATTTCTTCGCACGCTCAGATGCGGACAGCGGGCTTATGGCAGCAGGGACGTCAGGCGGAGAAACGCGATCGTCTCGATCTCGGCGAGCGCGGTGGCAAGCTCGGTCTGCGGATCGTGCCGCAGCCGCTCTTCGAACGCGGCAAGAATTTCGGCCTTCCTGCGGTTCTTGACCGCCATGACGAAGGGGAAGCCGAATTTCTCCCGATAGGCCTCGTTCAGCTCCGCGAACCGAGTAAATTCCGCCTCGGTAACCCGATCGAGACCAGCGGCAGCCTGCTCCTCGGTCGAATCGCTTGTCAGCTGCGCGGCGCGAGCGAGCCGGCCGGCAAGATCGGGATGGGCCCGGACAAGCGCCAGCTTTACCTCGGGCGAGGCGGCGCGCAGGACCGCAACGAAGGCGGCGTGCAATCCTTCCGCCGTCTCATTCTCGCGCGTCAGGCCGCGGTCGAAAACGCGCTCGGCAATCCACTTCGAGTGCTCGAAAACGGCGCCAAACCGAGCGACGAATTCGTCACGCGAGAGGGCATGCGGCTTCACTTCGAGGCTGCCGGCGGGTGGCGCGCATGCCAGTGTCGGGCGATGTCGAGGCGTGTTGCGGCCCATACGCGGTCGTGCCGCTGGACGTGGTCGAGGAAGCGTTGAAGCGCGGCCGCGCGGCCGGGTCTGCCGGCGAGCCGGCAGTGCAGTCCAACCGACATCATCTTGGCCCGCCCGCGAGCGCCCTCCTGATAAAGCACATCGAACGTGTCCCTGAGGTAGGCCAGGAACTGGTCGCCCGAATTGAAGCCCTGCGGACTCGCAAAGCGCATGTCATTGGCATCGAGCGTATAGGGCACGATGAGATGCGGGCCGTTCGGGCCCATGACCCAGTAGGGGAGATCATCGGCATAGCTGTCGGCCGAATAGGCGAAGCCGCCCTCCTCCATGACGAGATCGAGCGAATGGACCGAGGCGCGGCCCGTGTACCAGCCGAGGGGGCGATCGCCCACGACCTCGGTGTGAAGGCGCACCGCCTCCTGCAGGTGGCGGCGTTCCTCCTCCTTCGAAAAATCCTTGTATTCTATCCATTTGAGCCCATGGGAAGCGATTTCCCAGCCGGCTCTTCGCATCGCCGCCACGGCTTCGGGATTGCGTGCCAGCGCGGTCGCGACGCCGTAGACGGTCACCGGCAGTCCCCTTTCAGTGAACATCCGGTAGAGCCGCCAGAACCCGGCGCGCGAGCCGTATTCGTAGATCGATTCCATGTTGGCGTGGCGCTGGCCGGGCCACGGCTGCGCCGCGACGATTTCGGAAAGGAACGCCTCCGACGCGGCATCGCCATGCAGGATGTTGTTCTCGCCGCCCTCTTCGTAGTTGATGACGAACTGCACCGCGATTTCTGCGCCGCCCGGCCATTGCGGATCAGGCGTAGTTTCACCGTAGCCGCGCAGGTCGCGGGGATAGGGATTTGCCGGCATCGGATCCTTCCTGGGAACGACTTCGCAGCACTGGCGGACGGCTCGCAGTTGTCATCGCCGCCGCCCGGCGTCTAGCATGCGCAGGGCATCTGCCGAAAGTCGGCGGAAGCCGGGGCCGCGGGGGACGTGTGGCGCAGGCATCTCAATCGGCGACGGTGTGTGGCCGCCTGACGACCCACGTGCTCGATACCGCGGCCGGACGGCCGGCGGCCGGCCTCACCGTCACACTCTACGCGCTCGACGGCAGCTCGCGGCGGCTGGTTGCCAGCGCAGTGACCAACGCGGACGGGCGCTGCGACGCGCCCCTCCTTTCCGGCCCGGACCTACGGCCGGGCATCTATGAGCTCGAGTTTCGGGTTGCCGAGTATTTTCGTGGCCGGGGCGCGCCACTCGCCGCACCCCCGTTTCTCGACGTCGTGCCCATTCGTTTTGGTCTCGCCGACGCCAATGGCCACTATCATGTCCCATTGCTGATCTCGCCCTATGGCTATTCGACCTATCGGGGCAGCTGAGCACGGACCGTCGAGCTGGCGCTGCAGTCCCTGGTTTCATGCGGAGTTGAGAGCGTGACGTGGCAGACCCTGCTCTATGAATGGGCGAACTTCGTGGTCCGCTGGATCCACGTGATCGCCGCAATCGCCTGGATCGGCTCGTCCTTCTACTTCGTCCACCTCGACCTCAGCCTGCGTCGGCGGCCCAACCTGCCGGCCGGCGTCGGCGGCGATGCGTGGCAGGTGCATGGCGGCGGCTTTTATCACATGCTGAAATACCTGATCGCGCCGCCGCATATGCCGGAAGAATTGACCTGGTTCAAATGGGAGGCGTACTTCACGTTTCTTTCCGGTTTCTTACTCTTGTCCATCCTTTATTATCTGAACGCTGATCTGTATCTGATCGACAAGACTGTCTGGGACATGCCGCAATGGCTGGCAGTTGCGCTCGCCATTGTCGCGCTCGCCGGCGGTTGGCTGATCTACGACCTCCTCTATCGGACGCCGCTTGCCGACAGCGACGATGCCCTCCTCGCCGTGGTCTTCGCTCTGCTGGTTGCGGCGGCGTTCGGATTGACTAAGATCTTCAGCGGCCGCGGCGCATTCATGGAGCTTGGCGCCATCATCGGCACCATCATGGTCGCCAACGTCGCCATGAACATCATGCCCAACCAGCGCAAGACCGTGGCGGCGCTGTTGGCGGGCCAAACCCCCAACCCGGCCTATGGCAAGGCGGCAAAGCAGCGCTCGCTGCACAACAACTATCTCACCTTGCCGGCTCTTTTCCTGATGCTGTCGAACCATTATCCGCTGGCCTTCGCCACGCGATGGAACTGGGCGATTGCCGGCATCGTCATCGTCATCGGCGCCGTCATCCGGCATTTCTACAATTCCCGCCATGCGGGCAAGCCGTCGCCTTGGTGGACCTGGGGCGTCGCGGCGGCGGGCGTGATCCTCATCATGTGGCTCTCGGCCCAGGGCCCCTCCGCCGCGGCCGGCCCGGCAGCCGCCAATCCGCCGGCCGCGACCAAGATCGCTTTCGCCGAGGTGCAGGAGATTGTCGCCGCCCACTGCGCCATGTGCCATGCGGCAGAGCCGCTTTGGCCCGGCATCAAGCTGCCCCCCAAGGGGGTTCTGCTCGACACCGATGCCGCCATCCGCCTGCATGCGCGAGACATCGGCCTTCAGGCGGTCTGGAGCCACGCCATGCCGCCGGGAGGCAATGTCAGCGCCATTTCGGACGATGAGCGGGCCGTCCTCGCCGCATGGCTCGATGCCGGAGCTCCGGCCGATTGAGCAGAGGCGTTCAGTTCGCTTCCATTCCAAGCATTGCACGCAGTGGTTGTACGTGCGGTCAAGAATACTTCAAGTTGCCCGACGACACTGGCAAATCCGAACCGTGGCCTCCGCCGCGGAACCGCCGCCCAATATGACCCGCTCGCCGAGTTTGATTTTTCCCTCAGAATGTATTGATCATATGCCGATATTTTCTTTGCTTCCCGGGGATGGCTGTGGCAACCCTCATTGGCTTGTATGGCAGCCGCGGGTCTGCCGCGCGTCGCATGGATTAAGTCTTCACCACCCATCGAGGGGGATGCATCCGTGATCATCCGTCGCTTCGCCGCCCTCCTCGTCTCGTTCGGCCTCCTTGTTGCGCTGAGTTCGCTCGCCCAGGCCGACATGGTCTATCACCGGGGCAATCCCGGCGACCCCGAGACGCTCGATCCGCAGAAGACCTCGACCATCGTCGAGAGCGACATCCTCCTCGACATGTACGAGGGCCTCGTCACCTACGACGCCAAGGCCAATGTCGTCCCGGGCGTTGCGGCCAGCTGGACGGTGAGCCCGGACGGGACGGTCTACACGTTCAAACTCCGGCCGGACGCCAAGTGGTCGAACGGCGCGCCCGTGACCGCCCAGGATTTCGTCTTCTCGTTCCGCCGGCTGATGGATCCAGCAACAACCGCCCCCTATGCCAACGTTCTCTACACCCTGAAGAACGGCGAGGCGGTGAACAAGGGCAAGGCCAAGGTCGAGGACCTTGGCGTCAAGGCCGTCGATGACCATACCCTCGAGATCACGCTCGAATCCTCCACCCCCTATTTCATCGCGCAGCTTGCCCACCAGACAGGGCTGCCGGTCTATCCGCCGGGCGTACAGAAATTCGGCAAGGATTTCGTGAGACCGGAAAACTCCGTCACCAACGGCGCCTTTCAGCTCAAGGAATTCGTACCCAACGACCACCTCACCCTCGTCAAGAATCCGAACTTTCACGACGCCGCCAACGTGAAGCTCGACACCGAGATCTTCTATCCCATGGAGGATCGCTCGGCCGCCGTGCGCCGCTTCCAGGCAGGCGAGATCGACGCCTACAATGATGTGCCGGCCGACCAGATCAAGTATATCAAGGCGACCTTCAAGGACGAATTCAAGTTGGCGCCCTTCCTGGGCACCTATTATTTTTGCATCAATACCAGGAAAAAGCCCTTCGACGACGTGCGGGTGCGCCAGGCCCTGTCCATGGTGATCGATCGTGAATTTCTAGCCGACGAGATCTGGGGCGGCACGATGCTGCCAGCCTATAGCTTTGTCCCGCCCGGCACAGGCAACTACGGCGATCCGGCGACCGTGACGTGGAAGGACATGTCGCCAATCGATCGCGAGGAAAAGGCCAAGGCGCTCCTCAAGGAGGCGGGCTATGGCGAGGGGGGCAAGAAGCTCACCGTCCAGATCCGCTACAACACGTCCGAAAATCACAAGAATACATCGGTGGCCCTGGCCGACATGTGGAAAACCATCGGCGTCGAGACCACCTTCATCAACACCGATATAAAGACCCACTACGCTCTGCTGCGCGACAAGGGCGACTACGACGTGGCCCGCGCCGGCTGGATCGCCGACTATTCCGATCCGCAGAATTTCCTGTTCCTGGGCGAAAGCAGCAATGTCGGGCTCAACTATTCGAGCTATTCCAATCCCGAATACGATGCCCTGATGCAGCAGGCAGCCAAGGAGGGCAACCTCGAGGCGCGTGCCAAGATCCTCTACGATGCCGAAACGATTCTGATGCACGACCAGCCGGTGCTGGCGCTCCTGTTCTACAGCTCGAAGAATCTGGTTTCCAGAAAGGTCGAGGGTTGGGAAACCAACGTGCTCGACCGGCATTTGGCGCGGTACATTTCGATCAAGCCCTGACAGGCGTCGGACCGCGGGCCGCCGGGTCCTGCGGCGCCGGCAACCGGAGGCGTTGCCATGGCCGCTTATGTCGGCAGAAGATTGTTGGCGGCCGTCCCGACGCTGTTTCTGATCATCACCATCTCGTTCTTCCTTGTCCGCGTCGCCCCTGGCGGACCCTTCGACCTCGAGCGCCCGCTCGAAGCGAGCATCCTGGCCAACCTGCGCCGCGTCTATCAGATCGATCGGCCGCTCTATGAGCAGTACCTCAGCTACTTGTGGAACCTCTTTCACGGCGATCTCGGGCCGAGCTTCTACTGGCGCGACTTTTCGGTGGCCGAATTGCTCGGCAAGGCGCTGCCGATTTCGATGCGCCTTGGCGCGACCGCCCTCGTCCTCGCCGTTGTCGTCGGCGGCGCGCTCGGCGCCGTCGGGGCGCTGCGGCAGAACAAGTCGGCGGACTACGCCGTCATGACCGCCGCGACGCTTGGCGTCACGATCCCCAATTTCGTCGTCGCCCCCATCCTCCAACTCGTCTTCGGGCTGGGATTCGCATGGCTGCCGGTCGGAGGGTGGAATGATGGCGCCTGGCGCAACACCATTCTGCCGATCGTCACTCTGGCATTGCCGCAGCTTGCGGTCGTGGCGCGGCTGACGCGCGCCTCGATGATCGAGGTCCTGCGCTCGCACCATGTACGCACGCTGAGGGCGAACGGACTGCCGATGCGGGTGATCCTTCGCCATGCGCTGCGTGGCGCCGCGCTCCCGGTCGTCTCCTATCTGGGTCCGGCGGCCGCGGCCCTGCTGACGGGCTCGATCGTGGTCGAGAACATCTTCGGCATCCCCGGCATGGGACGCTATTTCGTCGACGGCGCCCTCAACCGCGACTACACGCTCGTCATGGGCACAGTGATTCTCGTGGCAGTGCTCGTCATCCTGCTCAACATGGCGGTCGATCTCGCCTATGCGCTGCTCGATCCGCGCGTGCGCTACGATTGAGCCGCCGATGAGCGTCGTCGTCGACCAGGCTCAGAGCGGATCGCACAAAATCGCAGCGCCTGCCGGCCGCTCACTGTGGGTGACGGCCCGTCATCGGCTGGTCCGAAACCGGGCGGCGGTCACGAGCCTCTTCGTGCTCGCCCTGGTTGCTCTTGCCTGCGTCTGCGGCCCCTTCCTGTCGCCCCATCCCTTCGATCGCGTCTATGCCGACTACGTGAAAGTACCGCCGCAACTTGCCCCTTATCCCTTGGCCGAGCAACTGCCGCCGGCGCTCGAGCGCCTCGCCGCGCGGATCCGCGCCAAGCTGACGGCGAGCGAAACGACCGACGATGCCGTCCGGGTGACACTGGAGGGGACGCGCGCCATCGATGAGCGCCTCCTCGCTTATTTCGAGCGGTCCGATTTCTTCGGCCCGGCCCGCGTGGTGGACCGGCAGGATGACGGCAAGCGCCTCGTCGTCGAGGCGCCGATCAAGCACCTGCACTTTCTCTTCGGCACCGACGCCAACGGGCGCGACCTCCTGACCCGCACGCTCATCGCCGGCCGGGTGTCTTTGGCGATCGGCCTGCTCGCATCCCTTGTTGCGCTCATCATCGGGGTCGGCTGGGGCGCCACAGCCGGCTATCTCGGCGGACGCATCGACATGGTGATGATGCGCATCGTCGACATCATCTATGCTTTGCCCTTCATCTTCTTCGTCATACTTCTCGTCGTCTTCTTCGGCCGCAACTTCATCCTGATCTTCGTCGCCGTCGGCGCCGTCGAGTGGCTCGACATGGCGCGCATCGTGCGCGGCCAGACATTGGCGATCAAGCGCCAGGAATATGTGCAGGCGGCCGAGGCCCTCGGCGTCACGACGGGTGGGATCATTCGCCGCCACATCGTCCCCAACACCCTCGGCCCCGTCGTGGTCTACCTCACCCTCTTGGTGCCGAAGGTGATCCTGCTCGAAAGCTTCCTTTCCTTTCTCGGTCTCGGCGTCCAGGAGCCGATGACGAGCTGGGGCGTGCTCATCGCCGAGGGGGCCCGCAATATCGAGGGCGCAAGCTACATGCTGATCTTTCCGGCCCTGTTTCTCACCGCAACCCTGTTTGCGATGAACTTCGTCGGCGACGGGCTGCGCGACGCGCTCGATCCCAAGGATCGGTGATGAGCGAGGACGCAGCGCCGGCGATGCTGACGGTCCGCGACCTTCACGTCCGCTTTGCGGTCCACGACGGCGAGGTCGAAGCGGTGCGCGGCGTCGACATCGACGTGGCGCGCGGCGAGACCGTCGCCATCGTCGGGGAGTCGGGCTCCGGCAAAAGCCAGGCGATGATGGCGGCAATCGGGCTCCTGGCGCAGAACGGTCGGGCGGCCGGCTCGGTGAAGCTCGACGGCGAGGAGTTGGTCGGGCGCTCGCAGGGCGAGCTCAATCGAGTGCGCGGCCGCAAGGTCACGATGATCTTCCAGGAACCGATGACCTCGCTTGATCCGCTCTTTCCCATCGGCGTGCAGCTCGCCGAGCCGCTGCGGCATCACGGCAGGCTCGGGCGCAAGGCCGCACGCCAGCGATCGCTGGAGCTTCTGCGCCTCGTCGGCATACCCGAGCCGGAGCGGCGCCTCGCCTCCTATCCACACGAGTTGTCGGGCGGGCAGCGCCAGCGCGTGATGATCGCCATGGCGATTGCCAATGATCCTGAGCTGCTTGTTGCCGACGAACCGACGACGGCGCTCGACGTCACGGTTCAGGCTCAGATCCTGGAGCTCCTCGCGGTCCTGCAGCGCCGCTTCGGTATGGCCATCGTGTTCATCACCCACGATCTGGGCATCGTCCGTCGGTTCGCCACGCGCGTCTACGTCATGCGCGGCGGCAAGGTCGTTGAGACGGGCGCGACCGCCTCCCTCTTCGCGGCCCCCGAACACGCCTACACGAAAATGCTGATCGACGCCGAGCCGCGCGGCAGGAAGCCCGCCGTGCCCGCGAGCGAGCCCATCGTCCTTGACGCGGCGGACGTGCGCGTCACGTATCGGCTGCCTGGCGGCGTTTTCAGGTCCCACCATGAGATCGCCGCGGTCGATGGCGTGAGCCTGCGGCTGCAGCGCGGCCAGACCCTCGGCGTCGTCGGCGAATCGGGCTCGGGCAAATCGACGCTGGGTCGCGCCCTCCTGAAGCTCGTGCCCGCATCGGGGCTGGTGCGCTTCGAGGACCGGGCGCTCGGCCCCCTCGACCGGGCCGCGATGCGACCCCTGCGGCGTTCCATGCAGCTCGTCTTCCAGGACCCGTTCGGGTCGCTGTCGCCGCGGATGACCATCGGCGAGATCGTCGGGGAGGGTTTGCGCGTTCACGAGCCGCACATCGACCGCCGGAGCCGCGAGGACCGCGCCGCCGAGGCGCTGCGGGAAGTGGGGCTCGATCCGGCCGCGCGCAATCGCTTTCCGCATGAGTTCTCCGGCGGGCAGCGCCAGCGCATCGCCATCGCGCGCGTCCTGATCCTGAAGCCGCGCCTGGTCGTCCTCGACGAACCGACCTCCGCCCTCGACCGGTCGGTCCAGCGCGATATCGTCGCTCTCCTGCGCCGGCTGCAGCAGGAGCATGCGCTCACCTACGTCTTCATCAGCCACGATCTCGCGGTCGTGCGGGCGATGGCCGACGAGATCCTCGTCATGCGCGACGGCAAGGCAATCGAATCGGGCCCGGCAGAGGCCATCTTCGAGCGGCCGCGGGACGAATATACCCGCGGGCTGATCGCAGCCGCCTATCTTTCCCAACAGACCTGAGCCGCCCCGCCGACCGGCGCGCGCGACCTTCGTCAGCGGGATAGATGCACTCCAACGCAGCGATCGTCGCAGTTGCGGGCGGCAAACATATGATTAAAATGCCAAACGATTGGCTGAAATGCTTTTCCATCACCGAAGTCGGGGCGATTGATGCACTTCCTGCGGAGCCTTTTTGATTCGGCCGACCTCGCTCCCCATGGAATCTGCCTGCTTTGGCGCCCGGAGCTTGTCTGGCTGCATGTCGTCTCCGACGCGCTGATCGGCATTTCGTATTTTTCAATTCCGGTGGCGATCGGCTACTTCGCGGCGAAGCGCTCCGACATCGTCTACGGCTGGGTCTTCTGGGCCTTTGCGATTTTCATCTGGGCGTGCGGATCGACGCATTTCTTTTCGATCTGGACGCTGTGGTCGCCGAACTACGGCGCCGAAGGCCTCGTGAAGGTGGTGACGGCAGGCGCCTCCGTCGTAACGGCGGTGGCGCTCTGGCCGCTTCTGCCCAAGGCGCTCGCGCTGCCGTCGAACGAGCAGTTGCGCCGGGTCAACGACGCGCTGAAGGAGCAGATCAAGGAGCGCGACGCCGCCATGGCGGCGCTCGAGGCCGAAAAGACCGAACGGCTGAAGGCGGAGGAAATGCTCCGCCAGACCCAGAAGATGGACGCGATCGGCCAGCTCACCGGCGGCATCGCCCACGATTTCAACAACATGTTGACCGTGATCCTGGGCAACGTCGAAGGTCTCGCCGAATCGGTCGCGGGTGCGCCGAAGCTCGTCACGACGGTTCGGCTGATCGAAGAAGCGGCGGAGCGCGGCGCCGAGCTGACCCAGCATCTCCTCGCTTTCGCCCGCAAGCAGCCGCTCGAGCCGCGCCCGACCGACGTCAATGCGCTCGTGACCAGCGCCGAAACTCTCTTCAAGCACGCGTTGGGGGAGCAGATCGAAATCGAGACCATCTTGGAGGACGGGCCCCTGATCGTGCTCGTCGATCCGTCCCAGCTCAGGGCCTCATTGCTCAATCTCGCGGTCAATGCGCGAGACGCCATGCCGAATGGCGGCAAGCTGACCATCGAAACGGCCAACGTCGTTCTCGACGAGACCTATGCGGCAAGCAACAGCGAGGTCAGTCCGGGGCGCTATGGAATGATCGCCGTCAGCGATACCGGGGTGGGTATCCCCGCACCGATTCGAGACCGGGTGTTCGAACCGTTCTTCACGACGAAGGAAATGGGCAAGGGAACCGGGCTCGGCCTCAGCATGGTCTATGGTTTCGTCAAGCAGTCCAATGGATACATCAAACTCTACAGCGAGGAGGGGCATGGCACGACGATAAAGATCTATCTTCCCAGATCCGACGAGCAGGCGGTCGAAATCGCCGATGAGGTATCTGCAGTACGGGCACGCGGGGGGAGCGAGACCATTCTGGTGGTTGAGGATGACGCGCTCGTGCTCGAATACGTCAGCGCGCAGCTGGAAGGCTTGGGGTACACCACCTTGTTGGCGGCCAATGCCGCCGAGGCCCTCGCGATCATCGAAAGAGGGGAGAAGATCGATCTCCTGTTTACCGACGTCATCCTCACCGGCACGATGAACGGACGCGAGCTGGCCCGGGAAGTGACCGCGCGCGTCCCTTCGATCAAGGTTCTCTTTACCTCGGGCTACACGGAGAACTCGATCGTCCACCACGGGCGGCTCGACTCCGGCGTTCTTCTCCTCACCAAGCCCTATCGCAATTGGGACCTCGCCAACATGGTACGCATGGCACTTCGGACTTAGAGCAAACGTCCGCACCTCGGCGAGGAGGCGTTCACCAACACCCCTTCCTGGCGGAATTGCCGCCAAAAGCGGCAGCTTTCTCTACCCGAGGCTGAGTCCTCCAAGTATTTTGCAACGATTTGTTAGCGGCTGCGATTTAGCTGATAGATGGGTACATTTTCGAACGCAGCACATTGAGATCGAGCGATGCTGAAGATGCAGCAACAGCGGTTTCGCTCGCCCGGTGAGCTTTCCGATGCCGGCGCGATCTTGGCCGAGGCAGCGGGATCGCCGCTGTGCTACGTCGTCGATGACGAGGAAGGCGTCCGCTACGTCATCTCCGACGCTCTGCAAAGCTGTGGCGTGGCCACGCAAGAGTTCGACTGCGCATCTTCGTTGCTCGAGGCGGTGGCCGAGACCGAACCCCAGCTCATCTTTCTCGATTTGTCGTTGACCGGCTCGGACGCGGTGGACGCGTTGCGCGGTCTCGCGGCGCTAGCCTACCGGGGCGTCGTTCAGCTGATCAGCGGTCGATTCGAGGCCCTGCTGAAGAACATCAACCAGATCGGGCAGCGTCATTCGCTGCGGATGCTTCCGGTCCTGCGCAAACCCTTCCGTCGCAACGCGATCCGGAAAATCGTTCAGGATCTCGGACTGACGCAGTCCTCCCCGGAGGCGTGGCCGCCGGCCAGATGCAACGCCGCCGGAGATCGGAAGGGCGAATCACGGCCCTCGGTTCGCCTGGATGAGGCCCTCGCGAAAGGCTGGGTCGAGTTCTGGTATCAGCCGATCTTCGACTTTCGTGCAGACCGTCTTGCGGGCGCCGAGCTGCTGGCGCGGGTCAAGCATCCCGACCACGGCGTTCTCGCCCCGGCAAGCTTTCTGGCAAGTGCACAACCCGACGACCTGCGCACCTTGGCAAAACAGGCGGTTGTCGCGGCGCTCGATGATTGGTCGGTGCTCTCAGCTGCCGGCGGCCCGCTGTGGCTTGCCATCAACATCCCGGTGACAGCGTTGACCGCGTTGCCCATCCCGGCCCTTGTGCGGGAGCTGCGCCCGAAGGACAGCCGGTGGCCGGGCCTCATCCTGGAAGTAACCGAGGACCAGATCATGCGCGACATACCGCTCGCGCATGAAGTCGCCACACAGTTGCGGCTCTACGGCGTCACTCTCGCAATCGACGACTTCGGTGCAGGATATTCCTCGCTGTCGCGGCTGCGCGAGATGCCGTTCTCGGCCCTGAAACTCGACGGCAGTTTCGTGGCGAATTGCGCCACCGACGATCTCAATTTCGGCATCTGCAAGACTGTCGTCGAACTCGCCCACCGGTTTGGCAGCATTGCTATTGCGGAAGGCATCGAGAATGCGGCCGACTTCGGGGCGCTGCGCCGCATGGGCTGCGACATGGGTCAGGGCTACCTGATCGCGCGGCCCATGCCGAAGGCAGAATTTCTGGACTACCTGGGGCGGCGCCATGGTTTGGGACCGCGCGGCGCCGCCATAGCGTAGGAGTAGGTGCGCGAGTTGCGCCTTTCGGTGAGCGCACGCCGGCTCGGCCTCACGGACGCGGCGATCGCATGAAGGCCTCGAACGCGTCCTTGTAGTCAGGGTGCCAGCGTGACAGCGCAGGCCGATTCTTGATGATGTCGTCGATCGCCCATTGCATGCGTCGATTGTCCACGTCGCGCGTCACGGCATTGTCGGGACAGATCACATAGAAATCGCCGTCGGCCAGCCGCTGCAGCAGAAAGTCCACGACCTCGTCCGGCATCCACGCCGCGGCGGGTTTTTCCTCACTTCGCGCCGTCAGGCCGGTGAACGTGAAACCGGGCACAAGCAGATGCGCTGTCACCCTGCAGCCCGCAATGTTGCGCAACTCATGCGCCAGCTGCTCGGTCAGAACCTTCACGCCCGCCTTGGTGACGTTGTAGGCGGCATCGCCGGGCGGCGTGGTGATCCCCTGCTTCGAGCCGGTGTTGATGATGGCGCAAGGTGAGCCCTGATCGATCATCGTCTGGGTGAAGACCTGGATCCCATTGATGACGCCCCACAGGTTGACCTCGATCAGTCGGCGCCATCGGTCGTAGCGCTCCCAGGGTCGGCCGCCGTCGCCGATGGCAGCATTGTTCATCAGAACGGCGATCTCGCCGAACGCCTCCAAAGCTGCGTCCTTGAGCTTGCGCACGTCTTCCAACCGGCTGACGTCCGTCGGCACGGCGCGGACGCTAGCGGCTCCCTCCGGCGCGTCGCCGGCGAGTGCCATGGCGGCCGCCTGGAGCCGCTCTTCCTCGACGTCGGCCAGGCAGACTTTCAGCCCCATTCCGGCAAAGCGCCTTGCCGCGGCCAGCCCGATCCCGCTTGCAGCGCCCGTGATGACCGCCACGCGTCCTGCTGCGATGGCCGGATGGCTTTGCATGAATTTCTGCCCGGCGTGAGGACTACGCCGCCTTGGGGGCCGCGTCATCGGCCGACAGCGCCGTTTCGGCGGTCCCGGAGACGATGAGTTCGAGCACTTCCTTCTCGTTGGTGTGGCGGATGTAGCGGTCGCCGACACTCTGCCCACGCTTGAGCACCTGGATGCGGTCGCCGACCTCGAAAATGTCGGTGAGGCGATGCGAGATGATGATCTGGGCGACGCCCTGGCGCTTCAGTTCGGTCATCGTTTCGAGCAGGCGCTCGGTCGCCATCACCGACAGATTCGCGGTCGGCTCGTCGAAAATGACGACCTTCGGATTGAACGAGATGGCGCGCGCGATGGCGACCGATTGCTGGCGACCGCCCGACAGGCTCTCGACCTTCTGGAACACCGAGTTGACGTCGACCTTGAGCCGCGACAGCACTGTCTTGGCCTCCGCATACATGCGCGGCTTATGGACGAAGAGCCCGAGCCGTTTGGGCCAGCGGCCAAGGAAGATGTTCTGGCCGATATCCATGTTCCCGCACAGCGCGAAGTCCTGATAGATCATCTCGATGCCGCGATCGCGGCTCTCGTGCGGGCTCTTGAAGTGGGTCTCGGTGCCCTCGACCAGCACCTCGCCCTCGTCGCGGATGTAGGCGCCGGTGAGCACCTTCATCAAGGTCGACTTGCCGGCCGAATTGTCGCCCACGAGGCCGAGAATCTCGCCCGGCATGAGATACAGGCTGACATCCCAGAGCGCCCGCACCGGCCCAAAACTCTTGCGAATGCCGCGCATCTCGACGATCGGCGTCATGCGGTTCCTCCGATGGGGCGGCGCTGAGCGGCGCGCCAGCCTTCGACCCAGATGGCGAAGATGTTGTTTTGCCGCAGCCAGATGTCGCCGACGACGGCAAACAGCAGGATGAGGCCGATGAAGACGTTCATCCAGTGCTGCGGCAGGACGAACGACGTGCCGTCGCTCCAAATGATCTGCAGCGACAGGAGCGAGCGAATGAGGGTAATGACCGCAGCGCCCGCAAGCGAGCCTGCAATCGTGCCGTAGCCGCCGAAGATCGAGCCGCCGCCGATGATCACCGAGGCGATGGCGTCGAGCTCGCGCAGCTGGCCGGCCGACGGATTGAACGAACGGTAGTAGGCGACATAGATGACGCCGGCGGCGGCCGCGCAGAGCGCCGAGAAGACGAAGGCGGTGAAGCGCACCCGCGCGGTGTTGATCCCGGAATAGGCTGCCGCGCGTTCGTTGCCGCCGATGGCATAACACTTCTGGCCGTAGGGCATGTGACCGAGCACGATGGCGGCAAGGACGGCCACGACGGCAAGGAAGATCGTCTGTGCGCTCACCGCCTTGGCGACGGCAAGCCACAAGCCCCCCGTCGGCGCGATGCCAAAGGCATCGAGCACGTCATAGACGTTGCGGCCGATCAGGTTGAAGGTTTCCGGAAAGCCGGAGAGCTGGCGCCCGGCAACGAGCCAGGCGGCGAGCCCGCGCGCCATGTAGAACATGCCGAGCGTCGAGACGAAAGCGGGCAATTTCAGCCGCGTTGTCAGCCAGCCGTTGATGACGCCGGCGGCTGCGCCCGCGGCAAAGCCGCCGATCACCGCGACGAGCGGCGAGGCATCCATCTCCTTCATCAGAAAGGCAGCAGCCGCCCCGGCGAAGGCCAGCACCGAGCCAACCGACAGGTCAATGTCGCCGTTGGCGATCACGAAGGTGAGCCCGATGGCGAGCAGGCCGATCTCGGTGAAAGCGAGCAACATCGCAAACGTGTTGTCGAGCGATCCCCAGAAATCCGGCCGGAACCAGAGGCCGAGCGCCCATAGTGCCACCATCAGCATGATGGCTGCGGCGTCGCGGCGATGAAAGAAGGCCCTGAAGCCGCGTGCCTCGACGCCACGAGCCTGCGCCACCGTTCCCCTCGTTTGCGCGCCGGTGATGGCAATGCCCCCGGTTTCGAGCGCCAGCGGCGGCGGCAGGCCGCGGATGCGGGCCCAGGCGCGCTGCAGCACGCGGCGGCGCACCAGCCATGGCTCGATCAGCACCGAGACAAGCAGAATGAGGCCGAGGAAGGCGGGGACGGCACCGGCCGGCAGCTGGATCGATCCCTGGACCTCGATCAGCGTCCCGCCGAAATCCTGCGTTCGCGTCACCGGAATCTGCTCGCGCAGCACCTTGTCGATGAGCACGACGAGAAGCGCGCCGAGGCAGGAGCCGGCGATGCGACCGCGCCCGCCGACGATGGAAGCCCCGCCGACGATCACGGAGGCGATGGCGATAAGCTCGGCGCCGAGGCCCTCCTGGGAGGTGAGCCCGTGGCTCTGGGCAACCGTCATCAGGCCGGCGATGCCGGCGGTCAGCGACGACAGGATGTAGCTGCGGATGCGCACCCAACGCGTCGGCACGCCGGAATAGCGGGCTGCCTGTTCGTTGCCGCCGGTTGCGTAAGTCTCAAACCCCATGCGGGTGGAGGCAAGCACGACAGCGCCGATCGCCGCGACGACGAGAAATATGATGATCTGGTTGTTGAAGCCGAGGCTGTTGGTGTCGGCGAGCGAAAAGAAGGCCGGAAAATCGCGCGTCTTGATGTCGTAGGACATGTTCTCGCCGCCGGTGAGGCCGAGGACGAGCCCGCGCCCGATGAACAGCATCGTCAGCGTGGCGATGAATGAGGGCACCTGGAGGACTGTGACGAGAAGTCCGTTGATCAGCCCGATCCCGAGGGCGACGCCCAACGCCGCCGCCGCTGCCGGCCACACGTCCATGTCATAGTTCGTCGGGGAAAAGAGGATAGAAAAGACAACGGTCGTGAGGCCAAGCGTCGAGCCGACCGATAGGTCGATCTCCTTGTTGACGATGACGAACGTCATGCCAATTGCCATGATGCCGTAGCGTGAGGCGTCGCGGAACACCGCCGAGAGGGCGTCGGTCGTGCCGAAGAAATCCGGGTTGATCCAAACGCCGATCGCGTAAAGGATCATCATGAAGACGATGAGCCCCAGTTCCCAGCCGCCGAAGTAGAGCGAGGGGGCTCGTTTCTGTACGGCCACCGGGGCGGGGGCCTGGACTGACGTAGACGTCATCGAGGGCAAAGCTCGCTAAAGCAGAAGCAACCGGCCATGGCGATCACGTTCCCGGTCCCGCGAGGGACCGGCGCGATTGCGTGAGAAATAGGTTGTCGAACATTGAACTGCGTCGTCCGGCACTTTGTCCAACCCGGTCCCGACGACGCGACGCGGCGCCTCCCGTATGCGGACGCGACGGCTAGGCGGTCGCCTGCCTGCATCGAAGCCGCGATTTGCAATCGCTGTCAACTCGCTTCCGCGGTCTCGAGCCTGGAAGGCGCGATACCCCGCCGGTTTGGCGGGTCAGGGCGCGGGTGGATTGGATCGGAAGCGTTTCCGAAACCGTCGTTGTGCAGATTACCGACGCAAAAGCCTCAGGGCGCAGAATGCTGATCCTCGATGCTGCGTTCCATTGTGTGAATTCTTACGCGGCAAATACAGGTGACCGGCAACCCGCGAATTTTTGTGCGCGGGTACACTGAGATCTCTCCCCGATCCTGAGCAAATGGGCGCGTGAGCCTTGGCCACGCTGCGACCGGCATTTCCGGTCTTTCGGGGATACTTCCATGCTTCGCACCGACCTCGGAGCGCCAGAGCGATCGCATCTTTCGCGGCGCCGGCTGCTTTCGGGCCTCAGCGGCCTGACGCTCCTCGGCCTGGGTGGCGCTGCCGCGCTCGCCCAGACCTCAGCCCCGCCGGCAATGTCGGCACCGAATGGCGCACCGCCTGACGATCCGACCGCCGCACCGGCAGGACCCGAGCCCCTGAGGCCGGAGTTTCGCGCCGTCCTCACCCAGTTCGGCACCTTCACGCAGAAGGCGCCCTATGGAGAGGTGTGGGTGCCGGGAGTCACGCCGCAGGGCTGGCATCCCTATCCGCCCTGCCACTGGATCAACACCCGCAAGGTCGGCTGGTATTTCGACGACCAGACCCCCTGGGGGCAGATCGTCCATCACTACGGCCGATGGGCTCGCGACGATCAATCCGGCTGGTTCTGGGTGCCCGGATCGGAATGGAGCCCCGGCTGGGTGCTGTGGCGGTCGAACGACAGCTATATCGGCTGGATTCCGCTGCCGCCCGATCAGGGCGACAAGGACGCGCTGAAGGCCGCCATCGAGACCGCCGACAGCTGGCTCTTCATGGAGACCGCCAAGTTCGGCACCACCTGCGAACCGGCCGCTGCTCTGCCGTCCGCACAAAATCCGGCGATCCTGCAGGCCACGAACTTCGTCACCCGCATCGAAGCGGTCGACGGCATCGCGGTCTTCGTCCTGCCCGTCGGCGGACCGGTCATCGACATCGATGTGATCGTCGAACCGTGGCCCGTCTGGTTCTTCACGGAGATCGTCATCCTGTGGACCTGGATCTGGCTCCACGTGCTGATCATCGAAATCAAATTCGTCTGCCTGCCAGGGCGATGAGAAGGAGCTACGTCCATGTACCTGAACGCAAACTTTGGCAGGCCCCTCAAGGCCGCCGTCTCGGCGAGCGTGCTCGCGATCGCGATCCTGCCGCCTTCGTCCATCCTGTCGGGCTTCCTTTCCTCGGCCATGGCCCAGGAAACCGGGCAGCCGGCCTCGCCGGCCGGACCCGACGCAACGCCCCCGGGAGCGCCGCAAGCGCCAACCCCCGGCATCAGCGATGAGATGCGCGCCACCCTGGCGCAATACGGCCAGTTCGTGCAGAGCCCCCGCTACGGCGAGGTCTGGACGCCCTCGGCAGTGCCGCAGGGCTGGCATCCCTACATGGCCTGCGACTGGGTCAATAGCCGCCAGTACGGCTGGTACTACGACGACAAGACGCCCTGGGGCGCCATCGTCCACCACTATGGGCGATGGGCCCACGACGACGGTCTCGGCTGGATCTGGATTCCGGGCCAGGACTTCAGCCCCGGCTGGGTCGTCTGGCGCACGAGCCCGGAATGGACCGGCTGGGCGCCGATCCCGCCCGACCAGGACATTCAGGCGATGTCGTCTGACCAGTTCAACAACGGCGGGTTCTGGACCTTCGTCGAGACGGCGAAATTCGATGCCGGCTGCGGCGGCGCCGCGGCCCCGCCCGACCAGACGCCTGCCTTGCTGCACGAGACGAAGTTCGTGACCGACTTCAAGATGATGAACGGCGTCGGGGTCGCCGTCATGCCGGCCTACATCGGCGGACCTTACGTCGACATCAATGTCGTCATCCATCCCTGGCCGGTGATCATCGTCGAGAAGATCTTCATCGACTTGACGGTGATCTGGACGACCTGGGACATTGTCGTGGAAACGGTCTACATCCGGTGCCCGTCGCCGCCCCCGCCGCCCCCGCCTCCGCCACCTCCGCCACCTCCGCCTCCGCCGCCTCCGCCACCTCCGCCTCCGCCGCCACCTCCGCCGCCGCTGACGTACGTGCCGTCATGCCCGAACGGTCTGCCGCGCTTTCGCGGCGGCGAGTGCCTGCCGCCTCCGACAGGCGTGGTGTGCCCGGACGGCAGTGTTGCCGCGGTCGCAGCGATGTGCCCGAGGCCGCAGGCAAGGCTGTGCCCCGACGGCAGCGTGGTGCCGGCGGGCGCGACGTGCCCGACGCCGCCGCGGTTCAGAACCTGCCCTGACGGCAGCCTCGTGCCTCTCGGGGCGATGTGCAAGGTTGCGGGACCGCCTCCGCAGGTGAAGACCTGCCCCGACGGCAGCCTCGTTCCCCTCGGCGCGATGTGCAAGACCGCCGGTCCGCCGTTGTCGCGGACAAAAACCTGCCCTGACGGGAGTGTCGTGCCCATCTTCGCGATGTGCCGGCTGCCCGAGCCGCCGAAGCCGCGGGTGAAGACCTGCCCGGACGGCGCCGTCGTCCCGATCGGCGCGGTATGCACGGTCGAACGCCGCATCGAGCGCTTGGAGCCGGTGTTCCGCCCGCACCTGCCGAACCTCGTGATCGGGCCGACGCCATCGCCCGGCCCGCGGTTCTTCGGCGGCCCAATCCTGCGCGGTACGTTCGGCGGCCCGATCCTGCGCGGCGGCTTCACCGCCCCTGGCGGCCCGGTGCTACCGCCCGTCAGGTTCCGCTTCCGCTGAGTCGCTTGCGTTGCCGCCCGAGGCCTTCCCTGGGCGGCAACGCAACTCAATCCGCGTCGGAAATCTCAGTACATGCCGGTGCGATAGTTTTCGGCAATTCTCGCGTCGGCCTCCTCGGCGCTGATCATGCCGGTCTCTTCGGCAATGATGAGCCCGAGCGAGGGGAAGCTCCGGCGCTCGATATGGCGCGTTGCGTCCCACAGATGGGCACGCTTCAGCGCCTTGGCGCAGTGAAAGAACGCCTGCTCGATCGCAACGACGAGCCCGGCCTTCGGAGTCTTGCCCTGCGCCTGACCGCGTTGAAGCAGCGCCGGATCATTGGTCACCCGCGCCTTGCCGTTCACTCTGAGCGTCTCCTCGATCCCGGGCACGAAGAAGATGAGGCCGACGCCCGGATTGGCCACGACGTTTGAATAGGAATCGACGCGGTTGTTGCCCGGCCGGTCCGGCAGCAGCAACGTCGTGTCATCGAGAACGACGACGAAGCCCGGCGCGTCGCCGCGCGGGCTGGCATCTGCTCGGCCCTGAGCATCGGCCGTGGCCAAGACCAGGAAGGGCGAGAGTTCGATGAAGCGCCGGCAATGCCGGTCGAGCTTCGGCATGACCTTGTGCGCGGCCAACGTGTGGATCTCGCCATAAAGGTCGCGCAGATCGACCTGATCCGAAATGCAGTCCATCGGCCGTGTCCTTGCCCGAGATTCGCAGCAGTTGCGATAACTGACCCGGTCGGTGCTTGGCAAGGCGATCCGGTCGATACCGCAGCGCGCGGGAGGCTCGGCGTCTCGCCGACCCGATGGTGCGCGAGACGCGCACCATCCCCGGCTTTCGGCCAGGACGGCGCTGCGCTCAATAGTCGACGCCGATCAGATAAAGGCCGGCAGCCGGCGCCACCGCTCCGCAGCGCGCCCGATCGCGCGCTTCGAGTGCAGCGGCAAGATCATCGGCACTCCACTTGCCATTGCCCACGTAAACGAGAGAGCCGACCATCGAGCGAACCTGATGGTGAAGGAAGGAGCGCGCCGTGGTTCGCACCTCGACGTCTTCGTTGACGACGGCAACGTCCAGGCAATCGAGCGTGCGCACCGGGCTTGCCGCCTGGCACTCGGCGTCGCGAAAGGTCGAAAAGTCATGACGGCCGACGAGGCGCTGGGCGGCACCATGCATCGCCGCTGCATCAAGCCGTCGCCTGACGAGCCAGGCCCGATGCAGCTGCAGCGTCAGCGGCGCGCGGCGATTGACGATGCGATAGAGATAGTGACGCTTCAACGCCGAGAAACGAGCGTCGAATTCGGCGCCCACCTCTTCGACCGCGACGACCGCGATGCGGTCGGGCTTGAGATGCGCGTTGATCGCATCGCGGATCGTGTCGGGCCAACTGACGCGGGCGAGGTCCACGTGGGCGACCTGCCCGAGCGCATGGACGCCGGCGTCGGTGCGCCCGGCGCCCCGAACCGCCGCCGTTTCGCCGCAGAAGCGGGCGATCGCCTCCTCAAGGGCCTGTTGCACGGAGCGTCCGTTGGCCTGCCGCTGCCAGCCGCAGAACGGCGTTCCGTCGTATTCGATGGTGAGTTTGTAACGCGGCATGCGGTGCCTCGGGCGACGACAGGCTAGGCGAGAACCGCCCCCGGCGCGAGGCGCACGCCGCGCAGAAACTCCCCGGCCTTCATCGGCGCCTTGCCGGCGCGCTGCACCTCGATCAGCCGCACTGCGCCCGTGCCGCAGGCGATGGTCAGCGCTTCGTCGAGCACGATGCCTGGTGGCCCGGTGGCCTCGATGCGCTGCGAGCGCAGGGCCTTCACCCGTTCGCTGCCCCTGCCGAAATCAGCCTCGAAATAGGCGGCGGGAAACGGCGAAAGCCCGCAAATCCTGTTGTGGACGACGAGCGCGCCGAGCCGCCAATCGATGCGGCATTCGGCCTTGTCAATCTTGAGTGCATAGGTGACGCCTTCGGTTGCCTGAGGCCGGAACTCAAGGGCCTCGCGCGCCAGCGCCGCCAACGCCCGCACCATGAGGTCCGCGCCGATCGGAGCGAGCCGGTCGTGGAGATCGCCCGCCGTCATGTTCTCACCGATGCGCATGCGCTCCGCCATGGCGACCGGTCCGGTGTCGAGGCCCTCGTCCATCCGCATCACCATCACGCCGGTCTCGCCATCGCCCGCCATCACGGCGCGCTGGATGGGTGCGGCGCCGCGCCAGCGCGGCAGCAGCGAGGCATGAAGATTGAGGCAGCCCAGGCGTGGTGCGGCGAGAACAGGCTGCGGCAAGATCAATCCGTAGGCGACGACGACGGCGACATCGGCGTCGTGGGCAGCAAAGATCGCGGCTGCTTCGTCATTGCGCAGGGTTTTCGGCGTCAGCACGGGAAGGGAAAAGCGGTCGGCCAGGGCCCCGACCGGGGAGGGATGCAGGTCGAGGCCACGCCCGGCGGGTTTTGGCGCTCTCGTGTACACCGCCACGACCTCGTGACGGTGACCGATGATTTCCGACAGCGTCGGCAGGGCGAACTCCGGCGTGCCCATGAAGATCACGCGCATTGGAGCTGCGTGGGGCTCACACCCGCGCTTCGGCGGCGCGCTCTTCCGCTTCACGCTTGGCTGCCTTGGTGAATTTCTTCACCACGCGGTCACGCTTGAGCTTGGAGAGATAGTCGATGAAGAGGACGCCGTTCAGATGGTCGATCTCGTGCTGGAGGGCAGTTGCCAGCACTCCCTCCGCCTCGATCTCCTGCAGTTTGCCCATACGATCGAGAAAGCGCGCCCTCACCTTCGAAGGTCGCTCGACCTCCTCGTAGTAATCGGGGATCGACAGGCACCCCTCCTCGTAGCTCGAGCGCGCCTCGGAAGACCAGACGATCTGCGGATTGACGAGAAACAGCGCGCGGGGCTCCTCGTCCTTTTTTGCGGGATCGATGACGATGACCCTCTTCGGCACGCCGATCTGGACGGCGGCAAGCCCGATGCCGGGCGCATCGTACATTGTCTCCAGCATGTCATCCATCAGCGCGCGCACCGCATCATCGACGACGGCAATCGGCTCGGACTTGAGCCGAAGTCGGGGGTCGGGCAGGCTGATGATGGGACGAATCGCCATGGCTCTCGATTTCAGGGCATGCGGGCAGCCGTGAGATAATCACGTAGGACGGCACGGTCAACATGTTCCACTTTCGTTCGCCTTCCGTCGCGAATCGCGATAGAATGCATGAATGAACGAAATAGTGCTGACCATGGCCGGGATGGCGATCACTCCCTGGCACCTCCTGGCCCTATCGGCGGCGCTGGCGCTGGGCTTGGTTGCGGCGGCAAGCGCGGTCGTTGTCCGATCCAACAAGCGGCGCGGTTTCGAAGCGGCGGCCGCCGCAGAAGCCCGCCGCGAGCTTGACGGCAAGTTCGCGGAGCTCGGCGCTCTGAACGCGCAGCTTGCCGGCAGGGTCCAGGCGATGGCCGACATCTTCGGCACGCGGCAGGCGGATTTCGCGCGGCTCGTGTCGGAGCGGCTCGACGCGGTCAGCCGCAGCGTCGGCCAGGGCCTTGAGACCTCGGCCAAGGCGACCGGCGACAATCTCTCTAAGCTCAACGAGCGTCTCGCGGTGATCGATGCGGCGCAGGCAAAGCTCACCGGCCTGACCAAGGAGGTCGTCGGGTTGAGGGAGATTCTCGCCAACAAACAGTCCCGCGGCGCCTTCGGCCAGGGACGCATGGAGGCGATCGTGCGCGACGGCCTGCCGGTCGGCGCCTTCGCGTTCCAGGCAAGCCTGTCGAACGGCACGCGGCCCGATTGCGTCATCCGTCTGCCGGGCGACGATCGCGGCCTCGTCATCGACGCAAAATTCCCGCTCGAAGCTTTTTCCGCGCTGAAGGATGCGGCCGACGAGGCCGCGCGACGCCAGGCCGCGCAGCGGGTCAGGGCGGACTTCGGCAAGCACGTGAAGGATATGGCGGAACGCTATCTGCTTCCGGGCGAGACGCAGGACATCGCGGTGCTGTTCGTGCCGTCGGAATCGATCTACGCCGACCTGAACGAGCATTTCGACGACATCGTGCAGAAGGCGCTGCGCCAGCGCATCATCATCGTGTCCCCTTCGCTCCTGATGATGGCGATCCAGGTTATGCAGGCGATCGTGCGCGACGCGCGCATGCGCGAGCAGGCCCATGTCATCCAGATCGAGGTCCGCAAGCTCCTCGAAGATGTCGGGCGGCTGCGCGATCGCGTCGGCAAGCTCGATTCCCATTTTCGCCAGACGCAGGAGGACGTTGCTGGAATCCTAATTTCGACGAAGAAGGTGACCACGCGGGCCGAGCGGATCGACGCCATGGAGTTCGAGGGCGAAGGGAAGATGGCGCCGGGCCATATGCTCGGCGGATCGGCGCGGCTGCCCCAGGCGGCGGAGTGACGCTGGGTTCAGGGCTTTCGGGCGACCACGAACAGCCGTGGGAACGGGAGCAGGACCTTGCCGTCGGCCTGCGGCGGATAGGCGGCGGCGATCGCCTCTTCGTAGCGCGCGAGAAAGTCCCTTCGCTCCGTCTCATCGAGCGGATCGATGAAGGGCCGCAGGCCGGTTCCCTTCACCCATTCCACGATGGCTGTTGGTCCCGATAGCGCGTGTAGATAAACCGTTCTCCAGAGGTCGACCGAGGCGCACGTCCCGGCAAGCCAGCGGTAATAGTCGTCGAACGACCCGATCTCGGCGCGCGAGCCGGCCGCGGCGGCGAGCTTTTCCGCCCACGGTCCGGCTTGTGCGACCTCCCGCATCAGGACATGTGACGGCTCATCGAGATTGTCGGGCATTTGCACCGCGAGACAGCCGCCGGCGTTGAGCAGCGAGGCAAGGCGCGGAAACAGCATTTCATGTCCCGGCAGCCAGTGCAGCACGGCGTTGGCGAAGATCAGGTCATAACGCTCTTGCGGCGCCCAGGAGACGAGGTCCGCCTGATCGAATCGCACATGTGGCAATCGCTTCCTGGCTGCGGCAAGCATGTCGGGGGAATTGTCGAGACCGGTGATGCTCGCGTCAGGAAACCTCGCGCCGAGCAGTTCGGTGCTGTTGCCCGGCCCGCAGCCGAGATCGACGCAGCGGCCTGGGTTTTGCAGCGGCACACGCGCCAGCAGATCGAGCGCCGGACGCGTCCGCTCGTCCGAGAACTTGAGATATTGGGTCGCGCTCCAGTCTGCCATCCGTCCTCCTCGGCCGCCCGCCGCAGGGTCCCCGCACAGCGGCTCGGCAGCGGCGCGACCTTTGCCATTCATCGCCGTTCTGTTAGCGTTGTCCGGGCATTGTATGGACCGGCAATGATCGAAAAAAGCGCCGGTTCGCCGGACAGGGGAACTTCAATGATCCATTCCAATCGACGGGCTCGGTGCGCGGCCCTGGCTTTCTCAGTTGCGGTTGCGCTGGTCGCGGCGCCTGCGCTTGCTGCGCAAATCGGCAAGTGCGAGCTTTACGGCAAGAAGGGAGAGTTTTCGCTGACGCCGGCCAAGCCCGGCCAGTTGACGGTCGAAGTCAACCTGCCGGCACCCGGCTGGTGGAACGGCGACACGCCGGAGACCATCAAGGATGGCTTCGAATATTGCATGGCTGCCAACATCGCCAACCGGGTCGGCCTCGACAAGGTCGAAGTGGTCAACGTCGCCTGGGACGCGCTCGTCGCCGGTCAGACCAAGGACTACGATCTTGCCCTGTCGCAGGCCTCGATCACCGACGAGCGCAAGAAGGTCGTCGATTTCTCCGTGCCCTACTTCAATTCCGACATCGGCGTGCTGGTGAAGAAGGGCGCCAAGATCGATGAGAAGTCGATCAAGAGCAAGATCATCGGCGTCCAGGAGAGCACCACAGGCGCCGACTTTGTCCAGCAGAAGCTGAAGCCGTCGCAGCCTATGAAAGTCTTTCCCGACACGCCCTCGATGTTTACCGCACTCCAGGCCGGGCAGATCGACGTCGCCATGACCGACACGGCCATCGTCCTCGGTCAGGCCTCCGAGTCGAAAGGGAAGTTCGCCGTGGTCGGCCAGTACAACACCGGCGAGACCTACGGCGGAATCTATCCCAAGGGCTCGAAGAACGGCGCCACGATCGACAAGGTCATCGAGGCCTTGAAGAAAGACGGGACGCTTGCGAAGCTCGGGGCCAAGTATCTGGCCGCCGCCTGGGGCGCGGATCCCGCCAAGATTCCGTATTTCAAGCTCTGACCAGGTGGCCGACGCCGAGCCGCTTGCGGCGGCCGAGCGCCATGCCGGATTGCGACTGCCGCTGCGCACCCCGCGCAGCTGGTCGCCGCAGCCTCCCAAATCGCCGCTCGGCTGGTCGATCGGCGCGATCGGCGCGGCGCTGCTGACGATAGTGGCCGCCTACGCCACGGGCGAGGCAGTGCGAAGTGCGCTCGCCGCACCGGATATCGCCGTCGTTTCGCCGGTCATCGACGGCGCCGTCTATGTGGTGACCGCCGCTGCGGCGATCCTTCTCGTCCCGGCATTCCGCAGCCTCGCCATCGCGCTGCGCACGCGCAGGATGCTGACAAGCGACATCGCCGAAGCCCGCGCACTCGCGGCGGCCGCTCGCGGCGCAGCCTGGTACACGCTGGGGTATGTCGCGGCGGCGCTGCTGGTGCTTTTCTTTGTGTTCTTCATCGTCGTCAACGAGCTGGCGGTTGGGACGACCTTCTTCAACGTTGAGCTCATCGGCAATACTTTTGGGCTGATTCTCTCGGCCTTCTGGATCAACGTCGAGATCTTCTGCATCGCCCAGATTTTTGTGCTGGCGTGGGGCCTGATCATCGCCGTCGCACGCCTCGCTCCCGGCGAGGCGGGCAAGCCGATCCGTCTCATCGCGACGGTCTATGTCGACCTCTTCCGCGCCTTGCCGGCCATCATTTCGATCTACCTCGTCGGCTTCGGCCTGCCGCTCACCGGGCTTCCGCCGTTCGGGTGGATGGCACCCATGTGGCTGGCGATTCTCGCCCTGACACTGACCTATGGAGCCTATGTCTCGGAGGTCTACCGCGCCGGCATCGAAAGCGTGCATCCGAGCCAGACCGCCGCCGCCCGGTCACTCGGGCTGAGCTACGGGCAGAGCCTGCGCTTCGTCATCATTCCCCAGGCAGTGCGGCGCATCATACCGCCGCTTCTCAACGACTTCATCAGCCTGCAGAAGGACACCGCGCTTGTCAGCGTCATCGGGACGATCGACGCCTTCAACCAGGCCAAGATGGTTGCAAGCAATCATTTCAACCTGTCCTCGGTGACGACAGTCGCCATTCTGTTCGTCATCATCACCATTCCGCAGGCCCGCTTCGTCGACCGCCTCATGGAGGCCGATCAGCGGCGCATGCGGGCGGGCGTGTGAGCGGCCCATGGCGCTCATCGAGCTGCGCAACGTGACGAAGGCTTACGGACATTTCGTCGTCCTCGATTCCATTGATCTCGATGTCGAGGAACACCAGGTCGTCTGCCTCATCGGCCCGTCGGGCTGCGGCAAGTCGACCCTGTTGCGCTGCATCAACGGCCTCGAGCCGATCAGCGCCGGCGAAATCCGACTCCACGGCGATCGGGTCAGCGGCGCCGGCGTCGACGTCAACGCCTTGCGGCGTGACGTCGGCATCGTGTTTCAGAGCTTCAACCTCTTCCCGCACATGAGCGTGTTGGAGAACGTGACGCTTGCGCCGATCCGCGTGCTCGGCAGGGCGCCACGAGAGGCGAGGGAGCGCGCGATGGCGCTGTTGAAGCGCATCGGCCTCGACCACAAGGCGAGGGACTATCCGGACCGGCTCTCGGGCGGGCAGCAGCAGCGTGTCGCCATCGTGCGCGCCCTGGCCATGGAGCCGATCGTTCTCCTGCTCGACGAGATCACCTCGGCCCTCGACCCCGAACTCGTCTCAGAGGTGCTCAACATCGTGCGCGACCTCGTCGCCGACGGGATGACGATGATCCTTGCCACCCACGAAATGGGCTTTGCGCGGGAGGTGGCGAGCAAGGTGTGCTTTCTTTATGGCGGCGTGGTTCACGAAGAGGGTCCGCCAGAGCAGATTTTCTCACACCCGCGAAACGAGCGCACGCAGGCTTTCCTCAACCGCATCATCGAGGCGGGCCGACTGTGAGCTGCTGGGAGGTGCCGACGATTGCCGAGCGGCTCAGCACGATCGGCCTGAGCTCTTGCCGCGTGCAAATCGACGAAGCAGCAGCGCGGTGAGCGCTAGTGCCGCGACGACAAACAGCGCGGAAACCGTAGCGCTCCCCGCCGCATGGCTCGCGAAAGCGAGCGCTGCCAGCATGACGTTCAGGCCGAAGACGCCCGCGATGCACTCGGCGGTTGTCAGGCCGCGCACGACGGCAAGCTGATAGAAATGTTCGCGGTGCGCCTTCCACAAAGGTGCGCCGCGCAGCGCCCGGCGCAAGAGCGTCGAGCCGCCGTCGGCCAGATAGTAGAGCGGCAGCAGCACGGCTGCCGCCAACTCTCTCCGCAGGGCGAGATCGATCAGGCCGTAGCCGATGAGAAGCCCGATCGGCAGGCTCCCGACGTCACCGAGAAAGAGGCGCGCGACCGGGGCGTTGAACGGCGCAAAGCCGACCATCGCGCCGGCGAGCGCCAAGGCGATGAGCCCGGTCGAGGGCGGCAGGACGCCAAGCGCGGCAAAGGCGGCCAGCGCCGCCGAGACTGGAACGATCTCGGCGACCGTCATCCAGTCCATTCCGTCCATGAAATTCGCGAGATTGACGAAGCCGGCAAGGGCGACCACCAGGATCGACCGCTCGACCTCGATCGGGACGGCCTCGACGAGCCGCACGTTTCCCGGAAGCGCCGAGATCGCCAGGGCTGCCAACGCGATCTGCAGCACGAGCCGCGGCGCCGCCGGAAGGGGGCGGACATCATCGATGCCGCCCACAAGCGTCAGGCCCGCGGCGGCCCCCGAAAGCCGCGCCAGGGTTCGCCAGTCTGCTTCGCCAAGTCCGAGAAACGGCCCGGCAGCACAGCTCGCCGCAAGAGTAGCGAGCATGACGGCAATGCCCCCGCCCTGCGGAGTCGGCGCGGTGTGCAGGCTGCGCGCATTCGGTCGGGCGAGCGCGTAGCGCACAAGGAACGGCCGTAGCATCACGATCAGCCCGGCGGTCACGAGACAGGCGGCCGCCGGCACCAGGGCAGGACCGATATCGTCCAGGTGCGCCGGCATTGGTTTCAAGTCCCCGTTCGCGAACGCCCTCCATGCTGGCGCGGCAGCATCCGTGACGCAACCCGCGTGCGCTGAAGATGCGGGAAAGCGGCTTGACTCGCGAGCAGGACAGCTGATTATTTGGATGTCAGGCCAATTGGGTGCCTATTTTGGACTTTCAGCGGGTCGAGCGCACGGACGACCTGCCAACCGACAGCTTCTCCATCAGCTCTCGCTCGGGAGGCAGCTGGTCGCCGGGTTTGAGAACGCCACGGCGAATCATGGCGAGAATCTGTTCCGCCACGCTCTTTGCCGCGGTCATCCGCAATACGCCGCTGCTGGTCCAGCTCTTCATCCTGTATTTCGGCCTCCCGAGCCTCGGCATTCGCCTGAGCCCCAAGAGGCCCGCTGGCAGCACTACCTCGATGAAATCACGCGCGATCCGGTTCCGCTGAGTTTTCGAAAAGACGGAATCGTCGCCGGCTGCCGCGCGCCGGGCCGCGTGGCGGCGGGCGATCTCGTGGCTGTCGTCAGCGACATCGCCAAGTGATCCCGCTAAGAAGCGGGCCTCAGCCGATGCCGGCTGCGAGGCACACCGCACGCAAGGAGCGATGGAGTGATGAATACCCGCCCACCTGCCGAAATCGGCGCCCGGCTGCAGGACGTCGAGACCCCTGCCCTGCTCATCGATCTTGATGCCTTCGAGCACAACCTGCGGCGACTTGCCGACAAGACAAAGGGCATGGGCGTGCGGCTGCGACCGCACGCCAAGACGCACAAGTCGGCGGTCATCGCGCGGCGGCAGATGGCGCTCGGAGCGGTCGGTGTCTGCTGCCAGAAGGTGAGCGAGGCCGAAGCGATGGTGAACGGCGGCGTCCCGGACGTTCTCGTCAGCAACGAGATCGTCGAGCCGCGCAAGCTCGGGCGGCTTGCGGCCCTGGCACGACAGGCGCGCATCGGGGTCTGCGTCGATGATGCGACCAATGTCGATGCGATAAGTGCGGCGGCGCAAAGCTACAGCTCGACGATCGACGTCCTCGTCGAGATCAACGTCGGCTCGAACCGCTGCGGCGTCGATCCCGGCGAGCCGGCCCTCGCGCTGGCACAGCGGATTGCCCGCTCGCCGGGGCTGCGGTTCCGCGGCCTGCAGGGCTATCACGGCAAGGCTCAGCACATCCGATCCTTCGAGGCCCGGCGCGCCGCCGTCGCCGAGGCGGTCGAGAAGGCCCGGGACACCCGCGCTCTCCTCGCTCGCCACGGGCTCGATTGCGAAGACATCGCCGGGGCCGGAACCGGCACGTTCGCTTTCGAGGCGCAGAGCGGGGTCTACACCGAACTCCAGGCCGGCTCCTACATCTTCATGGATGCGGATTATGCGCGAAATCTCGGCGAGGCTGGAGGTCCGGTCGAGGAGTTCGTGCACGCTCTCTTCGTCTATGCGACCGTGATGAGCACGCCGACGCGCGAGCGCCTTGTGCTCGACGCGGGATTCAAGGCCCTGAGCTTCGATTCCGGCCCGCCGAAGATCGCCGATCTCGATGACGTCGAATACGTCGCCGGCTCCGACGAACATGGCAACGTTCGGGTGACACCCAGCAATCGCCCGCTGACGATCGGCGACAGGGTGCGGCTCATTCCCGGGCACTGCGATCCGACCGTCAATCTGCATGACTGGTACGTCGGATATCGTGGCGAACGCGTCGAGGCGCTGTGGCCCATCGCGCGCGGCCCCGGCTACTAGCCCGCCATGCCAAGCCCGCCGCAGCGACGCTCTCGGCCGCCGTCGCGATCCGAAACGGGGAAGAGACGGCAAGGAGAAAGTGAATCGCAAATGTCGCCAGGGACGCCGTGCCAAGGAACCATGGCCTCGCGACTGCCGGGAAAGGTTGCGATCGTGACCGGCGGGGGCGGCGGAATCGGCGAGGCGATTGCGACACGTCTCGCCGTGGAAAGCGCCGCAGTTGCAATCCTCGAACTCGATTTGCTGCGCGGCGAGCGCGTCGCGGCAAGGCTGTGCGCGTCCGGCCACCGGGCGATCTCGTCGGCTCCCTGGCGGTCTGCGACACCGGAGGGCTGCTGGTGGCCGTGCGCGGCGGGCTCAGCTTCTTCGATCCGGCCTCCGGGACCTTCGAGATGGTGGCAAATCCGGAAGCCGACCTCCCGGATTACCGGTTCAACGACGGCAAGTGCGACAGGGCAGGACGCTTCTGGGTCGGCTCGATGCACAACACGTTGCGAGGCGAGTTTTCGGGTTTCCTCTATCGGCTCGACCGGGAGCGGGGCTGCATCAGAATGGCGGACGGCATCGCCATTCCGAATAGCCTTGCCTGGAGCCGGGACGATCGGACGATGTATTTTGCCGATACGTACAGGCGCACGATATTCGCGTATGACTTCGACATCGAGAGCGGCGGCATCGGCAACCGCCGCGTCTTCGCGCCAGCCACCGGCAGGCCTGGCGCGCCGGATGGCTCGACCGTCGATGTGGACAACTTCCTCTGGAATGCCGTCTACGGCGGCGGGCGGCTCGACCGCTATGCGCCCGACGGGAGGCTGGACTGCGAGATACGCTTGCCGATGAGCCAGCCGACAAGCTGTGCCTTCGGCGGTCCGAGCCTCGAAACATTGTATGTCACGTCGGCAACGCAGCACATGCGCGAGGAGGACTTGGCGCGCCAGCCCTTCGCCGGGGCAGTCATCGCCCTCAATGTCGGGGTGCGCGGCCTGCCGGAGCCGTATTTCGCCCGCTCGGCCAAAGGGTGAAGCAAGGCAGCTTTACGTTGCACCGCACGGTCCCCAGGTATAACACCGCGCCTTCTCAGAAAAGACGGGCTTCCCGTCCCCTCCAATCATCGATGTCAGCCCCACTCCCGCCCCATTTGCGACGGCTGGAAGCCGAAGCCATCCACATCATGCGCGAGGTCGCGGCGGAGTTCCGCAATCCCGTCATGCTCTATTCGATCGGGAAAGACTCGAGCGCCATGCTGCATGTCGCGCTCAAGGCCTTCCATCCGGCAAAGCCGCCTTTCCCGCTTCTCCATGTCGACACCACATGGAAGTTCCGCGAGATGATCGCCTTCCGCGATGCGACGGCGCGCCGCCTTGGCCTGGAGCTGATCGTTCACGTCAACGAGGAGGGCCTCAAGCGCGGCATTTCGCCCATCGCCTCGGGCTCTGCTCTGCACACCCAGGTGATGAAGACGGAGGGATTGCGCCAGGCGCTCGACAAACGGCACTTCGATGCCGCGTTTGGCGGGGCGAGGCGCGACGAGGAGAAGAGCCGCGCCAAGGAGCGCATCTTCTCGCATCGCTCGGCAAGCCACGTCTGGGACCCGCGCAACCAGCGCCCGGAACTCTGGCGCGTCTTCAACACGCGGATCAAGCCGGGCGAATCGATGCGCGTCTTCCCGTTGTCCAACTGGACCGAGCTTGACGTGTGGACCTATATCGCGGCGCAGGACATCCCCGTCGTGCCGCTCTATTTCGCCAAGGAGCGGCCGGTGGTGGATCGCGATGGCACCCTTATCATGGTCGATGACGAGCGGCTGCCGTTGAACGCCGGGGAGACGCCAAGGCTCGAGCGCATCCGCTTTCGCACGCTCGGATGCTATCCGCTGACGGGCGCCATCCGCTCGCGGGCCGGCACGCTCGATGCCATTATCGCCGAAATGCGCGCTTCCCACTCGTCCGAGCGTCAGGGCCGGCTCATTGACCACGACGACGCCGGGTCGATGGAGAAAAAGAAGCGTGAGGGCTATTTCTAGCGATGATGGCCGACGTGCTTCCCACCCTTCGCTTCCTCACCTGCGGTTCGGTCGACGACGGCAAGTCGACCCTGATCGGGCGCCTGCTCTACGAGCAGCAGCTGATCTACGACGACCAGCTCTCGGCCCTTGAACGCGATTCGAAGAAGCACGGCACGACCGGCGACGGCGGGATCGACTTCGCCCTCCTCGTCGACGGCCTGGAAGCCGAGCGGGAACAGGGCATCACCATCGACGTCGCCTACCGCTATTTCGCCACGCCGCGGCGCTCCTTCATCGTCGCCGACACGCCGGGCCACGAGCAGTATACGCGCAACATGGCGACGGGAGCATCCAACGCCGACCTGGCGGTCATTCTGGTCGATGCCCGCAAGGGTCTGCTGCCCCAGACCTTCCGCCACGCAATTATCGTCTCCCTGATCGGCATCCGCCACATCGTGCTTGCCGTCAACAAGATCGATCTGGTCGGCTTCGACAAGGCGGTCTTCGACAAGATCGTCGCGGATTTTTCGATCTTCGCCGAGAAGCTGGGCTTCAAGTCGGTGACCTCGATTCCGGTCTCGGCGCGTTACGGCGACAACGTCTGCGCCGCCAGCGCACGGACCCCCTGGTATGGAGGAAATCACCTCCTCGGCCATCTTGAATCGGCCGACGTCGAGGATAGTCGGGCGGAGCTGCCGTTCCGCATGGCGGTGCAATGGGTGAACCGGCCGCATCTCGATTTTCGTGGCTTTGCCGGCACCATTGCCTCGGGCGCGATCCGGCCGGGCGACGAGATCGTCGTTGCTTCCTCCGGCCGGGTGACGCGGGTGGCGCGGATCGTCACCGCGGACGGCGACCGTACCTCGGCGAGCGCCGGCGATGCGGTGACGCTGACGCTTGTCGACGAGATCGATATCGCGCGCGGCGACGTGCTTGCGGGGGCGCGGGCGCGGCCCGAAGTCGCCGACCAGTTTGCCGGACATCTGATCTGGATGGACCAGGACAGGCTGCTGCCCGGGCGCTCCTATCTGATGAAGATCGGCGCCAGAACCCTGCCGGTCGCCGTCACCGAACTCAAGCACCGCATCGACGTCAACACGCTCGACAAGCATGCCGCGAAGACGCTGGCCCTGAACGAGGTGGGGTTCTGCAACTTCGCCACCGCCTCCCCCATCGCCTTCGATGCCTACGAGGAGAACCGCGACACCGGGGCCTTCATCCTGATCGACCGGTTCTCGAATGCCACGGCCGGGGCCGGGCTCATTTCCTTCGCCCTGCGGCGCGCCACCAACGTGCACCGGCAGGATCTTGCCGTGACGAAAGCGGCGCGGGCCGGCCTGAAGGCGCAGAAGCCCGCCATCCTT
>JAFAME010000402.1 GCA_019233695.1 Methylobacteriaceae bacterium
GTCGGCGGATGCGGGTGCGAGCCAGATGTACTCGAGGCTGGCGTTGCCGATCGAGAGGAAGCCGGCGGGAGTGAGGTTGGTCATGATTGCGCTCTTCTCTATCCGCGTCATGCCCGGGCTTGACCCGGGTATCCACGTCTTTCTTCATTCGCGGTCGCACGTGGATGGCCGGGACAAGCCCGGCCATGACGGGTGCGGAGCTAGTTCGCGCCTTCCCGCAATTTGAACCGCTGGATCTTCCCCGTCGCGGTCTTCGGCAGCGAGTCCACCACCTCGATCCAGCGCGGATATTTCCATGGGCCGATCGATTTCTTCACGTGCTCCTTGAGCACATCTCCAAGATTCTCAGGCTGCTGTCTGTCCTTCAAGACGACGAACGCCTTTGGTTTCAGCAGGCTGTCGGCATCCTTGGCGGCGACGACCGCGGCTTCCAGCACGGCCGGATGGGCGATGAGCGCGCTTTCGACTTCGAAAGGGGAAACCCAGATGCCCGAGACCTTGAACATGTCATCGGACCGCCCGCAGTAGGTGTAGCGGCCGACAGCGTCACGCACGTACTTGTCGCCGGTGCGCGTCCATCCCCCCTCGAACGTGCCGCGGGACTTCTGCCGCTGGTTCCAGTAGCCGTCGGCGGCGGAGGGCCCGCGCACCAGCATCTCGCCGACCTCGCTGTCGGCGACGTCGGCGCCTGCGTCGTCGATGAGGCGGACCTCGTAGCCGGGGACCGGGCGTCCGGAGGTGCCATAGGTGACCTCGCCCGGAGCGTTCGAAAGGAAGATATGCAGCATTTCGGTTGAGCCGACGCCATCGAGGATGTCGACGCCGAACCGCTCTTTCCAAGCGCGGCCTACATGCTCCGGCAAGGCCTCGCCGGCAGAGACGCAGAGACGCAGGCGCGGCGAACCGCGCTCCGCGGCAAGGGTCCGGTCGCCAAGAAGGGCGGCATAAAGGGTCGGAACGCCGAAGAAAAGCGTCGGCTCGAACTGGCGCATGAGCGCGAGTATTGCGGCCGGAGTCGGGCGATCGGGGTTCAGAATCGTGGTTGCGCCGACGGACAGCGGGAACGTCAGGGAATTGCCGAGCCCATAAGCAAAGAAAAGCTTGGCGGCCGACAGGCAGACGTCGTCTTCGCGGATTCCCAGCACCTGCTTCGCATAGGTATCGGCCGTTGCCATCAGGCTCGTGTGCACGTGCTTGACGCCCTTGGGCATCCCGGTCGAGCCCGAGGAATAGAGCCAGAAGGCCGGCTCGTCCGGGTGGGTTGCCGCCGTGCGGCAGCTTGCCGGTTCGGTCGCGAGCGCCGCAGCAAGGCGCCTGTAGGGTGACGCTGCGGCATCGCCCACGACGATGACCTCGCGCAGATCTTCGAGCCTGCCGAGGACACCGGCGAGCGCCGGCAGGAGCGGCTCGAAGATGAACAGCGCCTGCGCCCGGGAATCGACGAGAACATAGAGGAGCTGTTCGGGAGTGAGCAGGGTGTTGAGCGGCACCGGAACGACGCCCGCCCGGATGGCGCCCAGGAACACGATCGGGAACTCGACCGTATCCAGCATGATGAGGGCGATGCGCTCCTCCCGGCGGATCCCCAATCGCTGCAGGAGATTGGCGACGCGGCAGCTGTCAGCCTGCAGTTGCGAATAGGTCACCTGCCGAGTCGAATCGACATAGGCAGGCTTGTCGCCTCGCCCTTGCGCGACGTGGCAATCGAGAAGCTCGGCGGCCGCGTTGTAGGTCTCGCCCATTGCGGTCTCTCACAGCTCTTTCACGGCGGGCATGACACGTGCAATCATAGTTCAAACGAATGAGCGAGCGTACGGCATTCGGAGCGGCGGCGGACCGGGCCGGATTCTGGTGCCCGTCTTGCGTCAACGGTCATCAGTCCGACATCATGGAAAATTCTCCGCTGCCGATCATGGATCACCTCACGCCACACCAACCTCAAATCCAATCCCTGACCGGCCTCCGTTTCATCGCAGCGTTCTCGATTGCCTTCGGGCACATCATACCGGCGACCGTCACAGTGATGGGTCTCCCGCTGAACGGAACGACCATGCTCGGCATGCCGATCTTCTTCACGCTCAGCGGATTCATCATTCACTACATCTATTCAGAAGCATTCGCCCTGTCCTGGCGAGGCGCTGCGGCCGATTTCGCCGTCGCGCGGTTTTCACGAATCTATCCGCTCTATTTCATCCTGTTTCTGTATATCCTTGTGAAAACCCCGATGGGTGCGCGGCTCGCCCAACCCGATGGGCTGCCAATTCTCTGGGCATATCTTCTCGGCATCACAACCTGGCTGCCGTTTGCCATCGACGGCAAGCTCATCGGCCAATGGTGGTACGGAATTTCGTGGTCCGTCTCGACAGAGATTTTCTTTTACATCTGCTATGCGTTGTTTCTCTATCGCATGTCTCGGATGAGGCTTCGCCAAGCTGCAATCGCCTTGATCGCATGCATCCTCGTGTCCTTCGTTGCCGCCTATCTGCTCTTCGTCACAAAGGATGCCTGGGAGACCTGGATACTTGCCCGCTACCCGACGCTCATTTCCAGACAGGATGATTTCCCGGATTCATTCTATCGCTGGGCACTGTATTTCTCACCCTATGCGCAAATGCCCTGTTTCATCGCTGGCGTCCTTACGTGCCAGATCTTCCTTCGCATCAAGAGCTCTGCGCTTGCTGCCCGAATCCCTGCCGATACCTTGGCGTGGGGCGCCGCGATCGGCATCGCCGTCGTTTGGGTGGCGCTCCTGGCGGGCGGTTTCACCCAACCGTGGCTGTCTTCGACGAACTGGATGGCGTTCCTTGTGACGCTTCATCTCAATATTCTGTTCATGCCAGCGTGCTGTGTGCTGATCTTCGCGCTCGTGGTGCGCCGGACTCACATCGGCGCGGTCCTGTCGGTACCGACCGTCGTGTTTTTGGGCGAAGTGAGCTATTCGACCTACCTGGGACATCCGATAGCGATCCGCTTGGCGGGCCACCCGACGGCAGGCGCGCCTGTTGCCGTCAAGGTCGTAGCCGCACTTGTCGCCACGTACCTGCTGTCGATGCTTTTGTCCCGTTGCGTCGAAATTCCCGCCAAGCGATTCCTGCGCCGCGCGTGGATGAAGTGGGCGGAGTTTGCGACGTGAGCCGCATGCCGGCGAGCTCAGAGTTCGGCTGCGCGCGCGCCGCAAGCCGGCTCATTCCAAAATAATAGGCCTCCATCGCGGGCCGGAATTCCACGGGTCGGGCGGGCCACAGGAGTGGCATGTCGAAAAGGCGCGCGCCATCCCCCATGCTGACTCGATCGTGTCTTGTGGGATCCTGCGTTCACGATGGAAAAGAAGCCGACCCGTTCGCAGGCTTCACCGATCGCCCGAGCCGTGGCGTGGTCATCGGCGGCCGGTCCGGCAAAGTTGCGCAGATCGATGATCGGTATCGTCATGCGAGACGATAGTCGGGCCGCACCGCTCTTCAAATCGCGGATCCGACCGGACATGCCTGGTCCAACCCTCTTGCCTATGAGCCAAGGCCTATGCCTAGGTGCGGGGACGACCCAATGCGAGGTGAATTCCGGGCGACCGCTTTTCGGAGACCCCTTAGCGGATGAACAGCAAGCGCTTGTTTCTTGGCGTCGATGGCGGGGCGACGCGCTGCCGCGCACGCTTGCGGGACAGCGGCGGGAGCGTCCTGGCTGAGGCAGGCGGTGCCGGGGCCAACATCTATGTCGATTTCGAAGCAGCGATCGGTGTCATCTCGGCAACGATCACGCAGGTCATGGCGGCCGCCAGTCTGGCACCGGCCGAGAAGCGGGGTATCGCCGTCGGCCTCGGCCTTGCCGGCGTCGGCAGTCCGGAGGACGAGGGCCGGGTGGCGGCCCGCTTCGCCGGTTTCGCCGGCGTCCGCGTCGCCAATGACGCTGTCACGGCCTGTCTCGGTGCCCACGCGGGCGGGGACGGCGCCGTCGTGATCGCCGGGACGGGGTCGGCGGGCTTGGTTCGCTTGCGCGGCACGAACTTTCCGATTGGCGGCCGTGGCTTCATTCTGGGAGATGATGGTTCGGCCGCCCGTATCGGGCACGAGGCGCTTCGGCACGCCATGCGCGCCCATGACGGCCTCGACGTGGCAAGCCTCCTCACGCGACAGCTCATGGCGAGGTTTCGCGACGATCCCGTGATGCTGGAGCAATGGGCCCTCACCGCGCGGCCGAGCGACTATGGGGCCTTGGCGCCAATCGTGTTCGACGCCGCAGAGCAGGGCGACGCCGTCGGTGTCGCCATCGTTCGCCGGGCCGGCGGGGCGATTGCTGCGCTCGCGCAAGCCTTGCGCCGGCTCGGAGGGGAGCGGATCGCGCTCGTCGGCGGCCTCGCCGATGCCATCCGCCCCTTCCTTCCAGCCGAAGCAGCGGCGCTTGTCCGGCCGCCGCTGCTCGATGCGACGGACGGCGCCATCCTTCTTGCCGGCGGCAAAGTCTCCGACCCAGTCGCGGAGCCTTTCGGGGCGGTCGAACATCGATCGCACGCGGCGGTCGCGTCCGCCGCGCCTGGCCCGAGCGACCGATCACACCGATGACGACGGTCCACACACTCATGGCGGCAGAGATCGCCGAGGCGCCGCAAGCGGTTGCTCGACAGCTCGCAGCCAATCGTGACCTCTTGACCGCCCTTGTCGCACGTCTCAGGAAGTTTGATCCGCCAGTCGTCGTCACCATCGCGCGGGGGAGTTCCGATCACGCCGCGCTCTACCTGAAATATCTCGTCGAGATCTGTCTTGGGCTGCCGTGTGCGTCGATCGGTCCCTCGATCGCATCGGTCTACAACGCGCGCCTGAAGCTCGACCGCGCGGTCGCCGTCACGATCTCCCAGTCTGGCCGCAGCCCCGACATCGTGGCGATGCAGCGGGCCGCGGCAACCGCCGGCGCGCTCACGATAGCTCTTGTCAACGACACGGAGTCTCCCGTGGCACAGGATGCCGCGCACTGCCTGCCGCTCGGGGCGGGCCCGGAGCGTGCAGTTGCAGCGACGAAGTCGATGATCGCGGCCCTTGTCGCCGCCGCCTCGCTCGTTGCCCGCTGGGGCGACAACGAGCTGCTCGCGGCAGCCATCGAAGACCTGCCCGGCTCGCTCGACAGGGACGTGCCGCCGCCTCCGGTCGGTGCGGCGACCGCCCTCGCAGGGGCCCGCTCGGCTTTCGTGCTTGGCCGCGGCGCGACCTTTGCCATTGCGTCCGAGGCGGCGCTGAAGCTCAAGGAAACCTGCGCGCTGCATGCCGAGGCATTTTCCGCAGCCGAGGTGCTGCACGGCCCGGCAGCACTGATCGAGCCTGGCTTCCCGGTCGTGACGTTCATGCCGCAAGACGCCGCCCGCGAGGCGACCGAAGCGACGCTGCATCGTCTTGCCGGGCTCGGGGCACATTGCCTGACCTTTGATACTGGAGCGGCCGAAGCGCTGCCCGCCACATCCGCCGGCCACGCACTTGTCACCCCGATCGTGATGATCCGCGACTTCTATGTCCTCGCCGAAGCGATCGCCCGAATGCGCGGTCGCGACCCCGACCGACCGCCCCACCTCAGCAAGGTCACGCAAACGCGATGAGGCAGGTGCTCTTCGGCGCCCGCCTGTTCGACGGCGTGCGCATGCTGGACGACGCGGCGCTCGTCATCGACGGGCGGCGCATCGCCGCGATCGTGCCCGAGGCGAAGCGGCCCGACGGCGCGCCATGTCGCGATCTCGGCGGCGGCGTCCTTGCGCCCGGCCTGATCGACGCCCAGGTGAACGGCGGCGGCGGCGTCCTCTTCAATGACATCCCGACTGTCGAGGGCATTCGCACGATCGCCGAGGCGCACCGCCGCGACGGCACGACGGGCCTTCTGCCCACCGTCGTCACTGATGCGCCGGACGTGCTGGACGCGGCCCTTGCCGCCGGCTGCGCGGCCGTCAAGGCCGTGCCTGGCGTGCTCGGCATCCATATCGAGGGGCCGTTCATCGATTCGCGGCGGGCAGGGGCGCATTGGCCTGCCTACATTCGGCCGCTGACCGAGCCGGACGTCGCCCGCATTCTTGCCGCCAAGGCCGGCGCCATGCTCATCACGGTCGCTCCGGCCGCGGCGAGCCCTCAGATGATCGGGCGCCTCAGCGCCGGCGGGGCGGTGGTCAGCATCGGCCATTCCGATGCCACTGATCTAGAGGCATTTCAGGCCTTCGATGCGGGCGCCTCGGGGGTCACCCATCTCTTCAACGCGATGTCGCCGCTCGGGCATCGCGCGCCGGGCGTCGCCGGGGCGGCGCTTGCCCGACCCGACGTGACCTGCGGCCTAATCGCGGACGGCTACCATGTTGCGGCCACGGCCGTGCGCGTCGCACTCGCGGCCAAGGGGTCGGATGGCATTGCGCTCGTTTCGGACGCGATGTCGCCGGTGATGGGGGGCCCCGACGAGTTCATGCTCCAGGGGCGACGCGTCCGGCATCAGCGGGGCCGTCTCGTTCTTGATGATGGGACGCTCGCCGGCTCGGCCATCACGCTCATGGACGCGGTCAGGTGGATCGTTCGGGCGCTCGGGGTGGACTTAGCAATAGCGCTGAAAATGGCGACACTGACGCCGGCGCGACTCCTGCGCATCGATGCCGACTACGGCCGGCTCGCCCCGGGTTTCATGGCGAGCCTCGTTCACATCAGCGACGATTTTGTGGTGCGCGAGACCTGGGTGGGCGGCGAGTCGCAACCCGGCGAACGACCTAAGGGCGTTTCGAGTCGGTTCTCGGAAGCTCGCGATAGTGATTGAAGTTTATAACATCGTACCCAGCCCGCAAGGCCTCTCGGTATAGTTCGAAGTCGGTCGTAAGTATTCTTGCTCGACCTGCCGCAACGCTCAGCAACACCGAATCGGTGAGACCGAGCCGGACAAATTGTGGTTTAACTGTAACTTGACGGCTTGCGACGTATCGTTCGTCAAACTGTCTGATCATCTCACCGAACCGTGTATATATAGATGAGCGTGCAGGATCCTCGATTTGTCGTAAAAGATTAGATGCTTCGGAAAGCGTATTCGGTGTAAGAAGTAACTCTGTTGTATTCGAAAGAAGTGTTAAAAGTATGTCAAAATCATCTTCAGAAAATACCCTTAAACGCTTGTGTTTGCGTATATACTTTCTAGAAGTGCTTCCAACAACAAGGAGTATTAATAGACTAGTATCTATTACTGACGCTTTATTCATTGCGGTTGTGGTTCTCTGTTTTTAATCGAAGTTACTCGTCGCGAGGCATCAGATACTTTGACGATCTTATAAGATCTTTGTTTGCCGTAGAGCGAGTCGCGAAAATCTCCCCAAGGTCTAGTAAATCCCAATGTTATCCGCCACTCTCTATCGTTATCATCGAATTCGACCTCCTCAAGACCAAGGTTCGATATGTTTTCATCGGAAAAGATGTCTTGTACATAGCCCTTGGCAAGGGAGATGGCTTCTTTGACATCCATGTTGAATCCCCTGCATCCGCACCTGGTCAACCCGCGCTCGAAGTATCCGGCAGCCTCGCCAGCAGCGCCAGCAGCGCCCGATCGTGCAGCACGACCATGCGTTCCTTTGGCTGCAGCCAGGTGACAGCCTCCTCGATCGTGGCGGCCTCGGAAAGCTTGGTTTCGGCCATGGCGCGATCGACCTTGATATTGCCGCGCCGGCGTCGGCGCGCGGTGGGCAGCATGGCTTCGTGGGCCGCCCGCAGCGCCGGATCGCGGTAGATGGCGAGCAGCGGATCAGCCTCATCGAAGCCGAACTGCTCCAGTTGGCGGGTGAGGGCCTCGGCACGGACGGCAATCGGCGGCGGGCTTGACTCCTCCGGGGTTACGAGAAAGCCCATCCATTTGAGCGCGAGCCCGATCGATTTCTGGCCGCTCGCCCAGGAGAGGAAGACGGCAAGGACGAGGCCGGCGATCGTCGGCGACATCCATGCCGCGAGCGATGGCGAGATCATGAAGCCCGCAAGCAGCGTCAGGAGGCCCATCAAGGTGTGCGAGCGGTGCCGGCGGAAGATCGCCTCGAACGGAATCGAGCCGTCGTCGCGCCGCTGCGGCTTCCAGCCGGTGTCGAAGCCGAACACGATGCGCATGACCGAGCCGGTCTGGATGAGCATCATGATAGGGGCAAGAAGCGAGGAGATGATGATCTCGACGCAGACCGAGAGGATGAGCCGCACCGCTCCCCCAGATTGGCGGCGGACCCCGCCCTCCAGCAGCGAGAGGATGAGGCCGAACACTTTCGGGGCCAGAAGGATCGCCATCGTCAGGATGAACAATTCGAGCGCGCGCGCCGCATCGAAGCGCGGCCAGGCCGGAAACAGGGTGAATTCGCCGCTGAAATATTCCGGCCGAAAATAGCTTGCCTGGAAGACCAGCACGATGCCGACCACGAGCTGCGCCATCCAGAAGGGCGAGGCGACATAGCCCATGATGCCGCCCATGAAGTGCTGGCGTGAGACAATGTGCAGGCCGCGGGCGGGCAGGATGCGCAGGTGCTGCAGGTTGCCCTGGCACCAGCGCCGGTCCCGCGCCGCCAAGTCGATGAGCGAGGGCGGACTTTCCTCGAAACTCCCGCCCAGCACGGGCAGCATGTAGACGGCATAGCCCGCCCGCCGAATGAGCGCGGCTTCGACGAAATCATGGCTGAGAATATGCCCGCCAAACGGCGGTCTGCCCTTGAGATCAGGCAGGCCGCAGTGCGCGGCAAATGCTGCCGTGCGGATGATGGCGTTGTGCCCCCAGTAGTTGCCGTCGCGACCCATCCACACTGCAAGTCCCGCCGCGAGCACCGGTCCATAGATGCGGGCGGCGAACTGCTGCACCCGGGCAAAGAGGGTGTTGCGGTTGATGGAGAGCGGCAGTGTCTGGATGATGCCGCTGTCGGGATCAGCTTCCATTGCCGCGGCAAGCGACACGATGGCGTGACCCGTCATCAGGCTGTCGGCGTCGAGCACGACCATGTGGTCGTAGCTGCCGCCCCAGCGCGAGACGAAATCGGCGATGTTGCCGGCCTTGCGATCGATGTTCTTGGGACGGTGGCGATAGTAGAATCGCGCCTGCTGACCCAGGCGCTCCCGCATGGTCAAGAACAGCCGCTCCTCGGCAATCCAGACTGTCGGGTCGGTCGTGTCGGAGAGAAAGAAAAAGTCGAAGTGCGCTCCGAGCCCGAGCGTCTCGATTGCTTCCCATATCGCCTCGACCGCCCCGAAGACCCGGCTCGGCGCCTCGTTGTAGATCGGCATCACCACGGCCGTCCGACCGCGCAGCGAGGCGGGCACTTTGGGCGCTCTCGGCTTCATGAGCAGGAGCCAGAGAAAACCGATGATCGAGCTCGTGAAGGTCAGCACGATCCAGGAAAAATTGATCACGAAGAGGACGAGCAGCGCCCATTCGAGCGTCGTCACGCCGCCCACGTTGACGACCCGGTACATTTCCTCGGCGCCGTAGGCGGTGATCGCCAGCGTACCGCCGAACACGAAGAGGCGTGACATCCAGGGTGTGTAGGCAAGCTCGGGCGCCGCCCAGCGCCGCCGCGCAAGTCGATTGAACGTCCTCAATGATTGTTTGGGCATCGCCAGCGGCGCTTCGGGCGGCATGGCGACCACATCGACGGCAGATTCCCCCGGCACAGCGGCAGTGAGGGCAGCGTCCACGTCGGGCCGATACGCCGCATCGGCCGGCGCGGGCATGGGCACGGGGCGCGCCGGGTCAACGACTGTCTTCAGGCGTTTCACTACGGCGTCCATCGATACAGCCAGGTCTCGCTGATCGGCTTTCCGGCGCTTTCGAGAACCAGGCGGAGCTCCGAATAATTGTCGCTTCCCGGATCGATCTCGAAGGCAACTCTATATGTCTTTCGCGCGTGTGACAGGTATGGGTGAATCGCAATGATCGTGCCGGGCGCGGCGTTGAGCATGGGTGTCACGTCGGCAGTTCGCTGCGGATCGGCAAAAATCTCGCCGGCGAACTCCACGATGAAGCGCCGCCGCTTTGCGCTCGAGCCATGGCCGCTGAACGTTGCTCTCACCTCGCTCAGCGCCGTTCGCTCCGGCGGCGACCAGCACCAGAATTGCCGATAGGCGAATCGGGCCTCCGTGCCGGGGGTGAGATTCTGCTTCGGCCGCCAATAGCCGACGATATTGTCGTTGACCTCCGATTCGGAGGGGATTTCCACTAGGTCGACCATGCCGGCGCCCCAGTCGTCTATGGGTTCGATCCACAGCGAAGGACGGCGCTCCCAATGCTGTTCGTCATCCTCGAAACTCTCGAAGGCGCGGTCTCGTTGCAGCATTCCGAAACCGCGAGGATTCTCGCCCAGGAAGGCGGAGACCTGCAACGTCTCGCGGTTGGCAACCGGTCGCCACAACCATTCCCCGTTGCCGTTGAGGATCTGCAGCCCCGTCACTTCATAAACGCCCGGACGGACATCGTCGGCACGGCGGCGGTCGATCGGGCCAAAGAGATAGGTTGCCTGCATCGGACCAAGGCCGAAATGGTCGATTTCGACACGCGGAAAAAGCGTAAGCTCGGTATCGATGATCGTCGCCTCGCCGGGTCGAAGGGTAAAGCGGTAGGCGCCGGTCACGCTTTGCGAATCGAGCAGCGCGTGCGCGATGAACGCATTGGTTGCGAGCGATGGCTTTTCCAGAAAAATGGCGCGGAACAGGGGAAACTCTTCCCCCTTCGGGTCGGCGGTGCGTATCGACAAGGCGCGCGCCATGACCCCGAGGTTCTGGCCGCGCGCCAGGGCCCGAAAAAAACTCGCGCCCTGAAAAATGGCGACCTCCGACAGCCCGCTCCCCTCGCGCGATTGCAACAGGCGAAATCCCGAGAAGCCGATATCGGGCATGTTGGGGGGCACCTCGACGCGCCCGAAGTCATAGTGCGAGGCCTCGTACACGAGCCGGCGCGCGACGCCGCCGTCAACAAGGTGAAGCTCCATGGGCGAAGCAAAAATGAACCCGCGATGCAGCGGCTCGATGGCAAAGCCCGTACGCTCGGATCCCCAGATGGTTGCCTCGGTCTTCAGGCGGATGCCGACATATTGGTCGTAAGTCAGGCTTGCGAAAGGCTCGGGCAAATCGGCGGAAGGAGCGGCATACGGCCGCTTGGCGAGGTCGCGCGCCATGTCGGCAACGAGATCCGGTGTGAAATTGATGGGATCCGCGAGAGCCGGCGCTGCCTGGGCCGTCGCCGCTCGCGCCGCCATCTCGCCGAGGCCCGCGAGTGCACCGCCGAGACCCAGTTTCAGCAAATCCCGGCGTCCGTACATGAAGCGTCGCACTCGATAGCATCGGCGAGCACTCACGCGATTGCGAGCGCATCAGAATGGCATCGCTTTCTATAGCCCAAAATTGCCGGGGCCTGGAACCAAAACCCCTTCGCCTGAGACGTTTTTGGCCGGCAGAAGTTCCGGCCCGAGCACTGTCCGGACGTCTCGCGTTGCGGCCGGCATTGACGAAACCGGCCTGATGCTGGCTTTGCTCACGCTCAATCGGGATTGAGCAAGGCATGGAGATCGCATGACAATGACCGCTTCCGATCCGCCCGCCACGCGTACTTGCCTCGCCATCGTTCTCGCCGCGGGCGAGGGCACGCGGATGACGTCCGCCGCCACAAAGCCGCTGCACCGGATCGGCGGCTTGAGCCTGCTCGGCCACGTGCTCGGCAATCTCTCAGGCGCCGGTGCAGACGCCGTTGCGGTTGTCGTTGGCCCCGGTCACGACGGCGTCGCTGCTGAGGCCCGCCGCATCATCCCGGATGCCGAGATCTTCGTTCAGGGCGAACGGCTTGGTACCGCCCACGCTGTGCTTGCGGCGCGCCCCGCCATTGCCCGCGGATACGATGACGTGCTGGTGGTATTCGCGGATACACCGCTCGTCCGTCCGCAGACCTTCCTGCGCATGCGGCGCGAGCTGATCCGCGGGGTTGCCGTCGTTGTCCTTGGCTTCGAAGCCTTGGATTCGACAGGCTACGGGCGATTGATTGTCGTTGGCGGCGGTCTGCACGCTATTCGCGAGCATAAGGACGCCAGCGAGGCCGAACGCGCCCTTCACCTCTGCAATGCCGGCCTGATGGCCCTTGCCGGCCGCAATGCGCTGGCCATCCTGGAGGGGATCGGCAACGCCAACGCGCAGGAGGAGTATTATCTGACCGACGCCGTTTCCGTCGCGCACGAGCTCGGCCTCGAAGCCGTCCCCCTGATCGCCGGCGAAGACGAGGTCATGGGCATCAACGATCGCGTGCAGCTGGCGGCTGCCGAAGCCGTCCTGCAACGGCGATTGCGCGAGGCGGCAATGCGCAACGGGGCGACCTTGATCGCACCTGAAACCGTGTTCCTGTCACATGACACCGTCCTTGGCCGCGACGTCACCGTCGAGCCGAACGTCGTCTTCGGCCCGCGCGTGCGGGTAGGGGAGGGCGCGGTCATCCACGCCTTCTCCCATCTCGAAGAGGCCAACATCGGACCGGGAGCCTCGATCGGGCCCTTCGCGCGACTGCGCCCGGGTGCCAACGTCGGCGCAAAGGCCAAGATCGGCAATTTTGTCGAAATCAAGAACGCCGACGTCGAGGCTGGAGCCAAGGTCAACCATCTCAGCTACATCGGCGATGCACGGGTGGGCGCTGGCAGCAACATCGGCGCGGGGACGATCACCTGCAACTACGACGGTGCGAACAAGTTTCACACCGACATCGGGGCAGGGGCCTTTGTCGGTTCGAACTCCGCCCTTATCGCGCCGGTGGCGATCGGCGACGGCGCCTATATCGGCTCGGGATCCGTGATAACGGACGACGTGCCGGCAGATGCCCTCGCGGTCGCTCGGGGACGCCAATACGTGAAGGAGGGATGGGCGAAATCGCGCCGCAAGGCGTCGGCGAGCGAGGCGGCCGACGCGCCCGGCAAGCGCAAGGGCAAGGTTTCGTAACTTAAAGTGACTTTTACCAGCCCGGGCTATTGCCCTATGGCGGAGGAGAGTTCCGTCGGGCGGCGGCGAGCCAAATTCCTGGCCCCGGGAGGCACGAACGTCAATCCCGCCGTTGGCAAATTCTGAGGGGAAGTACATGTGCGGGATCGTCGGCATTCTCGGTGAGGGCCCGGTGGCCCCGCAAATCGTCGATGCGCTGAGGCGGCTCGAATACCGGGGCTATGATTCGGCCGGGATCGCCACGCTGGAGGGCGGGCGGCTCGCCCGTCGCCGGGCGCAAGGCAAGCTGCGCAACCTCGAACTCAAGCTCGACGAGAGCCCGCTGCGCGGCGCCATCGGCATCGGCCACACGCGCTGGGCGACGCATGGCAGGCCGACCGAAAACAACGCCCATCCCCACGCCAATCGACGTCTTGCCGTCGTTCACAACGGCATCATCGAGAATTTCCGGGAGCTGCGCGACGAGCTGAAAGCCAAAGGCCACGGATTTGCCACCGAGACCGACACGGAGGTCGTGGCCCACCTCGTCGGTGACGCGATCGAGGCCGGCCGGCGGCCGGCCGAGGCGGTTGCCTCGGCCCTGCCGCGGCTCAAGGGGGCATTTGCGCTGGCGTTCCTGTTCAATGGCGAAAAGGACCTGCTGATCGGCGCCTGCCAGGGAGCTCCGCTCGCCATAGGCCATGGCGAAGGCGAGATGTATCTCGGATCGGATGCCCTGGCGCTCGCCCCCTTCACCGACGCCATCACCTATCTGGAGGACGGCGACTGGGCCCTCGTCAGGCGCCGATCGGTCGAATTCCGCAGGGTGTCCGGCGAACTCATCAAGCGCCAAAAGCAACGCAGCCAGGCGGGGGCTCTGCTGGTTGACCGCGGCAATCACCGCCACTTCATGGCCAAGGAGATGCACGAGCAGCCCGAGGTCGTCGGGCGCACGCTCGCCCACTATCTCGACATGGCGGCCGGCGAAGTGCGTCTGCCCTTCGCCCTGCCGAAAAACATCGGCAAGCTGTCGCGCCTCACGCTCGTGGCCTGCGGCACCGCCTATTATGCCGGTCTCATCGGCAAATACTGGTTCGAGCGGTTTGCGCAGCTTGCCGTCGACATCGACGTTGCCTCGGAATTCCGCTACCGCGACGTGCCGATGCAGGCAGGCGGCCTGACGATTGCGGTGTCCCAGTCGGGCGAGACCGCCGATACCCTTGCCTGCCTGCGCCATGCCAGGCGCCATGGGCAGCGCGTTCTTTCGATTCTCAACGTCGCGACCTCGACGATGGCGCGCGAATCCGACATCGTCGCCCCGACGCTCGCCGGCCCGGAGATCGGCGTTGCTTCGACCAAGGCCTTCACCTGCCAGCTGGCCGTGCTCGCCTGCCTTGCCATGGCGATGGGCCGGGCGCGCGGCGTCCTCGATCCGCAACGGGAGGCAGAGCTTGTCTCACAGCTGATCGCGGTGCCGGGGCTGATGGCCGAGGCGCTGAAGCGCGAGCACGCCATCGAGCTTCTCGCCCGCGACCTCGCCAAGTCGCGCGACGTGCTCTATCTCGGGCGCGGCACGAGCTTTCCGCTGGCGCTCGAGGGGGCGCTGAAGCTCAAGGAATTGTCCTACATTCATGCCGAAGGCTATGCCGCGGGCGAGCTCAAGCACGGCCCGATCGCCCTCATCGATGAAGCCTTGCCGGTCATCGTGATCGCCCCGTCCGATCCGGTGCGGGAAAAGACCGCCTCGAACATGCAGGAGGTTGCCGCGCGCGGCGGCCGAATCATCCTGATCGGCGAAGCCGGCGCCGCGCAGGAGGCGCAGGTCGAGACGATGGCGACCATCGCCATGCCCGACATGGGCGCCGAGTTCGCCGCCATCCCCTATGCCGTCCCGGCCCAGCTCATCGCCTATCACACGGCCGTGTTCATGGGCAAGGACGTGGACCAGCCCCGCAACCTGGCGAAATCCGTGACCGTCGAGTGAGTCGGCGCGACGTAAGAGATGGCCTTTCAGTCCGCTCAATGGTAGCCGATGTCGGCCCGGGCCTTGCCGCGAAAGACCCAATAGGACCAGCCGGTGTAGAGCAGGATCACGGGCAACAGGAACAGCGTGCCGACGAGCAGGAAGCCCTGCGTGCTCTGTGAGGCGGCGGCCTCAAAGAGCGTGAAATGCCCGGGCACGATCATCGGCCACAGGCTGATGGCGATGCCGAGATAGGCCATGAGAAACAGCGATAGCGCATAGGCGAAGGGCGCGTATTCGTTGTGCCGGCCGAGCACCAGCCAGAGGCGCCAGGCAAGAACTGCCGTGATCACCGGGACCGGTGCGAGGAAGGCGATATCAGGCCATGAGAACCATCGGTCGGCGATCGGTGCCTCGCGCAGCGGCGTCCAGATGCTGACGATGGCGATGCCGGCCACAACGCCGATGCAGCAGATCCGGCCGGCCCGGCGCGCCCAGTCCTGCAGCGCACCCTCCGTCTTGATGATCAGCCAGCCGGCGCCGAGCAGCGCGTAGCCGAACACCAGCGCCACCCCGACCAAGGCGGAGAAGGGGGTCAGCCAGTCGAGGGAGCTTCCGGCGAACTGCCGCCCCTCGACCTCGAAGCCTTCGATGAAGGCACCGAGAATCGTGCCTTGGGCGAAGGTGGCAAGCATCGACCCATAGCAGAAGCCGTGATCCCAAAAGCCGCGGCGCGGCCGGTCGCGATAGCGAAATTCGAAGGCGACACCCCGAAAGATGAGCGCGAGCAGCATCAGGAGGATCGGGAAGTAGACGGCCGGGATGATGATGGCAAAGGCGAGCGGGAATGCCGCCAGCAATCCGATGCCGCCGAGGACCAGCCAGGTTTCGTTGCCGTCCCAGATGGGCGCAATCGAGTTCATGACGAGGTTGCGCGATACCGGATCGCCGACGAACCCGTAGAGCATTCCGACCCCGAGATCGAAGCCATCGAGGGCGACGTAGAAGAAGACCGCGAGAGCAAGGATCGCCGCCCACACCAGAGTGAAATCGAAGACCGGCATCGGCATCACGCATCTCCCGCCATGGGCAGCGCCTCGACTGGCGATTTCGGGCGCCCGCTGGCAATCGGCGATTGCTCGGGCGCCTCGGGCTGCGGCCCCGCGCGTACGATACGCGCCATCAGGAAGACGCCGGTCGGATAGATGACGAGATAGACAAGGACATAGAGGACAAGTGAGATCAGCACGTCCCGCCCCGTGAGCGAGGGCGTCACCGCGTCTGCCGTTCGCAGCAGGCCATAGATGGTCCAGGGCTGGCGGCCGACCTCGGTCGTCGTCCAGCCGGCGATGACCGCAATGAAGCCGAGCGGCATCGCCCACTGGCAAAGAAGGAGGTACGGGCGGCTTCCATCGAGCCGTCCGCGCCACCAGAGAACGATGCCGGCGACCACGATCGCCAGCATCAACAGGGCGATCCCCACCATGATGCGGAACGCGAAGTAGACCACCGGGACCGGTGGCCGCTGATCAGGCGGAAAGTCCTTCAGCCCCTTGACCTCGCCGTCCCAGGAATGGGTGAGATAAAGGCTGCCGACGCGCGGAACGGCGAGTTCGAAATCGTTGCGTTCAGCCTGCATGTTGGGCCAGGCGATGATCGAGGCAGGAATCCCGCGCCCGGTGTCCCACAATCCCTCGATCGCGGCGAGCTTGGCCGGCTGGTAGCGCTCGGTGTTGAGGCCGTGCAGGTCGCCGAGAACCACCTGCAGCGGCACGAATATCACGAGGAAGCCAAGCGCCAGGCGCAGCATCAGGGGCCCGAGCTCGGCGCCAAGGCCGCGTCGCATGGTGTAGGCGGCGACGCCCAGCACGACGAACGCGGTGGTGACGTAGAAGGCACTGACCGTATGCGCCAGCCGGTACGGGAAAGAGGGGTTGAAAACGACCTCGGACCAGTACGTCGGGAAATAGCGGCCGTCGATCACCTGATAGCCGGCCGGCGTCTGCATCCAGCTGTTGGTCGCCAGGATCCAGAAGGAAGAGAACAGCGTGCCTGCAGCGACCAGGATGGCGGCAACGACGTGGATGGGCGTGGGCACGAGCTTGCGGCCGAACAACAGGACGCCGAGGAAGGCGGCCTCGAGAAAGAAGGCCGTGAGGCCCTCGTAGGCGAGGAGCGGCGAGATGATGTTGCCGGCAGCGTCCGCATAGCGGCTCCAGTTCGTGCCGAACTGGAAGGGCATGACGATGCCGGTAACGACGCCCATGCCGAACGAGATCGCAAAAATGCGCAGCCAGAATTGCGAGAGGTGCAGGAACGTCGCCCGGCCCGTGATCGCGTGCACGCACTCGAGCATGGCGATGAAGGACGCAAGGCCGACGGTGAAGGCGGGCAGCAGAATATGCCAGCCGATGACCCAGGCAAATTGCAAACGCGACAGCAATACGGGATCGAGGCTCATGGATCTGCCCCCGCCCTCGCATGAACCGATAGCACCGAGGCCACCAACGGCGCAACACGGTCGGCGGCCGAGCCTGGATGCGGCCCTCTGGCAACATCGGACGCGGGTGCACGTCGGCACCCGGCGCATTTCGTGACACTATACGCGAACGGGGTTTTTCGCGAGCCTCAGAGGTCGCCTGCGTCATGCAGCTCGCGACGGCATGGCCCGCCTGTACCTCTGTCGCAGCAGGCGATACTGTGATGGCCCGGTCGTACTGGCGGACCCTTGCACCGAGAGAGTTGCTTTCATGCCCGGATCCGGACCCAGCGAACCCAAAGCGACGGCCCACGCCAGGCCGGACATCGATGCGCTTGCCGGCCGAATTCGAGCCGCTCTCCCGGGCGAGGGGATTTCGGAGCAGCGGATGTTCGGGGGCATCTGCTTCATGCTGAACGGCAACATGATTGCCGGCTCTTCGCGCAACGGCCTTCTCGTGCGCGTCGGCAAGGAGTGGCGCGAAGACGCGCTCAGGCGTCCCGGCGCGAGCGAGATGATGATGGGGGGCCGGGCGGTAGAGGGCTATGTCTTCGTCGATCCCGAACGATTAGACGAGGCGGGGCTGCGCGATTGGCTTGCCTATGCCCATGCCTTCGTTCGGGCCCTGCCGGCGAAGCCGTCGAAGTCGGGCCGAAAGCGAGCGTCGAAGAAATAAGACCATCGAAGTTGCGATCTCGGCGAAGCCGAGACCGCAACCGTTGACGATCGATACCTCTCAACCCGGTGCACGCACGCTCGGGTCGGCCTGTCCCGTCAGTCGAGGCCGATGCCGGGCAGCGGCGTGCCGTCGACCGAGTTGCCCTTGATCTGATTGGTCTTGAACGACTGCACCGAGCCGCCGCTAAGCGTGCCTGCCCCGGTGGCATTGCCGGCAATCGACATGTTGCCGATTCGGATGGTCGTCAGAGGGCCGAATGCAATCACGCCGTAACCGCCGTTGTGGGACGAGGCGCTGCGATCGACCATCATGACGATGGCCGGGCCGTTGCCGCTGCTGGTGCCGACGATTCCGTTGGCGGTGTTGCCGGCCGACACGCTGTCGCGCACCGTCATGTTGATGACGCCGCCTGAGGTATTTGCGACGGTCCCGTCCGCCTTGATGCCGAAGAAGTTGTTGCGCACTTCCACCCGGTTCAGGACGACCTTGGTGATGGTGTTGACGACGGCGTTCGGCTGCACCAGCAGACCGCCTCCGGAAGAGGTCGTGCCGTTGTTTATCAAAGACGTATCCGACACGTAGACCTTCAGGACCGCATTGTCCGTGGAGGGCGCCACCAAAATTCCCCATCCGAAGGAACTGCCGCTGGAGTTGAAATCATGGATGATGCATTTCTCGACGTGCAGCGCCGCGCCGGCATAGTAGGCGATGCCAAAGTCTCCGCCCGTAAATCCCGAAATATCCAATCCCCGCAGCACGACCGTCTCGGTCGGACCGACGCTGATGCTCACGCCTGAAATGGAGATGGCCCCGATTCGTCCCTGCACGCCCTCGCAATCGATGGTGATGGGTTTCGTTATGCTTATGATGGGACCGGGGCTGAATTCGCCCTGGTCGATGCAATTGATCTCGCCGCCCCCGAAGGTATTTGTGATCGCGACGTCGAATGTGGCGCATGGCTGCGTGCGGGTGCACGGATTGCCGTTGCTGCCGTACGAGGCCACCCAGCTGCGGGCATTCGACGCGCAGGCGGCCTGCGGATACATCGCGAGCATCGCTCCAAGCACAATCAACGAAAGCGCAATTCTCCTCATGACGCATCTCCCCGGAATGGGCGGGTTCCCCGACCTGCCGCGGGACACCGCTGCGCGCGGGGAGCGTCACGCGGTGTGCTTTTCGGTACAGACAAACACGTCCTGACGTGCCCCCGGGCGCGGGTGCGGGGAACTCTCCGCTGCGTCTGACCGCGGCTGCAAGGCTACTTGACCGCCCCGAGCGTCAGGCCGCGGATAAGATGGCGCTGGACGAGGAGAGCGAAGGCGACGATCGGCAGCGCGCCAATGACGCCTGCAGCGGCCATCGAACTCCAGTCGGTATCGATGCGACCGATCAGGGTCGCGGTGCCCCGCGGCATGGTCATGGCCCGCGGCGTTGCGGTCAGCGCAAGCGCGAAGAGGAATTCGTTGAAGGTCGAGATGACGGCGAAGATTGCCGTGGCGACGAGGCCTGGCGCGGCAAGGGGCAGGGCGATCCGGCGAAAGGCGGTGAGGCGGCTATCGCCGTCGACCATTGCGGCTTCCTCCAGGTCGACGGGGATCTCGCGAAAAAAAGCTCTCCATCATCCAGACGCAGAACGTGATGTTGAAGGCCGTATACACCAGGATCAGGCCGAGCCACGTATCGAGCAGCTTGAGCTGCAGGATCAGAAGATAGACGGGAACGAGAATGACCACCGTCGGAACGATGCGCATCGTGAGGAGGGCGAGGCCAAGCTTGCGCTCAAGCCCGAATGGCAGCCGGAAGCGGGCGATCGCATAGGCCGTGAGCGAGCCGACCACGAGAGCGATGGCGAGCGAAGCGACCGTCACTCCAAACGAGTTCACGAGATTGGCGCCGAAGCCCTTTTCGGTGAACAGGCGGATGTAGCTGTCGAACGAGGCGGCGTGCGGATAGAGCGTTGCGTCCTGCGTGATCTCCTTGTTGGCTTTCAGGGAGGCGGCGATCATCCAGTAGATCGGCAGGAGCACGATCGCCAGCACGAGAGCGACGACGAAGCTGCGCAGGATGGCGCCTTTCATGCCGGCTCCGCTCGGCGCAGCAGACGCACGGCCGCGATCGCGAAGGCGAGCACGATGAGGCCGACCGTTACGAACAGGGCGGTCGCATAGCCGGTCTGCTGGAACTTGAACGCGACCTCGTAGCCGTAGACCGAGATCACTTTGGTGGCTTCGCCCGGCCCGCCATGCGTCAGCACAAAGACCTGATCGAACGTGCCGAACGCATCGATGGTGCGCAGGACGATTGCGATCGCCAGCACCGGACGCATCATCGGCAGGGTGAAATCGAGGAAGGTCCGCCAGGGACCGGCGCCGTCGACCAGAGCCGCCTCGAACGGCTCCTGCGGCAGAGATTGCAGGCCGGCGAGAAGAATGAGGAACATGAGCGGCGTCCATTCCCAGACATCGAGGTTGGCGGGCATCTGGTAGATGTCGTCGGGCGAAGCGAGCTGCTGCAGCTCGCCGCCGCTCATCACGGCGATGAGATCCGCCATCGTTAGAGCTTCGGCCTGATCGTGCCGGCTGCGGCTGTCGATGCGCGGCGAGATCAAGCGGCTGTGCCAGCGGCTCGGCGCCACCACGCTCTATGTCACGCTCCTCGGCCCGTCGCAAGAAAGGTCCGATCGGGGACGGCAAGGTCGAGTGAGCTGAGCGCCGTAAAGGCACCGAAGGTCTTGACGACGCTTCGGTAGCGGACTGCGCTCATGGCAACGACCTTCTCACTCGCAATGAGCGCCGCCGACGCCTGCGGCAGCGCCGGCCTTTTTGGCCGAGAACCGTATCATCACCACCGCTTCTGACAAGATGGCAGAGCGGAGGATGCGTGTCCCGCGCACCCCGGGCGGCGAGACGCCCCGCCCCTCCCTCCCTCTACGCCAAGCCGCGGGTGCGCGCGACCTCGCGTACCGCCTGCGCGCAGACCTCGACGGCCGTGTCGAGCTCGGCGCGCGTGACGATCAATGGCGGCGCCATTTCGAGCGATGTGCCGATGGCGCTTGCAATCACGCCGAGCTCGCGCATCCGCCGCACGATCACATTCACCGTATCGTCGGCGAAGGGCGCCCTGGTCCCCCTATCGGCGGTGAAGTCGACGGCATGCCAATGACCGATGCCCCGCACCTGGCCGACGATCGGATGCGGTTCGAGCGCGCCCTTCAGCGCTTGGAGAAAATACTCGCCATTCGCCCTGGCGCGAGGGATCAGGTTGTCGCGTTCCTTGATGGCAATCACCGCATTGGCGGCAGCGCATCCCGTTGCATGGCCGCTGAATGTATGGATGTGGCGGAAGAGGGGAATGGCCTCGGCAATGTCGTCGCGGGTCAGCACGGCCCCGAGCGGCGAATAGCCGGCGCTGATCGCCTTGGCAGCAGTCATGACGTCCGGCTCGATGCCGAAATACTCACTGGCGAACCAGTGCCCGGTGCGGCCGAATCCGGTGATGATCTCATCGATGATCAGAAGGACGCCGTATTTCGTGCAGATGTCGCGGACGCGCTGCCAATAGGCCTTCGGGGGTA
>JAFAME010000435.1 GCA_019233695.1 Methylobacteriaceae bacterium
GCCGTTGATCTGCGAGGCGCGGATCTCCACGAGATGGATGAGGCTCGGCTCAAGGCTCGCGGCGACGGCGAGCGACGTCGAGAGCCACTGCTTCATCAGCGCAGGGGCGGCGGCGAAGGGATCGAGTTTGGCGGTCATGATTCAAGCTCCTTGTTGGTTCCGACATCATGACGAGGCAGGATCCGCCGGTGTGACATGCAGGCCGAAAATTCTCAGGCCTCCCGTTCAATGACGGGTGGGCCGGATGAGCAATTGAAGGCCCCTGTCATGCCCGGGCTTGTCCCCACAAGGGCGGGCATGACGGTTGGGGGCCATCAGTTCAGCTCGAAGTGGTTCAAGCTTCGAGCAGAACCTCGAAGCCGCCGAAGATGAGCCGCTTGGCATCGAAGGGCATCGGGTTGGCGTCGGGCTGAGCGCGAGGATCGCTCATCACTTTTTTCATGCCCTCGTCGCGGGCCTGTCTTGACCGCCACACGACCCAGGAGAAGACCACGGTCTCGTCGTCCTTCTTCTTCACGGCCATGGGAAAGGACGTCAGCTTGCCGTCCGGGACATCCTCGCCCCAGCATTCGACGACTTTCAACGCACCGTGTTCCTTGAAGACGGAGGCGGCCTTCTCGACATGCTCCTTGTAGGCATCGCGGTTCGCTGTCGGCACGGCCGCGACGAATCCATCAATGTAGTTCATCGTTCTCTCCTTCCATCAAAAGCCATGCGGCAGGCCGTCCCGCAGGGTGCAGGCCGCCAATCGGCAATTTTCATCGTCCAATATTTGTCAGTGTTATTCCGGAAGCGCACAGCGCTCTCCGGGATCTGGCACCAGATCCCGACTCTCCGCTTCGCTCCGGCCGGGATGACACGAACATGATTCGAACCACGCAGACGCTCAAGCAGGCATTTTGCGGCGCGGCCGAGGAACCAGATATGGAGAGGGACCATGGCCTGATGATAGGGCCTGCCGGTCGGGAGGACAGTGGCCGGCCAGGGTGCCTTGGCCGCAGGCAGTCCCTGGCCCACGCTTTCTCCGTGAGCCCTCTGCTCGCATCGTGACAATTTGTCATCGGGAGGAAAGTTCGGATGTCAGAATTGCAGAACCGTGTGGCCCTGGTGACCGGCGGCTCGCGCGGCATCGGCAAGGCAATCGCCTTGGCGCTGGCGCAGGCGGGAGCGGCGGTCGCCATAAACTATCGCGAGCGCGCCGGAGAGGCGCAGGCTGTCGCAGACACCATAGGAAAGAGCGGTGGCCGCGCGGCCGCTTTTGGCGCCGACGTCTCGGTCGGCACCGCAGTGCAGAGCATGGTTCACGCAGTGCAAGAAGGCCTCGGCGCAATCGACATCCTGATCAACAATGCCGGCATGTCGGCGGCGCGGGGTCTCGACGACATCACGGAAGCGGATTTCGACCGCACCATGGCCGTCAATTTGAAATCCGCGTTTCTGTGCACGCAGGCGGTCCTCGCAGGCATGCGGGCGCGGCGCTGGGGCCGGATCGTGAACATCTCCTCGATCGGGGCGCGACTTGGCTCCGGCGCGGTCAGCGTCGCCTACGCCGCCGCCAAGGCCGGCCTCGAAGGGTTGATGCGCGGCTATGCCCTGCGGCTCGCCCCCGACGGCGTGACGGTCAACGCCGTGGCGCCGGGCCTGGTCGACACCGACATGGGCAGGCCGCTGATCGAGGCAGGTCTTGCCGCTCGCATTCCGATCGGGCGCGTCGGAACGGGAGACGAGATCGCGCAGACGGTCATGCTGCTTGTGCGTAACGGCTACATCACCGGCCAGACGATTGCGGCCAATGGGGGCTCGCTCTTTTCATGAGGGCGGCGAGCTGTGTTCGTCCGGCGCGGAAACCGGGAACGACGGGCATGGGTGCTGTATCATTGATTGATGCGCGAGCTTTGACAGTCTGTATCATTCGATGATACACATCGCGTGTGATCAGGAGCTTCCGGGATAAGACCACCGAGGCCCTCTTCGACGGCGAAAGTCCGAAAGGCTTTCCGGCCGATCTGGTTAAGGTGGCGCGACGGAAATTGCGCTACCTCAATGCTGCAGGTGATCTTGGCGATTTGAGGTCGCCTCCAGGCAACCGTCTTGAGGCCTTGGCTGGCGATCGCCGGGGCGAACATTCGATCAGGATCAACGACCAATTCCGCGTGTGCTTTGTCTGGACGGCCGAAGGCCCGACGCAGATCGAGATCGTGGATTATCACTAGAAGAGGACGCGAGAATGCCCAGGAAGCTCAAGCCCATGCATCCCGGCGAGGTTCTGCGGGAAGAGTTTTTGGTGCCGCTGAAAATGTCGGCCGGCGCCCTTGCCAGGACCTGCGGCTTGCCTCGCACACGGATCGAACGGATAGCCGGGGAGCAGACCGGTATCAGCGCCGATACGGCGCTTCGACTCGCCAAGGCGCTCGGCACGACGGTACAGCTTTGGCTCAATCTGCAGAACGACTATGACGTTCAGATCGCCAAGCGCGCTCTCGGCAAGAGTCTTGATCGCATCGAGACCGTGAACAAGCCGAAGGCGGCCTGAGCGACGCCGGATGCGGCTGCGCCGGAAAGACCCGTCGACCAATGATTTTCTTGTCGCGAGACGAAGCAAGGGTGCTGGAGAAGAAGCTTCGTCGCCAAATCGCCGAGCGTCCCAGCCCCAAGGTGGTGCTCTACTACGACAGCGGGCCCCGCGACTATTCGATCGCGGCGAATGCAATCGCGCGATCGAGCGGAGGTTTTTCCGAGGCCACGCTGATTTTCCTGTTCTGCATCGGCGGCGATGGATGGGATGAGCATTCGGCGAAGGATCAGAGGTGGATCCGGTATAGAAGATGGCGGGCTGCAAACAATGAGGATCGCCGACTGTATGAAGCGCCCGGTCGTCAGTTCGAATCGCATGAGGTCGAACAGTTTGCGACGGGCATCGAATTTTGCCCTGGAGCTTGGCCGGGACGCTTTGGTCGCAGCAAAGCCCAGAGGCCAGCTGCTGTTCCTTTCACACGACGATCGGCTGGAGATCTATCGAGGCTTCGATGGCCGAGTGCTTGCCAGGCAACTGACCGGCCTCGGATACTGGCATCGGTGAGCGCTCCCACCCGGCCGAAAATCATGTCAATGGCTTGTTCGGCGAAGACGCAGGAAGGTTCGCCGCCCCTTTCATCAAGTGCTCGATTTGCAGGGGCGTATTGCCCGTCAGCCGTCGGCTTTCCCGAACGAGGTGCGCCTGATCGGAATAGCCGGCTTCGACCGCGAGAATTGCCGTCGAATGTCCTGACCCGCGCGCCAGGCGCAGGAAGGACTGATAGCGCAGGATGCGATCGAGCGTCTTCGGGCCATAGCCGAAGCACGCATCGAACCGTCGCCGCAGCGTCCTCTCGCTCATGTCGAGAGCACGCCCAAGCCAGGGAACAAGGGGTGCTTCGGGCGGCGGGCGTGCCTGAACGAGATCATAGGCCGCCCGCATCCTCGCATCCGCCGGTGGACGTTCCGCGGCGCATCGCTCGACCGCGCGTTCGAGCGAGCCGATGAGGTCGGCGAGACGTTCGAACTCGCGAACCTGGCTGGCAAGCCGCCGGGCTCTCGTCCCCCACAGGTCCTCCAGGGGCAATCGGCGCTCAAGCAGATCAGCCGCAGGCACCCCCAACCAGCCTGCGGCGGCCGCAGGATGGAAACGAAGGCCGACGACGGTGGCGCCGGCCGGCAGAACCTCGATCTGAGGATCCTTGTCGGGGCCGGCAATCCTGAGCTTTCCGTCGATCCACTGCAGGTCGATCGTCGCGTCGGGAGTGACGATGATCGGCGACGCGGCTGCCGGCATCCGGTGAACCCAAAGGCATGCGAAGACATCGCGCAGAAACGGCGCCACCGGGCGCTCGAAGAAGCTTCCTGCTGTTCGGGCGGGCAGCGCATCCATCATGTCACTCCCTTTGGCCAGTAACGCCTTTCGAGGGCGCTTGGTCTCGCTCAAGTGCCGGATTGCCGCGAGCATGGCCGAATTTTTCAATCCATCCGCGCTGGCATCGGCCAGATTGGCCCCGCGGTCGCGGCGCCGGCCTCCTTGAGGCCCCGCGACGTTGTGACAGGAGGATTGACCCATGCAGCCACGCATAGGTGTGATTACGATCGGCGTCGATGACCTTGAGGCAGCCGTGAGGTTCTATCGCGACGGGCTTGGCCTACCGACCGAGGGCATCGTCGGCACCGAGTTCGAACATGGCGCGATCGCCGTTTTTGACCTGCAATACGGCCTCAAACTGTCGCTCTTTCCGCGCGACGATCTCGCCCGCGATGCCGAAATCGAGAAAAGCGATCGCAGCCCGACCGAGTTCTCGCTCGGCCAGAACGTACGCAGCGAGCGCGAAGTCGATGCCGTCATGCGCCAGGCGGTCGAGGCCGGCGCACGCCTCGTCAAACCGGCAGCGAAGACGTTTTGGGGCGGCTATTCGGGCTATTTCCAGGATCCCGACGGTCATCTCTGGGAGATCCTGTTCAACCCCGCCTTCCTTCCGGAAGACTGAGCAGCCGGCGCGGGTCTGCGGAAATCCGATCCTGCGCTTCGACTGGCGCGCTTGAAGTGTCTACCGATATCCGGTACCATTCTGCCCGTGCAATACGAATGGGACAACAGCAAGGCGGCTGCCAATCTTCACAAGCACGGGGTGGACTTCGCCGACGCCATTGCAGGCCTCGAAGACGCGAACCGCGTTGAAGAGATCGACACACGATTTCCCTACGAGGAGGAAAAGGATCCAGGTCATCGGAATGGCTCACGGCAGGGTATTCTTCGTGGTTGTCATGCTCCCGGACGAGGATACATGCAGGATCATATCGGCTCGAAAGGCCACACGAATGAGCAAAACCGGTACTACTCGAGTAACCCTGCAAGCTGGTGATGCCATGCCAAGGGGTGATACCGATTGGGCGCGACTCGACGCCATGACCGATGAGGAGGTTGTCGCCGCCGCGCGGTCCGACCCTGACGCGCAGCCGCTCGCGCCCGAGCAGCTCGCACGAATGCGGCGGGTATCGCGCGTCAAGGTGCTGCGACAACGTCTTGGCATGACGCAGTCGAAGTTCGCCGATGCCTTTCACCTCCCAATCACGACGTTGCGCGATTGGGAGCAGCACCGGAGCACCCCGGACGCGCCGGCCCGCGCACTCCTGCTGGCGATCGAACGCGACCCGAAAGTCATGCTGCGATTGCTCGCAGAAAGGGCGGCGTAGTCTCGGCCCTCGTCACGGCGAGGCGCGGGTCAGGAGGCCGTTCCGGTTGCCGGACACTGTCCCCGGAGCGTTGTGCAAGGACACAGCCCGGACCCAATCCCGCCCACCTTTGGGCGCACGGGCATAGGCTTGTCGATTGCGGCAGCCGACTTTGGCGCTTCAATTGACAACATGACGATGCAACCTATCTTGCAGAAGGGGTTTGGCGAGGGGAAGATCGTTCGGCGTTTCCATGGCGAATGTCTCGGACGTGAGGTTGCCTGACCGATACGCCGATCTCTCCGGGTTTGCGCGGCAGGCCGGAGAGGCCGTCCTGTTGACCGGCGATGATTTCTTCCGTGCCGTGCTCAACGCGCTGCCGGCGGCCATCTACACGACGGATGCCTGCGGTAAGATCACCTATTACAACGAGGCGGCCGCCCAGTTGTGGGGCCATCGCCCGGCGCTCGGCGAAAGCAAGTGGTGCGGCTCGTGGAAGCTCTTCCGGCCTGACGGCCGGCCGCTGCCGCACGATGAATGCCCGATGGCAGTGTCGCTGAAGGAGAATCGGCCGGTTACCGGCATCGAGGCCATTGCCGAACGCCCGGACGGCACCCGGGTGGCGTTCATGCCCTATCCGACGCCCCTCTACGATCGATCCGGTACGCTCATCGGCGCGGTCAACATGCTGGTCGACATATCGGATCGCAAGGGCAACGAGGAGTCCAAGCAGCGGCTGGCCTCGATCGTCGAATCCTCCGATGATGCCATCCTCAGCAAGGATCTCGACGGCGTCATCATGAGCTGGAATCGCGGGGCGGAAAGGCTGTTCGGCTACACAGCCGAGGAAGTGGTCGGCAAGCCAGTCACCATCCTGATCCCGGAAGACCGGATCGACGAAGAGCCTGCGATTCTGGAGCGCATTCGGCGTGGCGAGCCGATCGACCATTATGAGACCATTCGCCGCCGCAAGGATGGAAGCCGCATCGACATCTCGCTTTGCGTCTCGCCCATCAGGAACGCCGTGGGCAGGATCATCGGTGCCTCCAAGATCGCCCGCGACATCACCGACCGAAAGCGGGCTCAGGAACGGCAGAATTTTCTCCTCAGCGAGATGAAACATCGCATCAAGAATACGCTTGCGACCGTCCAGGCGATCGCAACGCAGACTTTGCGCAGCGCCTCGCGGGGCGAGCGGGCGGCATTCATCGGCCGATTGCAGACGCTTGGCAGTGCGCACGATCTTCTCAGCCTCGAGAGCTGGGATCGGGCCCAGGTGCGCGACGTGGTGCGCCAGGCGCTCGCCGCCTTCCAGGAAAGCCATCGCGAGCGGTTCGTGATCGACGGCCCCGAGGGGCTGTGGCTCGACGCCAACAAATCGCTGCTGCTGGCGATGGGATTGCACGAGCTTGCAACGAATGCGGCCAAATACGGAGCCCTCTCGAACGGCAGCGGGCGGGTTCGCGTCACCTGGGAACTCCTTGCCGGTTCCGAGCCCGGCCGCATAGCCCTTCGCTGGGAAGAGAGCGGCGGCCCTGCGGTCAAGGCACCCGAACACAAGGGCTTCGGGTCCCTGCTCATCGAGCGCGCCCTCGATGGCGGGCTCGGTGCCGCTCACCTCGCCTTCCATCCGCAAGGGCTCTCCTGCCGATTGGAAATCGCGCTGTAACCGGCTGCGGCGAGGATCAGGCCAGGAATCTGTCCGGAAGGATGTCGCGAACACCCGCGCGGCCTCGATCCGGGTCGCGCCTGCGAGCAACCCTCTCTCGTCAGAGACGATCGAGGCGGCAGTTCGGAAATCGGGTTGGCCTCGCGCGGCGAGGATCTGGAACCGCGGCAAAGACCTCGCGTTCCCCGGAAGGATCGCAACTTTCGAGGACGCTCCCGCCATGACCACGGCAAATCCCGCCACCGACCTCCTCGCCCGCATGGACGAAGCGAGGGTCACCCGCTTCCACTGGAAGGTCATGTTCATCTCCGGCATGGGCTTCTTCACCGACGCCTATGACCTCTTCATCATCGGCGTGGTGATGGAGATGCTGAAGCAGCAATGGACCATCTCGCCCGTGGAGGAAGGGCTTGTCACCTCGACGGCGCTGCTCGCCTCCGCCTTCGGCGCCATTCTCTTCGGCCGTGTGGCGGACATGCTCGGGCGCAAGCGCATCTACGGCTACGAAGTGCTTGTGCTTGCAGTCGGGGCGGTCGCGTCGGCCCTGTCGCCCGACATCTGGTGGCTGATCGCCTTTCGCATTATCCTCGGGATTGGCATCGGCGGCGATTATCCCGTGAGCTCGACGATCATGGCAGAATACGCCGGCAAGCGCACCCGCGGGATGATGGTCACGCTGGTGTTCAGCATGCAGGCGGCGGGCTTGATCATCGGTCCGGTGCTCGCTGCAATCTTCGTCGCCTCGGGTCTGTCGCAGGCGATCACTTGGCGGCTTTTGCTCGCCCTCGGCGCGGTACCGGCCATGGCGGTCTTCCAGATGCGCAGGCACCTCGCGGAGACGCCGCGCTATCTCTTGGCGGCAGGCCATGACGAAGAATTCAGTTCGACGGCGGGCCATGTGCTGGGTGAATTGGAGGGCAAGGCGGCAGGCGGGCCGGCGCCGGAGACCCGGGCCGCGGCAAGGGTCTCGTTTGTCGAGGGTTTCAAGACGCTGATCCGCCGGAAGGACCTGACCAAGCGCCTGATCGGCGCCAGTCTCGCCTGGGCCCTCATGGATTTTGCCTACTATGGCAATACGGTGAGCAGTCCGATGGTGCTGAACGCGATCACGCCGGAGAAATCCCTCCTGTGGCACATCCTGCTGCAGCTTGCCGTTTTCGCCGTCGCGGCGATGCCGGGCTATCTGGTCGCAGCAGCGATGATGGACCGCATGGGCCGCAAGGCGATCCAAGTTCTGGGCTTTGCCATGATGGCAGTGACGTTCACGGCGATGGCCTTGATCCCCGGCATCGAGAAACTCGTGGTGCCGTTCCTCATCGTCTACGGCATCAGCTATTTTTTCACCGAGTTCGGTCCTAACGCCACCACCTTCGTCTATCCGGCCGAGCTCTTCCCGGTCGAGGGACGTACCACCGGACATGGCATCGCTTCGGCAGCAGGCAAGCTCGGCGGGTTTGTCGGCGTGTTTCTGTTTCCGATCCTGATGAGCTGGCACGGGCTGTTGTCGGCGGAGCTCGCCGCAGCGGCGGTCAGCATCCTGGGACTCATCGTCACATTGTGGATGTTGCCGGAGACCAAGGGCCGAAGCCTCGAAGAGCTGAGCCTGCACGAGGAGGGAGGGGCTGTGCCGGCCGGAGCGCCCTCGTAAGCCTTGGCGATTCCGGGATAGCATCCGTCGGCTGGCGGAGCGCCGGCACGACGGTCATCGCCGTCGCCACGATCCCCAGGGAGGGACCGCTTGAAAGACGACGTGCGCGTGGCGACGTTTGCCGGCCCGGGCGCCGCTGCGCGCATCCGCAGCGTCCCCCGCCCCCGCGTGCCGGAGCGGGCGGCGCTGATCCAGATCGGCGCCTGCGGGGTATGCGGCACCGATCTGCACATCCTCAAGGGCCATTGGCCGAAGCCCCTGCCCTGGCCGTTCACGCTCGGCCACGAGATCGGCGGCGTCATCGTCGAGAAGGGCGCGGGGCTGACCGAGGACTTCATGGGCAAGCCCCTTCTTGTCGGCTCGCGGGTGATGATCCCGCCACTGATGCCCTGCGGCCGCTGCTATTATTGCGTTCACTACCCCGAGCACGCCAACAAATGCCTGACGCCGGTCTATTACGGCCGCTATCTCGGCTTTGACCGGCCGCCGCATCTGTGGGGCGGTTTTGCCGAGCATGTCTATGTCGATCTCGACATGCTGCCGGGCACCAAGATCTACAAGCTGCCCGACGACATGCCCTTGCGGCTTGGCGCGCTGGCCGAGCCCTTGACCTCCTGCGTCCGGGCCTTCAACCGTGCTGCGCGCACAGGCGCGTTCCGCTGGGGCGACACCGTGGTGATCCAGGGTTCCGGTCCGATCGGCATTCTCGCCATTGCCGCAGCGCGGGAGATGGGGGCAGGTCGGGTCGTCTCGGTCGGCGCGCCCGAGACGCCGCGGCTCGAACTCGCCAGGCGCTTTGGCGCCGAGGCCACGGTCGACATCGAGCGCTTCCGGACGGCCTCGGAGCGGATCGAGCGCGTGCGCGAGATCGTCGGGGGATTCGGCGCCGATCTCGTGATCGACTGCTCAGGTCACCCGAGCGCCGGTCCGGAAGGAATCGAGTTCCTGCGCGACGGTGGCGCCTACATCGAGATGGGCCAGTTCACCGACGCCGGCGCGATCGAGACCAACTGGCATCGCATCTGCGCCAAGGACGTCACGATCCTCGGCTCGTGGGCCTTCACCGGCAACGACCTGCCTCTCGGCGTCGACATGCTTTCCCGCGCGCGCGACAAATACCCCTGGTTCGACATGCAGACGCTCTACCCCTTCGACGAAGACGGCCTCGCCCGGGCAGTTGCCGATGCGATGGCGATGCGAACCGTGAAATCGACGATCGTGCCCTGGCCGGAGCTCCTGCAATAGAGTGCCAGGCGGCACGCTCGAGCCGCTCCGCCTGATGGACCGAGCAGACCGCGCGCTTATTGCGGGGCAATATCGGTAGGCAGCGGGATGGTGTCCTGGCCCGCCGGGCTGCGACTTGGCGTGCCAGCCGGCGGCAGGTCGGGCAACGTGAGGCGCGCCTTTGTGACAACATGGCGCCTCGGCTTTCGTGGCGAGGCAAGCGGTTCGGGCGACGCCGCGCCGGTCCCCAGGTGGGCGCCAGGGGGCGCGTTGTAGGTCGGAGTGCGCCCATCGCCGCCCGCGATGGCGCCGCCGTACCCAGCGCTCGCCAAGGCATCGGAGGCATAGGCAGGACCGGTCGCAGCCGCCGCCGGATAGGCGTCGCCGTCGGGCGCGTTCACCGTCAGTTGTCGGATGAGATCGACGAGCGCCTGTTCCGATGCGCCGGCGCGGCACAAACGCACCCTGATCGAGACAGGAAACGATCGCGGCGCATTCATGCCTGCAAGGAGGTTCGGCTTGTCTTCGCCGGCGATCCATTGCCAAGCGTAGATACATGTCACCGCGCCGGGGCTGCGCCCAAGAGCGTAGCCGAAGGGACCGTAGGCATTGTGGTTGAGCGCCAGCGAAACCGTCATGCGAATGTTGGGAAAACCCTCCGCCAGTTCGTCCTCGATCGAGGCATCGCTCGGCTGCTCCAGCCTGACGTCGTCCCGGCCGGTAGGGGTGGCGGTGATCGCGTTGACGATGATCTTGTTCTCGCCGAAGGTCGGAGCGTCGCCGCGCAGGATGATCTGCTGCATGACGGCGTTGCTGCGGCGCTGCTCCAGCACGGTCAGGACGTCGCCCGCAGCGGCGGGCAGTGCCGCGAGCGCACGCACCGGCATCGCCGGCGTCGACAGGGAGGCCGAATATTGTGGCGGACCGGTGGCCGGCGCACTCGCACAACCGCCCAGTGCGGCGACGATGAGGAAGGGGGCGGCGCGGCGCATCTTATCGATAGGGATAGCGGTGGAGCTTGCCTTCGACGGCCGCAAGCCCGGCTTGCGAATCCTGCGTCGAGAGCTGGCGGTCCGCTTCCGCGAAGGCGCGCTGCGCTTCCTCGTAGCGTCCGAGGTGATAAAGCGCCCAGCCGCGCAGAATGGTGAGATCCCGCTGCTCGGTGGCAAACGCGTCGCGGCGGTCGAGCGCATCAAGGGTCTCTTCGTAGCGCTTGGCGTTGAACGCGGCCTGGGCGCGCTGCGTCAGCACAAGGACGCCGATCTCGTTGCGCCGTTCCGTCGACAGCGGCGCCTGCGAGGCCGCCAGGGCGGCAGCTTCGGTGACGCCGTTACGCAAGAGCGCCAGCGACTTGCCGTAACCTGCGTCCTCGCGTTGCTTTGCCTGCGTCGATGCAAGAGCCCGATCGAACGCGGCGGCAGCTTCCTGCGGACGCTCGGCGGCGAGCAGGCACCAGCCCTCGACGAGACTCTCGGCCGGCGCCAGGGCGCCGTCGCGCTCTTTCGATTCGGCAAGGGAAATACAGCGCGCGTAGTCCTTGGCGTTGTAGGCGGCGAGAATCGAGCCGGGCCTGCCTGTTGCAGCCGATATGGCTTTCGGCGCCGGCCGCCTCGCCGACAGGGCGGCGGCGCCTCGCGCCGTCAACAATTCCGCAAGGCGAGGAAAGCGGTCGCGATAGGCATCGATCGTGTCGGCGAGCGCCACGCCGTCCCCTAGCCGCCGAAAGCTCAGCGCGAGGCCGAGGGCGGATCCCTCGCTCGCATCCCAGGTGACAGCCTTTCCGAACCATGCCGCCGCCGGACGGAATTGGCCGTTGTTGTAGGAATACCAGCCGAGCGCCTGCGCGCCGTTGGCGGAATTCGCCGCCAATACGGCCGCACCGAAGCGCTTGAGATCATCCCCGGCGAGCAAGGCCGCCCCGGAACGCGAGCGCGACAGCCGCTCAGCAACGGTGTCGACGTAGAGGGAGCGCATCGCATCGTCCCGATCCGCCCAGGCAGAGGCGATCGCTTCGGCCTCCTCGGACCGCCCGAGGTTACGCAGCGCGATGATGCTGCCCTCGGCCGACTTGGCGTCGCCCTTGCCGTCGGTGGACCAAGCCATGCTGTTCTTGAACCACTGCGCGGCCAACGCCCATTCCTTGTGTTCGAGCCGATACCAGCCGAGCGTTGCCGCGCCCGGCGCTGAGCGCGCGCCGAGAACCGCACCATCGGCCTTCGCCAGCAGTTCGGGCGGGCTGGTCGCCGGCGGGTGATCCTTCGAGACGAGCGAGGTGGCAAGATCGACGTAGAGCGATGCCATTTCGGGAGAGCGTTCGCGCCAATCAGCGGCGAGCGTCAGCGCATCCTGGCTCTTGCCGGCGCCCCGCAAGGCGAGGGCGTAGCCTTCCATGGCCTTCGGATCGCTCTTGCCGCCCGGCGCCCAGGACATCGCGGATTTGAACCATGCGCTCGCCTGTTCGACATCGTTCTGGCCGTAGAAATACCAGCCAAGCGCCTGAGCGCCTTCCGCAGAGCGCGCGGCGCTCACGCGCTCCAGCAATCTCGACAGACGGTCGGCCGAGACCGCAGCGGGCGGCTTCAGGCTGCGCAGCTCATCGAGCGCGGCGCCGACGTAGACGGTTTCGAGCGCCGGCACGCGATCAAGCCAGGCAAGCGCCAGATCCTGCGCCTCTTCGAACCTGCCGAGGTTGCGCAGGGCGAGGCCGTAGCCCTCGACGATCTTGGCATCGAGGCTCGTATTGCCCTTGCCGTCCTCCCAATCGAGCGTGGCCTTGAACCAGTCTGCCGCCTCGCCCCACTCCTTGCGCCCGGCATGGTACCAAGCCAAGGCCTGCGCCCCTGCCGGTGCCCGATCCGCCCTGATGATGGCGATGAACCCGGCCAGCCGCTCCGCGGCCATCGCCGGCGCCGGCACGGTGGTCAGTTCGGCGATGGCGATTTCGACGAGCAGAGCACGCAACGCCGGCGAGCGCTCGCGCCATGCATAGGCGATCGCCTCCGCCTCTGCGACCCGGCCGAGAGCGCGCAGCGCAAGGGCATAGCCCTCCCAGGTCTTGGCGAAGGCCTCCGGGCCGCGCAGAAGCTCATCGCCGCTCCGGCTCGCCGACGCACCGCCATCGGCCAACGGCACGTTGAAGTAACCTTCAACCACCTTGATCATCAGTGCCGCGGTAATCGGAACGGGATTTCCGGATGCTGAGAAAAGGCCGGAAGACATGCCCGGCCACCACTCCAAGGCCGCCCTGAACCATTTGGCTGCATCGGCATATTCCGATCGCTCGTAGCGGTACCAGCCGAGGGCCTGAGCCCCCAGGTTGGAGCGCAGCGGCGTGATGACGGCGGCGAACTTCGCGACCCGATCTTCCGAGACCAACTGACGCGGCCAGTGGCGCGTCAGCTCCTCCACCATGATGTCGACGTAGAGAGCCCGCATGCTCGTCGACTTGTCGACCCACCCGTAGGCGACCGCCTCGGCCTCGGCGAACCTGCCGACGCCCCTGAGCGCGGCGGCATAGCCCTCGTTGATCTTGATGTCACCGAGTCTGTCGGGCGACCATTCGATGGCGGCCCTGAACCAGTCGACGGCATAGCCGCACCCCGTCTGGCCATAGCGGAACCAGCCGATCGCTTGGGCGCCCTTGGCCGAGCTGTCCGTCCTGACGATTTCTGCGAAACGGTCGACCCGGTCCTCACTCAATTTCGCTGCAAGCCTTTCGGTCGTCAGCTCCTCGACGACGATGTCGGTATAGGCCGCCCGCATGCTGGGCGCCCGGTCGCGCCAGGCATAGGCCAGCGCCTCGGCCTCGTCGAAACGCCCGACGCCCTTCAGGGCGAGCGCATAACCCTCATTGATCTTGACGTCCGCTTGCGCCTCGGGCGACCAGTCGAGGCAATCGGCGAACCATTGCACGGCCGCCACCCAATCCTTGTTGCCGAAGCGGTACCACGCGAGGGCCTGCGCCCCTTTCGCCGAGTGGTCGGCCTCGACGATCTTGCTGAAGCGGTTGAGCCTCGGGCCGACAAGCGCCGGGGTCGCCTTTTCCGGCCCGCTCAATGCCTCGGCGACGATATCGATGTAGCGAGCTCGCAACAGCGGACTGCGCTCGCGAGCGTCGTAGAGAATGTTCTCCGCCTCTTCCAAGCGGCCGAGTTTGTAGAGCGTCAGCGCATAACCCTCGATGGCCTTGTCGCTGATCTTGTCGTCAGTCTTGTCCTCGGCAGCCCAGTCGAGACCGGCCTTGAACCAGTAGACTGCGCCGAGCCACTCCGATTTGTTGTAGTAGTACCAGGCGAGCGCCTGTGCCCCTCCGAACGAGCGATCGGTTGCGATGGCGGCCATGAACTCGACCAGCCGCTCGGGCGCGACGAGCGGAGGCGGCGCGCTGCGCGTCAGTTCGTCGACCAAAAACCCGATATAGACTGCGCGAATACCCGCCGAGCGGTCGCGCCATTCGTATGCGGCCTGTTCGGCCTCGGCACGGCGGCCGAGATGGCGCAGAGCAAGGAGGTGCCCCTCGGCGAGCTTCACATCGGCGGCGACCTCAAGACCAAGCTTGAACCAGGTATCGGCGGCCGCGTAGTCCTTGCGCGCGAAATAGTACCAGCCGAGCAGCGCGACATCGTCGGCGTGCCGGCTGTCGGCGGCATTGTCAGCGAAGCTCTGCAGTTCCTCGGGGGTAGGATCCTCGGCCTGTGTGCCGGCGAGCGCCCGACCGAGACGCGCCCGCGTCAGGTCAAGGCGCACGGCGTCGAATTCCCCCGATCCGTCCGTTCTCGTCGCGCCCATTTTGATGAGCGTCAGCACGTCGGAGGGCGACAGGAACTCGACGGCCTTTCGCACTGTCGCCAGGCGCTCGTCAGGATCGGTGCAATTGGCGAGAATGGCGCGATAGATCTCGGCCGTTCGGCCGCGATCACCGGTCTTACCTAAGGCCTCGGCCACCCGCCAGGCCACGTCGACATCTGTGCAGCTCAAAAGCGTCGGTTTCGCCTTGGCGATCTCGATCACCCTTTGCCATTGCTGCGCATTGGAGGCATCGACCAATCGGCCGCGCGCCTCGCGCCGGTCGATCTTGTTCTGCAGATCGTAGGAGGGTCGCCAGCCGGGCTCCTTTTTCATCCGTTCGGCGATGCGAGCGCGCAGTTCGTCCATGCGGTTGGCGCCGAAGAGGTCCCACAGCGGTTGTTCGCCGCTGCCGGTGCCGACCGGCCAATAGAGATCTTTCGGCACCGTCCAGTTCGGATAGAGCGCTTTCAGCCGACGGATTTCGGCCTCGACCCGGGCGGTGTTCTTCTGGGCCGCGTAGTAGCGCAAGGCCGATTCATCCACACTGGCCGGTTCGGCCGGGTCGGTGAAAACGCCGCCGAAAAGCGGAGCCTGGTCGGATTTCACATCGGCCGGGCTGCCGGTATCGATGCCGCCCGCATCGGATTTGACTTGTGGCGGATCGGCCGGGCGCAAGTCGTCTGCGCCGGCAGGCCACAGCGCCGCGCCGATGGCCAAGGCTGCGATGAGGGACCTCACCAGCACTGCGCGTACCTTTGCCGCAAGGCGATCAGGGACAACAACTGGATCGTCGTCGCATAGTACGAGCCGAGCCGGACCGTTTTCAGCTCGTCCGGAAACCTGGCCCCGTCGACAGCACATGCGGCGAGCGACACGACGGCCTGATAGCCGGTGTCGTAGAACGGCTCGACCGCGCGGCCGGAAACGACATCGATGACCGAGGGCTGGCTGGTGCCAAGCCCCTTCCAGTGCTCGACGAATGGGGCGAGCGCGTCACGGTCGGCAGCGTTCACCCAGGCGAGATAGAGAGGGATGCGAATGGCGTTGTAGCCGAAGGTCTTCGGAAACTTTTCCGCCGGCTCCGGCTGCCGGCCACGCAGCGAAATCCAGTCGGAGGGCAGGCCGGCCGGGCCGAAGCGCGAGGCCTTGATGAGGCGCAGCCCATTGGCGCGCAGGGCCTCCCAATCGACTTCGGGCGCGACCTTCGCGAGTGCATCGAACGCCGGAAACACCCAGTAGGAAAGGTTGACGATCGGGCCATCCGGCATCTCGCCGGCAGAGAAGCCAGCCACCCCTGGCATGAGCACTCGCCCGAGCCCGGTCGGTTGCGTCGCCGAACGGCCGATGGCCAGAGCGAGCTTGCGCGCGGCAGCTCGGTACGCCGGCACTTCCCAGCGTTCCGCTGCCTCGGCCAGCGCCCAGGCGATGAGGAGATCGCCATCGGTGGCGTTGTTCCGATCCTTCACATGCGGGGAGTCGCCCGCCTCCCACCGCCAGGCGCCCAGCCCATCCGGACGAATGAACAGCTCTCGTGAGGTCCAGGCCCACACCCGCGCGAAGGTGGCGCGATCGTCGGCAAAAACCGCGAGCAGCATGGCATAGCCCTGGCCCTCGGTGTGGCTGACGCCATCGTTACCGTCATCCCAGAGCCGCCCTTCCGGAAAGATGAAATGGTTCCGGTAGGCGCCCCAGAGAGCCTCAGGCAACAAGGGACCCGCTGCTGCCGTCATCTGCATGGGGGCCGCAAGGGCCGGCGCATCGACGCAATAGGCTTGGTCGCTTCCATCCGCCATCACGAGCAGCATTGCCGCGGTCGCAAGACTTCGCAGGCGGGGCATCAGCATCGCGCTCCATACCTGCGGACGACCGAGGCGGTCGCCAATCCCAAAGCCACGCACACGAGCATGAACCCGAGGACGTAGAGTCCGAGGTTCGACGAAAGCCAGCCGGCGGCGACGAGCCGAAGATTGCCGATCGTGAGAGGCGCTGTTTCGACGAAGTAGCCGCCTTCGACGGGAATGCTGGTCAGCGCACCCGTAGCCGGATCATAGGCAGCGATGCGCCCGCCGAGCCTGTTCCAGAGCGACGGCGCCACGATCTCGCGCATGGCTGCGGACAGGGATTCCTCGCTCGGCGCCGTGATCAGGGTCCAGGTTCGACCTCCCCCGCTCGGGGCGGCGCTCTGCGCCACGACGATCCGATCTCCGGCGGAGGGAGCGAATTTGTCGTCTTCCTGCTTCCAAAACCGCAGGCCGGCACCCTTCGATCCGACGATGCGATCGAACAAGCCACTCACCTCTCCCAGGAAGCCTGAGCCGACGTTCTGCGACCATTGTTTGTAGAGGTCCTCGTCGCGAGACGGCATACCCGTGCGCGCCGGCACCGACTTGCCAATGCCCTCGCCCGCCTTCGGCAGAATCTTCGGCCAGACCTGCCGAGTCGCGAGATAGTCGAGGCCGGCCGCCTCGATGACCGGCTGGGCGAGATCATTGAAGGCGCCCACAATGATCGCCGATCCATTCTCCATGTCGGGTGACGAAAATGACAGTGGCACGTCAACCGGGGCGCCGGACACGACTGCGGTGCGTGCCAGGAAAGTCGCTGCCGCGCCGATCGTGGCGCGGTCCGGGTGGGGCACGAACAGCTTGGCGGGCGTGGCCCGATCGAGATAGGGAAAGCCGCTCGCCGTCGTTGCCGACAGACTCGGCATCCGCGCCATGCGCGCTACCGGCGGGATGACGAGTTCGGACTGTTCCAGGAAGACGAAGCGCTTGGGCGCAGCGACGGCAGCCAGGGGGTCGCACGCCGCATCCGCCGGCGCGCCGACCTGCGCCTCGATCTCGACCTCGTTGAACCCCGGCCGCAGATCGGCGAGCGACATGGCAATCGTTCGCTTGCGGAAAATGTCGCCACCGCGATCGGGCAGCGAAAGCGAGGCCGCATCGCGATCATTGACGCGCACCAGAATCTGCGATCTTGGATCGAGGCCCTGGGCATAGCCGGCATCGACCCGCAGTGACGCCTTGCCGTATTCCGCCGAGAAAAAGTCGGGGGGCATGACGATGTCGAACGTGGTGCGGAACAGTCGGCCCGTGAATTCCTCCGAATGGACGCCAAGGTCGCGCAGTCGAATGGTCGAGGCGGCATTGACGCGGTACCCGCCGGCTGCGACGAGGGCTTCCATGCCGGCGGGGGTCCCGCCGACCTGCTGTGGGCTCGCCGGCGACCACAGGCTTTCTATCGCCCGATCCACGTCCGCATCGGTTTGACCGGCGACAACGACCTCTATCTGGCCGGGCGCCGACCCCGGCTTGACGACGACAGGCTCGTTTTCCGCGATGGTCAGGTCGCGACGAGCCTTGCGAAGTTCCTCGGTGGTCCCGACGATGACGGCCAGTCCTGGCTGTGTTCCGGGTTCGGTCGCCACGTCCACGACCGGGCGAACGAAACCGCCACGAAGGGCCAGCCGCCCGACGGCGCGCAGCGTGCGTTCGACCGAACTTGGACCTGCATCTGGCGGCAATACGGCACGGATGAGCGTGGCGCCGGCTTCGTCCGGGCTGATGGCGCGCAGATCGCTCAGGTCGGCCGCCTGGATGTCACCCGCGTCCGGAAAGATCAGTCCGGTCGCCGCGGGATCGACTTGGGTCCACAGCTCGTAGGTCGCCCCGATCGAGCAATCGACCTTGTGGCGCTGTTGAACCGAGATCCGTAAGGCGTTGTAGCCGGGCTCGAGGAGGCCGCTCGGCAGGTCGACGTTGAGAACGCCAGGTCCGTTGGGGGCGGCAATCTGCGTCTCGGCCACCGCGACGTCATTGATGCTCACGGTCAGTTTCGACGCTTCCGCCATGACCGAGACGGCGTTGGTATAGGCCAGACGCATCCTTGCGTGCGTCTTGGCCTGCGCCACGGTCACGAACATCGGCCATGCCTTGCTGACGGTCTCACCCTCGAAGCGGAGCTGGCGTGGGTCGGCGCCAAGCCGCAGGATGTGCGTCGACCTTTGACCCGCCACAGCGGGATCTGCGATCGCCGGCCGCCGCGAGT
>JAFAME010000309.1 GCA_019233695.1 Methylobacteriaceae bacterium
GACCACATAAACGGCGCGCTCTTCCTGATCGGGGTCGAGCGGCACGGCGGCACCGGCCTCCAAGCACACCTCGGCATAGAGCCAATCGGAAAGCGTTCCAACTGGCGATGTCTTGCCGAAGGCCGATCCCGCGATGACGCGCGCCCGAAGCCCGTCCGACTCGATGACCGGCAGATCGGCGGCATCGAAGTGCTGGAACGAGGGGTCGGTCTCTTCGTGTGCGTCAGGAAGCGCAATCCAGCTCTGGATTCCGAACATCCCTTCGCGGCCGGTGCGGGCGCCGGCCGGGCTGCGCTCGGAATGTGCAATGCCGCGCCCGGCCGTCATGAGGTTCATCTCGCCGGGCACGATCTCGAGCGCATTGCCTTCGCTGTCGCGATGCATGATGCGGCCATCGAAGAGATAGGTGACGGTGGCAAGGCCGATATGAGGATGGGGCCGCACATCGACCCCCTGTCCGGCGATGAACTGCACCGGGCCCATCTGGTCGAAGAAGATGAACGGGCCGACCATCTGACGCCCGGCGTGTGGTAGGGCGCGATGGACCTCAAAGCCGCCGAGATCGCGGGCGCGGGGCACGATGACGAGCTCCAGGGCGTCGCAGGATCGCTTGTCCCCGAGCACGGGATCCTTCGAGGGCAGCCAGCTCATCGCCTCCTCCTTGCGAAACATCGAGCACCAAAGATCGGGCGTGCCTCCGCGAGGACAAGAACGATGGCGTTGAACTCGCGCGAGAAACTGGCAGGTCGGGCTATGTGAGTCCCGCCGTCTGCAACCATTGGCCGGCGATTGCGATATCGGCCTTAGAGAGCCCGTGACCGGCAGGCAGGATCTCGTGTCGGACTGCGGCGCCCCGCTCGGCCAGAAGTGCGGCAAGGCGCGCGGCATTGTCGGCAGGCACGATCGGGTCCATCGCGCCGGAGAGGATCAGGACCGGTTTGCCCGCAAGATCGGCGGCAGGCGGCACAGCGAGCGGTACCATGGCGCGAAGCAGGATGGCGCCGGCCAGCGCCTCCGGTCGGAGCAGCAGGACGGCCGCCGCGATATTGGCGCCGTTGGAAAAGCCCAAGGCGATCGGGGCCGTGAGCCCATAGCTGGCACGGGCCTCGCTGACGAAATCGGCGAGTTCCTGGGCACGGCGGCGCACGTCGTCCTGATCGAACACGCCTTCGGCAAGCCGCCGGAAGAACCGCGGCATCCCGTTCTCCAGAACCTTGCCGCGTGGCGAGAGGACGGCCGATCCGGGCGCGATCGTGCGGGCGAGCGGCACGAGGTCGTTCTCGTCGCCGCCGGTGCCGTGCAGCAGCAGGAGTGGCGGTGCGGCCGGACCCGATTCGGGCTCAAACCGGTGAACAAAGGAGAGCGCAGATAGGGCCTTGAGCATGGGCTTTGATCCTATCGGACAGCGCATTCACGCGACTTTCGGCAGCACCGCCTCGATTTCCTTGCGGCGCGGCTCGAGGAAGGAAGGCAACTTCAAGGTCTGACCCAGGATCGCCGCCGGCTCATCGACCGCAAAGCCCGGAATGTCGGTCGCGATCTCGAAGAGGACGCCGCCCGGCTCCCTGAAATAGACCGAGCGGAAATAGTTGCGATCGAGCTGCTCGGTCGTCCGCAGACCGTGGTTCTCGGCGAGCTTCCTGACCATCAAAGCCTGCGCAGCGTCGTCTGCGGCACGAAATGCGATATGATGAACCGCGCCTGCCCCCATCCGCCCCGGAAGGAAGGCGCCGACGGCGCGGATGTCGAGGACGCCGCCAAGGCCCGTCCCGCCCGCCTTGAAGCGCACGCGCGAGCCCTCCCGGCCGGCTTCGGCAAAGCCGAGTACGTTGGCAAGAATAGCTGCCGTTGGTCCCACGTCCTTGAGCATCAGGGTGACGCCATGAAAGCCGCGGATGGCGTGCTCAACCGGAACATCGCTTTCGAGCCACGCGGGCTCTCCTTCGGCGCCGGTCGCGGCGACCAGAGCAAGCGGCATCCCGTCGGGGTCCTTGAATGGCAGCACGGTCTCGCCGAAGCGTTTCTCCGGCGCCTCGTGAGCGACCCCCTTGGCGAGGAAGCGATGGGTCCAATAGCCGATGGCACCCTGCGGAACACGAAAGGCGGTCTCCTCGGCCTGGCCGACCCCGCTGCGCCCAGGAGCGGCATGCTCCCACGGGAAGAAGGTCAGGATGGAGCCGGGGCTGCCCGTCTCGTCGCCGTAGTAGAAGTGATAGGTGCCCGGGTCATCGAAATTGACGGTCTTCTTGACGAGCCGCAGGCCCAGCACACGGGTGTAGAAGTCGAGGTTGCGCACGGCGGAACTCGCGATCGCCGTCACGTGATGAATGCCGTTACGGTCCATGGTCTTCGTCCTTGATTGGCTGCGACCGCAAAGATAAGACGAGGCGATCGGTCCAGAAAGGGAAATGGTCGAAACGCGTCGTTTCCAAAACCATACGGATGAAGCAGCTCCCCGACTTCGAGTCCTGGGCAATCTTTGCCAAGGTAGCGCAGACCGGATCGTTTGCCCGCGCCGCTGCGGAGCTCGGCCTTTCCAAGGCGACGGTATCGAAAGCAGTCCGCCGGCTGGAGGGTCGGCTCGGGGCCAGTCTGTTCCATCGCACGTCGCGCCGCGTATCGCTGACCGAGGCCGGCCGCAGCGCGGCAGCAAGTGCGCAGCGCATCCTGGCGGAAGGCGAGGCAGCGGAGGCGGAGGCGCTGGCCCAGTCCGCGATGCCGCGCGGTCTCGTACGAATGGCCGCCCCGATGTCGTTCGGCCTGGCGCATGTCGCGCCCCTCCTGCCGGAGTTCCTGAGGCGATACCCGGAAGTCTCGATCGATTTGCACCTCAGCGACGAGCTTATCGATCTCGTGGGCGGCGGGTTCGATCTGGCGCTGCGGATTGCGGCGCTTGCCGAATCGAGCCTGCGCGCGCGGCGCCTGTGCCAGATCAGGCGGCTCCTCGTCGCCGCGCCCGAATATCTGGACCGCCGCGGGCGACCTAGCCATCCGCGCGACCTCGCCGCGCATGCCTGCCTCGGCTACGCCTATCTGCCCAATCCGGACCGATGGCGCTTTCTTCACGCCTCCGGCGAGGAGACGACGATCGTGCCGGCCGGACCGCTGCGGGCCAACAACGCCGATGCGCTCACGCCCGCGTTGCGGGCAGGCCTCGGCCTTGCCGTGCAGCCCGAATTCCTGGTCTGGGAGGATCTTGCCGCCGGGCATCTCGAGGCAGTGATGGAGGATTGGGCGCCCCCGCCTATTGCCCTCAACATTGTGAGCCCGCCCGGAGGCCTGCGTCCGGCGCGGGTATCCGTGCTCGTCGAGTTTCTCACCGACCGCCTGGCCACAGCGCCTTGGGCAATCCCCGTGCATGGGGCGCGTGCATCGGGAGGGATTCGCGTCTCCTGACGAAGCCGCGAAAGTGCCGCGAAGAGCTCGCTACACCGGTGCCACCGGGCGCAAGCGTATCGCGGCCAAAATGCCAAGCACGACGAAAACGGCGAGCACCACGATCTGCGCAATGAGGAACGGCGGTTCGGATTGTGTCGGCGCCAGCGGTTGCAGAAACGGCAGCTTTTGAAAGGCTTGCACGACGCCGACGAAGGCGTTGAGGTAGAGCGCCGCGACCGCGCTGATCGCATAGATCCAGCGCCAGGGCGCCCGCCAGGCGATTGCCGTAGAGCGCAACGAGCGCGATGGCCAGGATCACGAGAGAGAGGATTCCCACGGCATGCGACGGCTGGAAGCCTGGTGCAGGAAGGAAGAAGCCCGTCACGCTGGTCAGTATTGTGGTCGCCAGAAAAAGTCCGGTCCACCCTTTGAGCGTCTCCCCTGCGAGCGCGCCGATGAGAACGATAATGCCCGTGAGAATTCCGACCAGGCTCAGGACAACATGCACGAGCGTGAAGGTTGATACCGACATGCCAAGAACATGACCGCTCCTTGAGATCCCGATCGCGACCGAAAAATGCCGCGGCACCGCTCGCGCCTGCCACGAAACATCCCCGAAGTTCAGGCCCGCCCGAACGGTCTCCAACAGCGGCCGGCAAGTGTTCGCCGACTTTGGATCGGCGCCGACAATGCACCGCGCCGCACCCATCGAAATTGTTCGACCCGCACCGACACGAGCGCAGGCGGCGTCGCCCGCGCTCGCAAGGCGTTCGATGGCTGCGCGAGCGCGCCGCGCCCGCCGACTTACTTCGCTGCCGCCTCGACATTCTTCTTGTCGTACAGGGCGAACGGCCCCATCAGCACGCGCAGGCCATGGTCGCGGGTCGGGTCCTTGGTGATCGTGTAGTTGCCGAGACGGCCCGCCTTGAACTGCTGGCCTTCCTTCGCCTGGATGGCGTCGGTGGCGAGCAGATAAGCCGTATAGTAGGTGAGGTAGCCGAGGTCGACGAAGCTCCACAGCGCGAACTGCGGCGCGCAGCCGTTCATCGTGTAGGCGAGCATCTCGCTCGGCACGCCGAGGCCACTGACCTTCACCTTGTCGCAAAGTTTCTCGTCCTGCATGGCCTTGGCGGCAGCCACGATGCCGACCGAGGTCGGAGCCATGATCAGCTTGAGGTCCGGATGCTTGTCGATCAGGGCGAGCGCCTGATTATAGCTCTTCTCGGACTGGTCGTTGCCATAGACGAGGTCGACCTGCTGCAGCTTGGCGTATTTGGGATCCTTCAGCACCTCCTCGAAGGCCTTGATCCAGGCGTTCTGGTTGGCGGCGTCCGGAGAAGCCGACAGGACTGCGAACTTGCCGCCGTCAGCGCCCAGAATGTTGAGCGCCATGTCGGCCATCACCTTGCCGGTCTCGTTGAAGTCGACCTGCGCGACAAAGACGTCTTCGCCCTCCGCAGAGGGGATGGGAGAATCCCAGGTCACCACCTTGATGCCCTTGCCGTGCGCGTTCTTGGCGGCAGGTGCGATCTGGTCGCCCGAATTGTTCGAGATCATGATCGCGTTGACGCCCTGGGTGGCAGCGTTAGTGACGATCTCGATCTGCCCGGCGACGCTGTTTTCAGGTGTTGGCCCCAAGAACTGCAGTTCGGTCGGGTTCTGCAGCTCCTTCTGCGCCTCGAGCGCACCCTTGTGGGCCTGGTCGAACGGCACGATGCCGAGGAACTTCGGCAACAGCACCATTTTCAATGCCTTGCCGGGGGTTGCCGTTGCCTGAGCGAAGGCACCGGTCGGCACGGCCAGCATCGCCAGCGCGACGCTCGTCAGCAGAAATCTCTTCATGTCTCTCTCCCTCTCCATCTGTTGTGGATCGCCTGCGCCATGTTCGGAACCAGGACTGACAGGATCAGCAAGGCGCCGATTACGCTGGTTTGGGTGTTGCCGGTGATGTTGGCCAGACCCATGCCGTTGCGGAGGTTGAGGATGACCAGGATCGACAGGCCGATCCCGGCGATGTTGCCCGAACCTCCGAAAATGCTCACTCCGCCAAGAAGCACGATCGTGATGATGTCAAGCTCGAACCCTTCCGCCATGTCGCCGCGCACGGACCCGAGGCGAGCCGCATAGAGCAGCCCCGCCATCGACGCGATAATGC
>JAFAME010000190.1 GCA_019233695.1 Methylobacteriaceae bacterium
CGCCTGCCATCCGGAAGGCGCCTGCTGGACCTTCATCAAGATGCGCCTGCCGCTCTTCTTCGTCGGCCGCTACCCCGCCGACGAGCGCTGGCGGGTCGTTGCCGCCCTCGTGGCGATGATCGGCTTCTGCTGGCCCGTCCTGCGGGAGCGCCACAGCCGTCATCGCGGCCTCTGGCTCATCCTCCTCCTGACCGCCTGTCCGCTCCTCGTCGCCCTTCTCCTGCTCGGCGGCGCGCCTCTCCTGCCCTATGTGGACACCAGCCTGTGGGGCGGGTTGATGCTCGATATCCTGATCTCCTTCGTCACCGTCGCCGGCGCGATCCCCTTCGGCATCGCACTGGCGCTCGGACGCCGCTCGAGCCTCCCGATCCTGCGCATGCTCTCCATCGGCTTCATCGAATTGTGGCGCGGCGTGCCGCTCTTGACGATCCTGTTCATGTCGGCCGTCATCGTGCCGCTGCTCCTGCCCAACGGCGTCAGCGCCGACCGCCTCGTGCGCGCCATGGTGGCGCTCGTTCTGTTCAACTCCGCCTATATGGCCGAAGTGATCCGCGGCGGACTGCAGGGCGTGCCATCGGGACAGAACGAAGCCGCGTACTCGCTTGGCATGCGCTGGTGGCAGGTGCAGGCCTTCGTGGTCCTGCCGCAGGCAATCCGGATCGCGCTCCCGGGCATCGTCAACACCGTTGTCGACCTGTTCAAGGACGTGACTCTCATCACCATCATTGGCCTGACCGATCTTCTCGGCGTTGTGAACCAGGCGCTGAAGGATCCGGCCTGGCTCGGGATGGCGCGGGAAGGCTACGTCTTCGCCGCCTTTGTCTTCTTCATCTGCTGCTTCCTTATGTCATCCTACAGCCGGCGGCTCGAACGGCGGCTCAACGTGCATCTGCGAAGCTGAGGCGATGCGGGAGCTACACTAAGTTTGTTTTTTACTATTTCCGCTTCCCCCGCCGCTGTCGCGACACCCGCTCCACAAAGCCGGCTTGGAGCGCGATCTCCTCCCAGCATAGACCGCGAAAAGGCTTCGTTCCCTCGCGAGAAACTGGCGGCCCACCAGGGGCGGGCCTGTGCGCGCAATCTTCAACCACGCCAAGACCGGCGGCGCGTCACACCAGCGTAATCATATCCGGCTGTAGTCCGCCGGCCGAAGCGAGGGCGGCGAGCGGAACCGGGGCGTCACCACGGAGACTCATTCATGGCACCTCAAGTCGGGACGATCCAAAGGTTCGACCCCTCGCCGGGCGACAACAGCCCGGATTCGATCACCATCGGCGAGGGCTCAATCTTTGTCGAATACGGCAACGGGGCGAGCAGCACCGGGGGCAAGGGGACGAGCGAGATCGTCCAGTATGATCTCTCCGGTCACATCGTGCATTCCTGCGACATCGCGGGCTCGGTCGACGGGCTCAAATACAATCCGGCGACGGAGACGCTGTGGGCGCTTCAGAACCAGGACGGAAACTCGACCCTGACCCTGATCGACCCCGAGACGCATGCGGTCTCAAAGCCGCTCTCCTACGAGGATACCTCGGCGACCCGCGGCTATGACGATGTGGTCTTCGAGCATGGGAAGACGTTCCTCAGCTACACCAACCCGTTGAAGGACGGCGATGCGGTGATCGTCAGTCTCGACGGCGGCAACCATCCGCACGGCGAATTGGAGACGACGCCGATCCTCGCCCAAGGGGCGATGGGAACGAACACCGTCACTCACGCCACCCATCTCGTGCCACTGAACGATCCGGACTCGCTCAAGACCGCTCCGAACGGCGACCTCCTGCTGACGAGCGGCTCGGACGGTGCCATCGTCGACGTTCATGACGCCGGCAAAGCCGACCAGTCGGTGAGCTACACCCAGATCGCCGACGTGCCGGCCGATGCCGGCCTCGACGACGTCATCAAGACCGACGCGACCTCGGGGACGTTCTACCTGACCGACACGAGCGATAATCAGGTGCTGTCGTTCCACGTCACCGATCTCAATCCGCACGACTACTACGCCTCGGTGTCGAGCCTTGGCGGGTTTGGCGAGGTGGACCCGAACACAGGCAAGTTCACGCTGCTCGTTGCCGCCGCCGGCGCCCACGGCCTGGCGTTCACCCCGGACGAACATCACGATCCTCATCGCGACATGATCCAGCACGGGCACGAGGGGTACCTGTTCGCATAGGAAGCCTTCCCGGCCTTGCCGCGCCGGGGCGCGACAAGGCCACTTCCCGACGCGCTGTGGTCGCATCGCGCCGCTAGGCGCCTTGGCTCGTCGCCAAGGGGCTTTGGCTTCGTCAGCGCAGGCCTGCATCGGGGCGCGTCTCGCAAGGTCATCAGCCCTTTGCAGATTGCCGAATGGGCCAAGCTACGGAAGAGAAGCGGGTTCCGCCAAGTTCTCGGAATACACAAAACAACCCGAGTTCGTCTTGACCTGACCGCTGATACATAAGCTTAACCTAAGCGTCATTCGTTTGAGATGTGCGGCTGCGAGTAGCCTTGATGCACCATGTATTTCGGGAGACAACGATGACCCTAAGGAAGCTCGCACTCACGTTGCTGCTTGGCACCAGCCTTACGGCAACCGCTCAGGCCGACGACCTCGACCGCCCGCGGATTCGTCATGTCCTGCTGATCAGCATCGACGGCATGCACTCTGTCGACTTCATCAATTGCGTTACGGGGCTTCCTGGGGTGAACGGCGGCATGCCCTATTGCCCGACGCTTGCCAAGCTGAAGCGATCCGGCCTCGACTATCTCGACGCGCAAACATCACGGCCGTCCGACAGCTTCCCGGGCCTGATGGCCATCGTGAGCGGCGGCACGCCGCGTACCGTGGGCGCGTTCTACGACGTGGCTTATGATCGCGCGCTGCAGCCGCCCGCAAAGACGACCGGCAACGGCGTTGCGGGTGGCTCGTGCGTGCCAAACCAGGTTCCGACCGGCACGACGACCGAATACGAAGAAGGCATCGACCTCGACAAGAGCCGGCTTGATGGCGGTGCTGATTCCGGCATTGCCTCCATCGATTCCATGAGACTGCCGCGCGATCCGGCGCACAACTGCAATCCGGTCTTTCCGTGGAACTTCGTGCGCACCAACACGATCTTTGGTGTTGCCCACCGGGCCGGCCTCCGCACGGCCTGGTTCGACAAGCACCCGGCCTATGCGGCTGTCTCCGGTCCTGGCGACGGCACCAATCTCGACGATTTCTATTCGCCTGAGATCAATTCGCCGTCGGTCAATCTTCCTGGCGTAAAGACCAGCACCGGCGTCGACTGCACAAAGCTGCCGGATCAGTCAGCCCTCATGGCGGGCGGCGATTACACGACGAGCTTTGCCAACATTCAGTGCTACGACCAGCTCAAGGTCAACGGCATCCTCGCCCTGATCGACGGATTGACCCACGACCGCATGAAGCCGGCCCGGACGCCGAACCTGTTCGGAATGAATTTCCAGGCCGTCAGCGTCGGCCAGAAGCTGATCGAGACGACGCTGAACCTCAAGGGCGGCTATCTCGACAGTTTCGGCACCCCGTCGGTCCCGCTTCTGGGCGAGATCCGATATGTCGACAGCGCCATCGGCAGCATGGTTGCGGACCTGAAGGCGCGCGGGTTCTACGACGATACCCTGATCGTCATCACCGCCAAGCACGGTCAGAGCCCGGTCGACTCGCCGCGGTATACCGGCATCACCAAAACAGGGCCGGTGACGACCTCGCCCGCGACGATCCTGGACGGCGCCGGCTGTCTGCCGTCCTCCGAATCGCCCTCCAACCCGACCGGCATCGGCCCGACCGAGGACGACGTCTCCCTGATCTGGCTCGACGCAAGCTGCACCACCGCGCAGGCTGTCAAGCTTCTCGAGACCACCTCGCCAGCCTCCAACAACATCGCAGGCATCGGGGAGATCATGGCCGGTCGCCAGCTCGCGCAGCTGTTCGGCGCGCCGGGACTGCCGCCGCAGAACGATCCGCGCACGCCCGACATCGTCGTGACCCCGAACATTGGCGTCACCTATTCGGGAAGCACAAAAAAGATGGCCGAACACGGCGGCTTCGCCCATGACGACACCAATGTGATCATGCTGTTGTCGAACCCAAAGCTCCCGGCCCTGACGATCGGCACGCCGGTTCAGACGGCGCAGGTGGCGCCGAGCATCCTGAAGGTCCTCGGCCTTGACCCGGATGCACTGGAATCGGTCCGCATCGAGGGAACCGAAGTGCTTCCGCTCATCGGAGGTATCTTCAGCGACCGAGACCGAGACCGATAGGCACCGACGTAGTCCGAAGGGTTGACATCGACTTTGGAACGCGGCCTCTCGGCCGCGTTTTCCATTCGAGACGACGGCGCCGCTATCGGCGTGCGGCCTCGGTCGGGCGGCACCTGACACGACGCTTCCGGACGACGACCGACGCCCGCAATTGTCCCTCGATCTCTGGGCCTCCCACGGCTTGAAATCCTGTCCCGCCCTGGCCGCCGCCTGGGTCGCGCCCGACAATGTCCTCTTGCGCGCCAAAAACCTTCACGCGCGCCTAGGACCAGAACCGGTCCTCCTGTTGCTCGTCACCCTGGTATTCACGAAAATCGATCGCCTCTCCATCCTTCATTCGCCAGACGTGCACCTCCGAAAACGATGCTGAGATCCCGTTTCGTCGTGCATTGACGGTAGTCAACACCACAACGAGATCGTCTTCCGCCAGAACATGGTGCACATCGATACTGAAGGAACCTTCGGACAGTTCCATCGTGCGCCGAAAGAAACCTCCGACCTGGTCATGGCCCTTATAGTGGCCGGAAAGGGGACTATGACCCGGAATGTGCCAGGTAATGCTCGCGGCGAACGCAGCAAAGACCGAAGCAATGTCTCCTTGGGCAAAATCTTGGTAAGCCTTGCGAATGATCGCCGCATTGGACCCGCTCATGTTCGTTTCCCTGCAGAGCCCCGGTTTCGGGCATTTGCTTGTCGCCACACCCTCAAAGGCGCAGCGTGCCCTCGTACGCCGCTGAATACAGCTCGCGTGCCGACCTCTCGTCGAGCGGCACCGGATTGCCTCCAGCCGTCGGGTCGACGATCGCCATGGTGGTCATCTCCTCGAGCCTGTCGAGGCCGACGCCGAAATCCTTCAGGGTATGCGGCACGCCGATCTCGCGCTGAAGGGCCAGCGTCCAGTCGAGGAAGCCGGCAAAGCTCGCATCCTCCAGGCCCATCCAGGCGGCGAGCCGCGCGATCTTGTCCGCGATCGCCGGGCGATTGAAGGCAAGCACGTAAGGCATGAAGACCGCATTGGTCATGCCATGATGCGTATCGTAGAGCGCTCCGACCGGATGCGACAGCGAGTGGATGGCCCCGAGCCCCTTCTGAAAGGCGGTGGCGCCCATCGCGGCCGCTGCCATCATGTGGCTGCGCGCCGCAATGTCCGTCCCGTCCTTCACGGCTGCCGCGAGGTTCTCCTTTACAAGCCGAATGCCCTCGACGGCGATGCCGTCGGCCAGCGGATGGTAGAAGGGCGCGCAATAGGCTTCGAGACAGTGGGCCAGGGCGTCCATGCCGGTGCCGGCGGTGACCTTCGGCGGCAAGCCGACGGTAAGTTCCGGGTCGCAGATCACGACGGCGGGCATCATTCTGGGATGAAAGATCACCTTTTTCGTATGCGTCGCCTCGTTGGTGATGACGCCCGCCCGCCCGACCTCCGAACCTGTACCGGCGGTCGTCGGCACGGCGAGGATGGGCGCAATGCCGGAAGGGTTGGCGCGTTTCCACCAGTCGCCGATGTCCTCGAAGTCCCACATCGGGCGGGCCTGGCCTGCCATGAAGGCGACGACCTTGCCGCAATCGAGCGCACTGCCGCCGCCGAGGGCGATGACGCCGTCACGGGCGCCCGCGCGGAATGCGGCGAGGCCTTCGGCGACATTGGTTTCGGTCGGATTGGGGCGTACCGCCGAAAAGACCCTGGCCTCGATGGCACCGGCCGCGAGGAGATCGAGCATCCTCGCCGTCATCGGCTGTGCGGCAAGGAAGAGATCCGTGACGAGCAGGGGGCGTTTGATCCCTGCCGCGGCGCACGCCTCGGCGATCTCGGCGACGCGGCCGGCCCCGAAGCGCACATTCGTTGGATAGTTCCAGTTTCCGGTAAGTTTCATGGGCAGGTCTCACTTGGGGTGAGAGGATTTTTCTACGCGGCCCCGCTGACTTGCTCATGCCCGCTCGAAGCCGCGCAGGAGCTCCCAATCGGTGATGCGCCGGTCGTACTCGAACTGCTCCCATTCGGAGGTGTGGACATAGTGGTCGATGACGTTCTCGCCCATGGCGCCGCGCAGCAGCTTGGAGCGGCTCATCGCGTCGGTGGCCTCGCGCAAGGTCCGTGGAATCTCCCGCAGGCGCCTGCCGGCATAGGCATCGCCGACGTGGGCGGGTTCGAGCTCGAGCTTCTGCTCGATGCCGTCGAGCCCGGCGGCGATGAGCGCAGCGAACGCGAGATATGGATTCAGATCCGCGCCGCCGATCCGACACTCGATGCGGATCGCCTTGGAGCCCGCGCCGCAGAGCCGGAAGCCCGCGGTGCGGTTGTCGATGCTCCACACCGCCCGCGTCGGCGCGAACGTGCCGACCTGGAAGCGCTTGTAGGAATTGACGTAGGGGGCCAGGAAGTAGGTGATCTCGCGCGCATGGGCGAGCTGGCCCGCCACGAATTGGCGCATGAGCGCGGACATGCCGTGCTCGCCGTCCTGATCGTGGAAGAGCGGCTTTTCGCCGGATCTGTCCCAGAGCGAGAGATGGACGTGCGAGCTCGACCCGGCGAGATCGTAGCGCCATTTCGCCATGAAGGTTACGGCCTTGCCGGCGAGATGCGCGATCTCCTTGATGCCGTTCTTGATGAGCACATGCTGATCGGCCATGTCGAGCGCATCGGCATAGCGCACGTTGATTTCCTCCTGGCCCGGACCCCATTCGCCCTTGGAATTCTCGACGATGATGCCCGCGCCGTTGAGCCCATTGCGGATCGCCCGCATCACCGGCTCTTCCTTCGTCGTCTGCAGCACGTGATAGTCCTGGATGTAGTGGCCTGCCGTCCGCAGATCGCGGTAGTGCTTGTCGTGAGCCGTGCGGAAATCATCGTCGAACAGATAGAACTCCAGTTCCGAGGCGAACTTGGCAGCAGCGCCAAGCTGATCGAGACGAGCCAATTGTCCCTTCAGAATGGCGCGCGGCGAGTGCGGCACCTCCTCGTGATGATGATCGAGGACATCGGCGAGAACGAGAGCGGTTGCCGGCAACCAGGGAATCCGCCGCATGGTTGAGAGGTCGGGCTTGAGCACGTAGTCGCCATAGCCGCGCGCCCAGTTGGCGGCGGCATAGCCCGGCACCGGCTCCATATCGATGTCGTTGGCCAGGAGGTAGTCGCACGCATGCGTCTCCTCATGCGCGCCCTCCATGAAGAATTGCGCCTGGAAGCGCTTGCCGACGAGCCGGCCGAACATGTCGGTCATCGCCACGACCACCGTGTCGATCTCGCCGACGGCAATCGCCGTGGCAAGGGCATCCATGGTCAAATTGCCGGGCATCCGCGTCTCATGGTGAGAGGGGAAGGCAGTTGCGGCGGTCGCCTGACTTTACAAACCGCCGGCGCGCGTTAGGCAAAGCTTTTTTCCGGGTGCCAGCGCTACCTGGAGCATGGTGGCCCCGCCGCAGGCCGAGGCGCCGAAAGTCGAAGGAGAACCGATGCCGCATTCCCCACGCAAGCTCTATTGGAGCGATCTTACGACGACCGAGTTTGGGGGGCTTGACGGCGAGCGCACGCTCGCCGTCCTGCCTGTTGCGGCGTTCGAGCAGCACGGTCCGCATCTTTCGGTTGCCACCGATACGATCATCGCCGAGGGGATGCTGAAGGAAACCATCGCCAGGCTCTCAGACGATCTGCCCGTTCTCATCCTGCCGACGCAGGCGATCGGCAAGTCCAACGAGCACATCCGTTCGCCGGGCACCCTAACACTCAGCGCACAGACGGCGCTGCGCGCCTGGACCGAAATCGGCGAATCGGTCGCCCGGGCGGGCCTGCGCAAACTGGTCATCGTCAACGCGCATGGCGGCAATACGGAGCTCATCGGCATCGTGGCGCGCGAGCTGCGCGTGCGCTGCCAGATGCTATGCGTGCACACGGCATGGCGCCGGTTCGGTCTGCCGCCAGAGCTCTATTCGGCCGAAGAGGACATGCACGGCATTCATGCCGGCGACATCGAGACCTCGCTGATGCTGCATTTCCGGCCGGATCTCGTACGCATGGAAAACGCGCAGAATTTCATTTCGTCGGCTGCCGAGATCGCCCGCGAGTATACCTGGCTTCGCCCGATTGGGCTGCATGCCTTCGGCTGGATCGCGCCTGATCTTCACGCCGCCGGCGCGGTCGGGGATGCTTCCCGGGCGTCGGCAGAAAAAGGGCGGGTGACGGCTGCCTACCAAGCCGAGCGCTTCATCGAACTTCTGCGGGACGTCTCGCGCTTTCCGCTCGCGCGGCTCACCTGAGGAGCAACCCTCTAGATCTTGAGTCTCGCCAGCGTGCGCGGGACCTTGGCGAGAAATCTCGCCCGCTCGGCGGGTCCGACGTGGTCCATGTCGTAGAGGGCAATCCATAGTCTGCGACACTTCGGGTGGCAGATCATGGCAAGACCATTCAGGAGCGCACGCCGCCCGGGCTCGCCCATCCACCACCACCACCATCGCGGGCTCCCAAGCGTCGAGATCGCGGCCACAAGCCGGATGTTGGTGAGGAGCGGCCTGATGTTGCCGGCACCTTCCGGCATCGAGAAAGCGACATGCGGTACGAATACGCGATCGAGCCAGCCCTTCAACATTGCGGGCTGGCCGTACCACCATGTGGGATAGATGAAAAGCAGCGCCTCGGCCCAGCGCAGATGATCGAGATGCTCGCGCACCGGAGCTTCGTTCCCGCCGCGGTCGAAATACGCCCGGCGTTCCGCCCGGCTCATGACGGGATCAAAGCCGATGGCATGAAGATCGAGGAGGCGGGTTTCGTGTCCGGCACGGCTGAGCGCCTCCATGGCGGTGTCCCTGACTGCCGCCGTGAAGCTCTCCGGATCGGGGTGGCAATAGACGACGAGGACGCGCATCTCGCGGTACCGGTCCGGCGAGGCATCGCTTATCCGGTCATGCGGCTGGCGAGGCCCGGAAAAAGGTAGGTCTTGCCGGTCGTATAGTCATGGCTCGGATTTTCCCAGGCGATCATCTTGCCCGGATTGAGCAGGCCCTGCGGATCCGCCTCCCGCTTGAAAGCGAGTTGCACTGCGTCCGTCTGCTTCATGCCGCCTTCCTCGAGGGTGTAGCGATGCGGATTGAAGATGGGAGCGCCCATGTCCTCGTGGATCCTGACGATCTCATCGATCCGCTCTTCGCTCGTGAAGCGAACGAGCGGCAGGCCGAAGCAGGTGATCTTGCCGTCGAAGCGCACGAATTCGAGATGGGCGGGAACCTCCTCGCCGAACTGGTGGTGCAGGCGGTCAACGAGCTCGATCTGGCCCGGGAACGGATAGAGCGCCTGCAGATAGGTGATGGCGGGATCGACGCGAAGCGCACGCAGCGTCGTGTGGTTCCAGGTGAGCTCGAAGAGCGGCGGCAGGCCTTTGAGATCGCTCTCGGCCAGTTGGTCCTGGCGGAATAGGATCTCGGCATGCCTGAAGCGGCCCGTATAGGCGATGAGTGCCTCGATTGCGTGATCTGCGACCATGATCAGCACGACATCCTTGCCGCGCGGCAGGAATTTTCGGTGGCGCAGGAACGTGTCGTGAGGCGTTGGCGCGGCGACGACGGCAAGTTCCTTGATGAGGAGACCATCCTGCTCGCCGAGCGCATTGGCGTAGGCGGCGGCCTCGCGCAGCGTGTCGAAGCCGAGGATGACGTCGATCCATTCGTAGGCGGGGCCGAGCGCCATTTCGACCTCGGTGATGATGCCGTTGGTGCCATAGGCGTGTGACGCCGTGTGGAGGTCGTCCCCTGTGAGTTCGATGAGGCGGGGTGCGGCCTCCATCGTGGCGATCCTGAGGCGGATGATGTTGCCGCAATCCCTGAGGCCGCCCCATCTGATCGAGCCGACGCCGCCCGATCCGCCGGCGACGAAACCGCCGATCGAGGCGGTGTTGTAGGTCGAAGGCGACAATCGCAATTCCTGGCCCGAGGCCCGCGTCTGCCGGTCGATCGCGGCAAGAACCGCCCCGGGCTCGGCAGTCACGCGCCCACGCCCGATTTCCTTCACATGGTTGCAGCCGGAAAGATCCATGACGACGCCGCCCGCAAGCGGCATGGCTTGGCCGTAGTTGCCGGTGCCCGAGCCGCGCGCCGTCACCGGGATGGCGAGGGCATGGCAGGCCGCAAGTACCCGCACCACGTCGGCCTCGCTCTTGGGCGCCACCACGATATCGGCGCAGACGTGGTCGAGCTGGCGCTTCAGCACCGGCGAATACCAGTAGAAGTCGCGGCTCTTCTGCTTGACGAGGATCGAATTGTCCTCGCAGGCGATGCCCTCGATGCGGCGCCTCAGGCCGGCGATATCGTAGGTGCCGGGGGAGGGGGCGGCCTGCGGCGTGAAGCGGATGGGCGATTTCAAACGGCCGACCCGCCAAGGAGTGCGTCGAGCTCGCGATAGTCGGGGAGCGTCGTATCGATCGGCTGACCGGCGACGAGCACGACGCGGTCGCTTTGCGGACGTGACAGAAGCTCGTTCAGGCTGCGGGCCCGCGTGAGCACAAGGTCGGCCGGCCTGCCCGGCCCGACCGTGCCATGGCCCGCAAGGCCCATGACGGCAGCCGGAGTTGCGGCAACCGCCCGCAGCCACGGTGTTTGCGAATGGTCGAAATGAAGGATGCGCGTTGCCTCCCGGAAGACCTCGATGAGATCGAGGTCGCCATAAGCATAAAAGGGATCACGCGTGTTGTCGCTTGCCACCATCGTGGCAGCGCCCGCCGCCTCGAGCTCATGCAGCGGCGCGACGCCCCGCCAGCGCGGGGTCGTGCGGTCGCCTCGATCCTGCAGATACATATTGCACATCGGCAGTGAGACGACAGCGATGCCAGCTTCGGCGACCTTGCCGATCGTCGCGTCCCGTTCAGCACCGTCGGCCAGCGCCAGCGAGCAGCAATGCCCAGCGACGATCCGTCCTGGAAAGCGGCGCCGCAGGGCGAACTCGGCAATGCGCCCAAGCGTGCGGGCATCGGGCGACGCGCTCTCATCGACATGAAAATCTAGATCGAGGCCATGGCGCTCCGCCGCCAAAAAAATCCGGTCGAGTGCGAGATCGAACTTCTCGCCCGGCGGCCTGCCGAGGTAGGTAACGCCACCAAGCACGCCGCAATAGCGCGCCACGATGTCGACAAGCGCGGCAAACTGCGGCTCGTCGTCGACCGCGAGGTCGATCGGATAGATCGCGACGCCCTGCAGCGCTATCCTGCCCTTCCAGTTGTGGCGGACTTCGTCGAACACCGGCCACGAGATCGCGGCCTGCTTGCCGAGGGAGTCGATGTGGGTGCGCAGCGCGCCGGTGCCGTGGGCAAAGGCGCAGCGCAAGGAGAACTCCATGCGCGTGCGCACGTCGTGCGCCGTCCAGTGCGCCTCGCGATCGGCCGCCACGTGGTTGAGCGCGCTGATGAAAGTGCCGTCCGGATTGGGCCGGCGCGGCCAGATGTGGCCCTTGTCGATGTGGGTGTGGACGTCGACGAGACGCGGGAGCGCGATGCCGCCGTCGAGATCGAACGCAGGCAGATCCGGCGCGCCTTCGGCCCCCGGTCGGTCGATCGCGGCGATGCGGCCGTTGTCGATGGTCAGGTCGCAGAGCGCGAAAGCATCCGGCTCCGGCTCGAAGGCGAGGCCCTCGGCAAGACAAGCGGCAATGCGGGCATTGCGCAAGACGCAGACACGCGCGCGCGGAAACTGGCGGTCGCTTCCGGTCACGTCAGGCATCGTGCGGGCTAGTGGACTCTCGACACTGTCGCACTATCAAGCAAACATCATGCAATCGCCAATCCTGCGGGCCTCCCATGAACCGTCCGATCATGCCGCCCACCATCCGCGCGCCCTTTGCGAGCTATAGCCACGGCATCGAGGTCGCAGCGGGCGCCCGTTTCGTCTTTGCCTCCGGGCAGCTCGGAGTGGCGCCGGACGACACGGTTCCCGAGGACGTCGAGGCCCAGGCGGTGCTCTGCTTCGAGAACATTCGGGCGATCCTCGCCGACGCGGACATGACCTTCGCCGACGTCGCGCGCTTCAACGCCTACGTGACCGATCGGGCCTATTTTCCGGTCTATGGCGCAGTACGAAGTCGCTTCGTCGCCGGGAGCGGGTTCGCCTCGACTCTTGTCATTGTGTCGGGCTTTGCCCGACCCGAGTTCAAGATCGAGGTGGAGGCGACGGCCGCAAAGGCGCCATGAGGCGACCTGAGCGGATCGGGCAGCCCTGGCATGTCACCGGATTTGCTCTATTGCTGGATCGGTCAGCAATTCCGCAACAGGCTTCATGCGCTTCATTCTCACCGGCACGGCCGGATTCATCGGCTTTCACCTCGCCTCGCGACTGCTCGAAGAGGGGCACGAGGTCGCCGGCATCGACGGGTTCACCCCCTACTACGAGGTGAGCCTGAAGGAGAGCCGCAATGCGCTCCTCGAAGCGTATCCCCGCTTCCAGAGCCATCGCGTGATGCTCGAAGACCGCGCCGCCCTGGAGCGGATATGGAGCCTTGCGCCGGACATCGTCGTGCATCTCGCCGCCCAGGCCGGCGTGCGATACAGCCTCGAAAACCCCCGCGCCTATATCGATGCCAATCTGATCGGCACGTTCAACGTGATGGAGATGGTCCGCGCCCGCCCGGTCAGGCATTTCATGCTGGCCTCGACCAGCTCGGTCTACGGGGCCAGTCCAACCGTGCCGTTTCGCGAGACCGATCGTGCCGACCATCCTTTGACGCTCTATGCCGCCACCAAGAAGGCAACCGAGCTGATGGCCCACACCTATAGCCATCTCTGGGACATCCCGACGACCGCCTTTCGCTTTTTCACCGTCTACGGGCCATGGGGACGCCCGGACATGGCGCCGAGCCGGTTCGTCCGCGGCGTCATCGAGGGAACGCCCATCGAGGTCTACAACCGCGGCGACATGGCCCGTGACTTCACCTATGTCGATGATCTCGTCGAGGCCGTGGTGCGGCTCAGCGCCTGCGTGCCGCGCCGGCCCGACAGCCCGGCCGAGATAGAGGCAGGCGACTCGCTCTCGCCTGACGCGCCGTTTCGCGTCGTCAACATCGGTGCGGGAGAGCCGGCCAGCTTGGTCGCCTTCATCGAGGCGATCGAGGCGGCGGTCGGCAAGCCCTCGGTCCGGGCGCTGAAGCCCATGCAGCCAGGTGATGTGCCGCGCACCTTCGCGAGCGTCGATCTTCTCGAACGCCTCACCGGCTATCGTCCTGCGACGCCGCTTGCGGCAGGCATCGGGGCCTTTGTCGCGTGGTACCGCGACTATCACAAGATCTGAGCCCTTCCTGCTTGCCGGGGGCGGCTCTCGAATGACAGAACGGGCTCGGCTTGGCTCAGGGTAGAGTGGCAATCAGGGGGGAAGTCTCGTGCAGATCGGGTTCAGTCTTCTGGTCGTCTGCGGCCACGTCACGCCGGCGCACTATCCGCTGCTCGACAGCCTCAAGCGGCTTGGCTACGACGGCGCCGAGATTCCGATCTTCGAAGGCGACGTGCCCTATTATGCCGAGCTTGGCCGGGTGTTGCGGGACAAGGGCCTGAAGGCGAACATCGCCACGATCGTCACCGAGGACGCCAATCCGCTCAGCCCGGACAAATCGGTTCGCGACAAGGCGCGCGACCGCCTGCGCCATGCTCTCGATTGCGGCCATGCGATGGGCGCGGAGCTCATGTGCGGTCCCTACCATTCGCCCCTCGGCGTCTTTTCAGGCGGTGGCCCGACGGATGATGAGCTCTCCCGCCTCGCCGACGTGCTGCGCGATGCCGCCCAGCACGGCGAGGAGGCTGGCGTGCACCTTTCGATCGAGGCCCTCAACCGCTTCGAATGCTATGTGCTGAACACGATGGACCAGCTGTCGCAGCTGCGCCGCCGGGTTGCCCATCAAAACTTCTCCTTCATGTACGACACCTTTCACGCCAACATCGAGGAGAAGGATCCGGTCGCCGCCTTCGCGCGCCACGCGCACGAATTGACCCACATCCACATCTCCGAGAACGACCGCGGCGTTCCAGGCCGCGGCCATGTTCCGTGGGAGGCGACGTTCAAGGCGATCCGTGCGTCGGGCTACGACAGCTGGCTGACGGTCGAGGCTTTCGGCCGCGCCGTGCCGGCGCTGGCCGCCGCCACCCGCGTGTGGCGCGACCTCTTTCCCGACATCGAGACGCTCTTTGCCGAAAGCATCAAGATGATCCGCCGGCACTGGGGTGAAGCGGCCTAGGCTGAGCGGCCTCCGCAGGTTTCACGCGTGCGTGCTAGATCAGGCGGGGGACACAGTGAATTTGACGCCGAGCG
>JAFAME010000205.1 GCA_019233695.1 Methylobacteriaceae bacterium
CTGTCGGTCTTCAACACGATTGTCTACACGGTCGTCGCCAGCGTCTTCAAATTCGGCCTGGGTCTCTACCTGGCGGTGCTCATCAACCAGCGACTTCCCTTCAAGTCGCTGATCCGCGCCATCGTGCTCCTGCCGTTCGTCGTGCCGACGGTGCTGTCGGGCATTGCTTTCTGGTGGCTCTACGACCCGCAGTTCTCGATCATTTCGTGGTCGCTCATCAAGCTTCAGCTGATCCACAAGTACATCGACTTTCTCGGCGACCCGTGGAACGCGCGATGGTCCGTCATTGCCGCCAATATCTGGCGCGGTATTCCCTTCGTCGCAATCACGCTTCTGGCCGGACTGCAGACGATCTCGCCCTCGCTCTACGAGGCAGCGACGCTTGACGGCGCCGGCGCATGGCAGCGTTTCCGCCATATCACGCTGCCGCTCCTGTCGCCGATCATCGCCGTCGTGATGACGTTCTCGGTGCTCCTTACCTTTACCGATTTTCAGCTCATCTACACCATCACCCGCGGCGGACCGATCAATGCCACGCACCTGATGGCGACCTTGTCTTTCGAACGGGCCATCACCGGCGGCCACCTTGGCGAAGGCGCGGCCATCGCCGATGCCATGGTGCCGTTCCTGCTGGGAGCCATCCTGTTCAGCTATTTCGGGCTGCAGCGCCGGCGCTGGCAGCAGGGAGCAAGGGACTGAGCATGGCCGCCTCGAGCGAAGGCATGGCCTACGTCGATCGCCTGCCGCGGCGTTTCGTGACGCTCTATGCGCCGCTCGCCATTCTCTTGTTCGTGCTGCTTTTTCCTTTCTACTGGATGACGACGACGACGTTCAAGCCGGACGCCGAGCTCTACGATTACGCCCACTTCAATCCGTTCGGCATCGTCCATCCGACGCTTGACCATATCAAGAAGCTGTTCTTCGATACAAGCTATCCCACATGGCTCGTCAATACGATCTTCGTGGCGATCGCCTCGACGACAATCTCGCTCTTCTCGAGCGTCTGCGCCGCCTATGCCATCGAACGCCTGCGCTTTGCTGGCTCGCGCTATATCGGACTGGCGATCTTCCTTGCCTACCTGGTGCCGCCGAGCATTCTTTTCATTCCGCTCGCCAAGATCATCTTCGATCTTGGCCTCTTCGACAGCGACTGGGCGCTCGTTTTGACCTACCCAACATTCCTGGTGCCCTTCTGCACGTGGCTGCTGATGGGCTATTTCCGCACCATTCCCTACGAACTCGAAGAATGCGCCCTGATTGACGGAGCTTCGCGCCTGCAGGTGCTATGGAAGATCACGTTGCCGCTGGCCGTCCCCGGCCTGATCTCCGCCGGGATCTTCGCCTTCACGCTGTCGTGGAACGAATTCATCTACGCGCTGACGTTCATCTCGTCCTCGGAAAACAAGACCGTGCCGGTCGGCGCTATAACCGAGCTCGTCGAAGGCGACATCTATCACTGGGGTTCGCTGATGGCGGCAGCGCTTCTGGGCTCGCTCCCGGTGGTGGTGCTCTACTCGTTCTTCGTCGAATATTACGTTTCGAGCCTTACCGGCGCGGTCAAAGAATAACCGGCGGCACGGTGTTCCCTCCGTGCGGCGCAGGGCCAGGAGAAGGACGCGCCAAGCTTCCGTCAGGCTATACCCTTTCGATCCGGGTGCGCACCACCCACCGCAGGTCGCCGCCGGCGCTCTGCGGGACGACCTCGTCAATGTCGAGCGCCCGCGGTCCGATCAGCGGCATCGGATCGAACACGAAGCCGGCCACAAGCCGGTCCGGCGCATTCTTCTGCGCATAGGCCACAGCCGTCAGCACCACCGGATGTTCGCCGCCGACCAGGATCAGCGGGTCGCCGTTCGACACCGCCTGGATCAAGGCATTCTGGTCGAACTTCGCTCCCGGCGCCTCGCTGTCGAACAGCGGCTCCAGGGAGGCTTTGAACGGAACGCCGTCGTCATCCTTCCAGTCCCGCGTCAGCGCCTTGGTGACCGAGACACCGGCGTCGAGCGAGACCTTGTCGAAGTCGCCGTAGGCTTCCTCGGCGATCCTAGGTTGCTGGATGACGTGGCCGTAGATGGCAAAGACCACCGCGACGCAGGCGATCCAGATGGCGCCAGGCTCGTGACGCGCGTGATAGGTCTCCTGAAAGGCGTTCTTGACGTCGATGTAGGCCTTGCAGAGAGCCGCCCCGAGCTTGGGGTCGGCGACGCACCGCGGGCTGGCCCACGCCGGCACCGGCACCGCCAACGCCAGCGGCGCTGCGGCCCCGACGAGAAAGGAGCGTCGTGTCTGGCTTTTCATTCAATCACCCATGCGCTTGCGAGCTTGGTTCCTAGGTCATACTACAAGCACCCTCCTCAAACCGACAAGCAGTGCCCTTTGTTCTGCGGTTGGGTCACGACAGCAGCGCATCGGAACGGATTTGAATTTCCTTAAGGACATCCCCCTAGCATAAGCCGGAGTGTCACTTGAGGAGGATCGGTCGATTCCACCGGGGCTCATCTCGCGCAGCGACTTGCTTGCGGCGATCGAGAAGGATCAGTTGTTCCTTCTCTATCAGCCACAGATGACGCCCGACGGCGCGATGCTGGCCTCGGTCGAAGCGCTGGTGCGATGGAACCATCCCGCCAGGGGCCCGATCGGGCCGGCGAGCTTCGTGCCGATGGCCGAAGAGTTCGACATGATGGACCGGCTCGGCGCCTGGGTGCTCGAGCGGGCCTGCCGGGAGGCGCAGCGATGGCCGCGGCTGAGCGTCGCCGTGAACGTCTCGGCGCTGCAGTTCCGCAGCACCCGATTCGCCGAAGAGGTCGAGGCAATCGTGCGGCGTTCCAGCCTGCCTTTCGACCGGCTCGAACTCGAGATCGTCGAAAGCGCCTATATCGACGATTTCGGCGCCGCCGAGACGGTGCTCCGGAGGTTGCGGGCGCTCGGCATTCGCATTGCGCTTGACGATTTCGGGACCGGCTATTCAAGCCTTACCTACCTGCGCCGGCTGCCCCTCGACAAGATCAAGATCGACCAATCCTTCGTTCAGGAGATCGACACCGTCCATTCCGCCGCTATCGTCCACGCCGTCGTCGCCCTCGGTCGCGCGCTTGGCTTGAAGGTCACCGCCGAGGGCGTCGAGACCGAAGCGCAGCAGCGCTTCATGCGCGCGGCGGGCTGCCACTACCTGCAGGGATTTCTGTTCTCGAGGCCGGTCCCGGCCGAAGCGATCGACGGCATGCTCGACCGGGATGGAAAGGCTCCCCTCGGGGCAGCGAACGTCGCCTGACGGCGTCGCCCGCTTACGCCGATGCAAGCCCCCTGTGGGCGCGCAGGACGTAGCGGATCTGGTAGCTCAGAAGCCGCCAGTTGACCGGCTTGGTGACGAACGAGGTGGCGCCGGCCTGATAGGCAAGATCGATCGAGACGATATCCTCGCGCCCGGTCACGACGATCACGGGGAGACAACCGAGCCTTTCGTCCGCCCTGATCCGGCGGATCATTTCGAGGCCGCCCATGCCCGGCATTTCGAGATCGATCAAGGCCAGATCGAAGTCTTCGCCGGCAAGGAGCGCCAGACCCTGCTCGGCGTCGGCCGCGGTCTCGATGCAAGCTGTCGGTGTTGCAAGGTAGACCGCAGCAAACTCGCGCAGAATCGGATCATCGTCGACCGCCAGAATCCGCAGCGACTCGTTGAGGACAAAGGTGAACGCCATGCGGGGTTCGGCAACCTCGGTCATGCCTCGATGTCCCGCAAAGAGAACCGGCGCGTTCGTCATTGCGAGAGCACGACTTTGGTCCCGTTAGGCCCAAGGCCCTCCGGAACAGGAACCTTGGTTCCAGAGAAATTCGTGTTGAGCTTCAAATGCATGCCGTCATTGATGCTGACGCGCTGCGCGATGATGATTGTCCACGCCGACAGCGCCCCGATGAGAGAGCTGAGGAGGCCGGGCCCGCCGGGCGCTCCCACCGCCAGCGTGCTCCTCGGCAGGTAGAAGGTACCGAGAAGAAGCGGCGCGTTGCGGCTCAGCATCTTGTGGGTATTTTCCGCATTGTTGCGGTCCTCGAAGAACAGCATGCCCGCAAGGGGACCGGCAATCGGGGCGGTGAGGTTGATGGTCGTCGAGGGCTCGAAGTCGATGATGGCGTTGTTGCCGGTCAGATAGAAGCCGACGCCGAGGCCGGTCACCACCGACGAGGTATCGACGAGGAGCGGCCCGTCCTTGATGATGTAGTCGCCAGGCGTCAGCGTCGCGATGGCGCCTTTGGTGATCGCCAGCCCGCCGCAATAGACCCCGGGCAGGAGCAGGCGAATTCCCCCCGCCGCAACCATGTTGGTGTGGTCGCAGGCACCGACGGTGGGAGGCGGCCGTGAGCTCAGCGGGTCGGGCGCGCTCGGACAATCGAGCTGGGGCGTCGGCGTGTAGCCGGACGCGGCGCCCTCCGTGCCGCCGGCGCTGCAGATCGACGTCGCCTCGATCGTTCCGGAATTGTCCGCCCGCACGCCGTCGGGCGCCCTCGAATCCGAATAGACACTGCAGCCGGAGGCAGTCAATTTCGACTTGTCGACCACAACGGTGCCGCTCGATGCGGGGTCAAGCCCGATGAGACATGCCGGTGCGCCGCCGAGAACCCGCGCCTCCGCCTTTGCCGTGATTTCGGACGAACTCGCTCCGGCCAATTGCATGACGTAGGTTGGGACCGCCTCGTTGAGGTTGACCACGACCGCGACATTGCCATCGGCAACGGAGGTGGCGATGCCGATCGCCTTGTTGCCGGCCGTATTGGCCTTGACGTAGTCCGCCGCGACCTGTGCGACGGCGCTGGCATTGGCATTGGCGACGCGCAATTCGCGCGCCGCGGCCAGCGCTGCCTCGTCCGCGACCGCCTGGAGCTTCGTCTTTTCGGCAACCATGTGGGCGATATCGACCGCTGCGCCGACACCGGCAAACAGGAGCGGCATGCTGACCGCAAACGTCAATCCGACGCTCGCGCGCTCCTCCCTCAGCCAGAAGAAAACTTTGGCAAACGACTTCACGCGCGGCCTCACCCCGATCGGAAAGAGCTTATCCGACCCGGAATTAACGCTGGTTTAATCTCACCATCAACAAACTCGTTTCGTTCCTTAATACTATCAACATCACTTTCGAAGTAGACACGCTTACGATCTAAATCTCCACCTTTCCTTGCCGTCATATCTTCTCCGAGATCGAATGCATGCGCCGGTAAACATGGCTGAACTGAGCAAGTTTACCATAAGGACGAAGCTCCTCCTGTTGGTCGCCTTGGCGGTCATCCTCGCGCAGGTGGTGATCGCCGGCTTTTCGCTGTGGCAGGAGACGGTGCGCTATGCGGTCCTCAAGCGCCAGGCCATGCTCTCGACGGCATCGATCATGGCGGCCGCCGCGGCGCAGGCCACCGCTGCCGGCGACCCGGCGGGCGCTTACGCAGCAATACGTGCTGTGGGCCGCATCGAGGGGATGAATTTCGTCGGCATCGAAACGTCGGACGGACGCTCCCTGGCCCGCCTCGGCGCGGCCGAGCAGCTCGCCAGCGATCTCGTGATCGACGAACAGTCAGGTGAAATTCCCGTCCTCACATTGCTGACCACCCGGTCGATCCAGGCGAACGTGCCCATCGTTCACGGCGGCGTCCCCGCCGGAAGACTCTGGCTTGTCGCCGACACGGCGGACCTTCCCGGCGAACTGCGCAGCGCTCTCGCCAGCACGCTCGCCGGCGCCTCGATTGCGCTCGCGCTGGCGCTGATCGTCGCGCTGCGCCTGCAGTCCAGCATCACCCGCCCCCTCGGCGCCCTGGCCCGGACGATGGCGCGCGTCAGCCGCAGCCACGACTATTCGGTGATGATCGAGCCGCAGAGCCGCGACGAGGTAGGCGTGCTGGTCGCAAGCTTCAACGCCATGATCGGCGAAATCCGCCAGCGTGACGAGGGCCTTGCACTGCACAGGCAACGCCTCGAACACGATGTCGCCGAGCGCACGCTCGACTACCGGCTTGCCACCGAAGCGGCCGAGGCGGCAAACCGGGCGAAATCCGATTTCCTCGCCACCATGAGCCACGAGATCAGGACGCCGATGAATGGCATCCTGGTCATGGCCGAACTCCTCGCCGGTACCGAACTGCCGCCGCGCTCCCATCGGCAGGCGCAGGTGATTGCCCGCTCCGGCGAAAGCCTGCTCGCCATCATCAACGACATCCTCGATCTCTCCAAGATCGAGGCGGGCAAGCTCGAGGTCGAGCACCTGGCGGTCGATGCCACCGAGACTGCCGATACCACCCTTCGCCTCTTCGCCGAGCGGGCCCGGTCAAAGGGCATCGACCTTGCGCAACTGATCCGTGTGCCGCAGGGCGTGATGGTGGTCGCCGATCCTGTCAGGCTCGGGCAGGTTCTCGGCAATCTCGTCAACAACGCCCTGAAATTCACACAGGCCGGTTTCGTGGCGTTGACGGTCGAAGCCGACCCGGATGAAGCGGACCGGATCCGCTTCAGCGTGCAGGATTCAGGCATCGGCATTGCCGAAGACAAGCTCGGATCGATCTTCGGGGCCTTTACACAAGCCGATCAATCAACGACGCGCCGTTTCGGCGGCACCGGCCTCGGCCTTTCCATCGCCCGCCGTCTCGTCAACGCAATGGGCGGCGACATTCGGGTTGCGAGCAAGCCTGGCGGGGGCTCCATATTCGCCTTTTCGCTGCCGCTTTCCCCTGCCGCGACGCCCGTCCCCTGGCCTGCCATGCCCGCCGCCGCGGCGGCACCGAAGGCGGTCGTCTGCGTCGCTGGTCAGAAGACTCAAGAGGCGGCCGCACTCTTTCTCACCGAATCCGGCTTTGCGGTCTCGATCTGCGCCGGCGATGCACTTGTTTCCGAGGCGGCCGCGGCGAAGCTCATCCTGTCGGACGCGCGGCGACTATCCGGGCTTCCTCGGTTGGGCCATCCATATGCGAGCGCAGTATTGGCGCTCGCCGACCTTGGCGAGGGCGGCGAGGAGATCCTGCGCGACGGCCTCGCCGACCGTCTGCTGGCGAGGCCCCTGGCGCGCGCCGACCTGTGCGAGGTCATCGAGGCGCTCGCTGCGGGACGCGCGATCACCGGCGAGACGAGCGGGACCGCGCCGCTCGCGCCAACGCCGCGCTTTCTCGGCGCTCGCGTGCTCGTCGCCGACGACACTGCCGTCAATCGCGAGGTGGCCGCTGCCGCCCTGCAGAAGCTCGGCGTCAGCGCCGAGTGCGTGGAGAGCGGGCGGGAAGCCGTCGCGGCGGCGGCGCGGCGACCTTATGATCTCGTGCTGATGGACGGCAGCATGCCGGAGATGGACGGCTTCGAGGCGGCACGCGCCATCCGCACTGCAGAAAAGGCGAACGGCGGCTCGCGTGTTCCGATTATTGCCCTGACGGCCCATGTGGTCGGCGAAGCGGCCGAGGCCTGGCGGGGCGCTGGCATGGACGCAGTGCTGCACAAGCCCTTCACGCTCGACAGGCTGGCGCAATGCCTCGCCTCGCACCTGCCGGCGATGAGCCAGCCATGGACTGACGCGGGGCCGATCGAGTCGAGCGCGGATCGGGCCGAAATCATCGATCGCTCGGTTCTCAGCGACCTTGAGGCCATGGCGGGCGACGGCGCGTTCGTCGAGCGGGTCGTACGGCTGTATCGGGATCACGCCCCAAGGGCCTTGGGGAATCTCGACAAAGCCCTCGAGGCGGGCGGCCTCGACGAATTGGCCCGTGCCGCGCATGCCTTGAAATCGATGAGCTACAATATTGGAGCGCGGCGGGTGGCGGCGGCGGCGGCGCAGATCGAGCATCTTGCCCGCGTCTCCCACAAGCTGCCGGTTGCGGGCGAGGTCTCCGCCATCCGCGCCCTCGTTGCAGAGGCCTGCGATTGTCTCGGTGCCGCAGCCTGAGCGCGCAGCGCGAGCCTATTTGCCGACGTCGCTCTCCTCGGCAGCACGAACATAGCGCAGCGCGTCCTCCTCGAGGAGAAAGCCCTGTCGCCCCAGTTCATCGGCCGCGGCGGCTACCGCACGGACATAGGCGGCATGATCCGGGTAGCGCTCTTCAAGCGACAGGCGCGGATCGCCGGTTTGCAGGCGCTCGGCCTTCGTGCGCACGAAGGGAATGTACATGCCGGCGGCATCGCATCCCTCCTCCGCGGGCCTTTTCCGCAGGTTCCAACCGGTGTACGTCGCCACCGGCACCGCGATTTCGGGCAGCCGGACGCCTGCCAGCGTGTTGCCGTCGGCATCGGTCTTGGGGACGACGGCCGGATAGGGCGACCCGATCCGTTTTGGCGGCAATGTCGCGAGAATGCCGGCAGGCGCCTGTGACCCGAAGTCGAAAAGGTCGCCGGTATGCATGCGTCCGTTGTAGATGATGCCGGGAATGGCCGGAAATCCGACCTCTCCTTGCGCCGGCGGTACCAAGGTGCCGTCGTGGTGGCGGGGCAGGCGATCGGGCGGTGGCGCGGTCCCCGAGGAGACCCAGCGATCAAGGGCAACGAGCAGGGCGCGCATCGCGGGATTGCCGGTCAGCGGGTTGCGCTTCTGCCGGCAGATGCCCTCACCCGAGGCAGGGATGCCATCACCGTGCGGCCGACCGGCGACGAGATAGGTCCGCACTCCTCGCGGGTCCGCCAGATCCTCGCCCTGCGGGGTGATGTGGGCGAGTGCGCCGTCCTTGGCCCAGTACTCGTTGTCGGAATTGGCCTCGATGATCTTCGGGCACGTGTCGGTCATGCTGCACAGGCGCAGCCGGCCGTCGGTCCTGCCCGTGACGGCATCGGTCGCGGTTTGATAGGCGAACGGAAATTCGAACTCGGGATACCACCGCGCAATGTGCTGCCGATGTGTCCTGAACGGCTGCGCAAACCGATAGTTGAGATAGATGCCGCTGGCGCCGCCGACCCAGTTCAGGACGCCGTCGATCGCCCTGCGCGGCAGGCGCCGGCCGCCCTCGTCCTTGGGTGCATCAGCGTCTTCGTTGAAGCCGAGGGCCACGAAGTCGCGCATGAACCGGCATGGCTGCGACACGCAGGCGGTGTAGACATATTGCAGATCGCCGGCGAGAGGGTTCGCATTTCCTGCCTCGTCGGCCTTCGCGTTGCGCAGGAAGGATGCAAGATCGCGCACCGCCGCAAAGCCCAATCCGGCGACCTTCGGCTTTGTTGCCGGATAGACAAGCTCATAGAGCTTGCCCGACGCGAATTTGCGTCCTTCCGGAAGCAGGCTGATGGCGGTGCCGTCGGCGCTCAACCGCCAGTCCTGCCCCGACAGCGAGACCGGCTCGTCATCGACCCCGGCCCGCATGGTCAATTTCGCCTCAGATGTGTCCAGGCGTGCGGCCGGGTAGCTGAGCCTGCCCATGGATGTCGTGTCGTCGTCGATCACGAATTCTTCGAGGCTCGGCCCGACGATGTCCGAACCGTCAGGATTCCTCGCGACCGGAACGTCGAGGACGAAAGGGCCACCGCCGACGCCGGGCACCATGCCTGAAACCGCGTCCCAGCCGCTCCACGCCAAAGTGTAGCCTTGTCGCATCATGAAGCCGTTGCCTGCATCAGCGGCGCTGCGCGGATCGTTGCTGTTCTGCCTGGCGTCGTTCAAAAGGCCGAACGTAAGAATATTGCCGCGATTGTTGATCTCGAAGAGAAGCCGATGGTTACCCTTATCGCGGTTCACCGGCCTGACGATCAGAATGTTGCTCGAATATTCGACCATGCCGCGTGGGTTTCTTGGCGCGAGCTTGATGTCGGTGATGACGGCATTTAAGGGATCTTCGGGATCGACTTCCCCGAATACCCGCCCGGCGAGCCTCTCATATTGCCCCGCGGAGCCGAACGAGAGGCCGTCGAACGTCGGAGACTGGATCGAGGTGATCGCGATGCGGGTGATGCGCGCCTCGGCCGAGGCCGCCCACACGCCAATGCCGAGTGCGCCGAGTTTCAGTGCCGTCGCCCAGAGCCGCCTGGCTGTCGCGCCGATCATTGTCCATCACCCCCGCTTGCTGCCGGGCCGGTCGTGCGCACCCCACCCCAAAATACTTCCTATTTGGCAAGGAAGCCCAGAAGGGTCTCGTTGAAAGGCCCCTCGCTCTCGAGATGGGCCAGGTGGCCGATGCCGCCGAAGACGACGACCCTCGCGTCGCGCATTTGCGATGCCAGGTTTGTCGCGAGCGCGGCGTTCTGGCCCATCTTCGGGCGCAGTTCCGGTGGCGCGAAGGCGCGCCCGGGGGCGTTATGGTCGTTGCCGCCCATGATGAAGAGCGTCGGTCGGTCGATCAGCGGGATCTCGTAGACCACCGGCTCAGCGTAGATCATCTGATAGGAGCGGACGAAGGATTTAAGCCAGCGCGGGTATTCGCCGCTCGACTTGATCGCTTCGCGCAGTTCGACGAAGGGCTCGATGGCGGTCGCAGGCAGGCTCAAGGCGTAGTTGGTCATCAACTGCTTTCGGTACCCATCGGCGGAAAGCGAGCGCTCCTGCTCGGCAAGGCGCTCGTCGGTTACCGGCGGCACGTAGAGGCGATAGTCCTCAAGGCCGATCGGGGAGTGCAGGACGAGATGGTCGATACGCGCGCCGTACCCGCGGGCGATCCGCACTGCGAGCATGCCTCCCAACGAATGACCGACGAGATCGAAACGATCGACGCCGAGATTGTCGAGGAGCCCAATCGTGGTCCGCGCCATGGCATCGAAGCTGTAGGCAAAGCCGGGCTTGGAAGACTTGCCGAAGCCGATCTGGTCGGGGACGACGACCCGATAGCCGGCAGCCGCCAGCGCTTTGATGGTCGGCTCCCAGTAGCTTGACGGGAAATTGCGTCCGTGCAGCAGGACGACGGTGCGGCCGAGCGGCGCGCCGGCAGGCGGCACATCCATGTAGGCAAGGCGCAGGTCCTCGCCTTCGAGCCTCACCGGCAGGAAGCGCACCGGATAGGGGTAGGCAAACCCCTCAAGCGCGATCCCGATCGCCGGTTCGGCTCCGGCCGCGGGTCGACCGGCGAGTGTCACCGCGGCGGCGATGGCGAGCCATAGGCAAAGGCATCGGCAAACAGACATCTACCAACTCCACCTGTATCGCAAATCCACTCCATCCAGCGACCGACCTCCGGCCATGCACGCCGCTCCGCCGCAGGCACGCGCTGCAAGTCTGGCTTATCCTGGGGCAAACTCGCATGCTGTCGAGGTTGGCGCTATGGACAAGGTTGTGTGACAATAATATAAGTGTGGGAGCGCGCGCCCGACCGCCGAGCCGGCGTCGAACAGGGGCGACGGGTCGGGCCGCGCAAGCGAAGCCGTGAAATTGTCGCTTCAATGGGAGGACGATCAAGATGACAACAAAGCTGACGAGAATTGCCGGCCTGGCGCTCATCGGATGCGGAGCACTCAGCCTTGCCGCGCTGTCGGGCGTTTCCAGCGCGAGAGCGGATGAAAAGCCGCTCGGCCACTACGACTCGACCAGCAAGGACTTCTGGATGCATCCGCCGGATGACTGGTGGAGAGGCGACGAAACCGAGGCTCAACGGGGATTGGTGCCCAATCCCGGCCAGCCGCTCCCGACGCCGGAAGCGGATCTCGCGAAGATCGTGGCGGGAATCAAGGTGCCTACGGGCTTCAAGGTCAGCATCTGGGCGTCCGGCGTGCCGCAAGCGCGCCAGATGGCCTGGGGCGACAAGGGCACGCTGTTCGTCGGCACCTGGGACGCGGGCGTCGTCAACGCCGTCGTCGATCAGGGCGGCAAGCGGGTGGTGAAGCCCGTCATCAAGGGCCTGCGAATGGCGACGGGCGTCGCGTTCACCAACCACACGCTCTACGTCGTCGACATCGACAAGGTCTATGCCTGGGAAAACCCCGAGAACAACCTCGACAGCCTCGGCAAAGGCAAGCTCGTCTATGACGACTTCCCGCCCTACACGCCGCATGGCTGGAAATACATCGTCGTCGGCAACAACGGCGAGCTCTATATTCCGGTCGGGCCGCCCTGCAACGAATGCCTGCCTCCGAGCGGCACCTCGCAGTATCGGCGCATCAATCCGGAAAACGGCAACGCCGAATTGTGGGCGATCGGCGTGCGCAATAGTGTCGGCGGCGCCATCGATCCGCGCACCGGTAATCTGTGGTTCTCCGAGAATGCGCGCGACTGGCTGGGCGACGATATCCCAAGCGACAAGTTGAACCTTGTCTCAAAGACCGGCGAAAACTTCGGCTATCCCTATTGCCACCAGGGCGACATCCTCGACCCGGTGTACGGCAAGGGACATTCCTGCTCGGAGTTCAATCCGCCGATCGTCAAGCTTGGCCCGCATGTGGCGCCGCTCGGGATGAAGTTCTACACGGGCAACCAGTTCCCGGCCGAGTATTCCGGCAACATCTTCATCGCCGAGCACGGCTCGTGGAATCGCCACCAGAAGAACGGCTACCGGATCGAGCGCGTCGTCGTCAACGCGGACGGCTCCAATGCCAGCCAGGAAGTGTTCGCCTCGGGTTGGCTCGACGGCAACAAGATCCTCGGTCGGCCGAGTGACGTCATCGTCGCCCCGGACGGCTCCCTGCTGGTTGCCGACGATCAGGCGCAGGCGATCTATCAGATCTCCTACAGCAAGTAACAGCTGATCGAACCGATGCCCCGCCCCGGCGACCGGCGGCGGGGCTTTTTCTGGCAATGACGAGATGGATGTTGGGCATGCGGAGGATCCCCGTGGCCTTCGTCGTGACTGCCGTGTTGCTGGCGACCTGCGCCATCGTCTCCCGAGCACAGGACACCAAACCCGCCGCCGATACCGGCGCCTTCAAGGACAAGCTCGAGGTCTGTAACAGCTGCCATGGCGAGAAGGGCGTCGCCGAAATGGAGGGCGTTCCCAATCTTGCCGCGCAACCTGACCTCTTCATCGAGTGGCAGCTTGTCTATTTCCGCGGCGAGACCCGGATGAACGACATCATGACGCCGGCGGCAAAGGATCTCACCGATCAGGATATCCGGGACCTCGGCGCCTATTTTCCAACGCTGCCGCCACCGCCCGGTGCCACCGAGACCGACGCGGATCCGGCCTTGACGAAAGCTGGCGGCAAGCTCGCCAACGACCGCCATTGTGCGCAGTGCCACAAGGACGACTTCTCGGGTCAGGGCGAAATCCCGCGCCTTGCCGGGCAGCGCGAGGATGCCATCATCAAGGCATTGCACGACTATCAGCACGGGGCTCGCCGCGGCCGTGGCAACGTCATCATGCCGGAGATCGCCTATTCCCTGAACGACGACGACATCAAGGCGCTGGCGCATTTCATGTCCCGCCAGCCGGCCAAGTAGTCTGGCCGGAGCGATGGCGCCGAGCGCCGCAATGCCGCCTGCCGAGGCTGATTGCCAGGACTTTCGAAGGCTCTATGTAGGGTGGCCATGACGGGTCAGGATCCCAAAGGCGAAGGTCTGGCGGCCTCGTCGCGGTCTCTTCGCCAATCCCCCGAACCCGGCAGTGTGACCCGCCGGCGGCTGTTTGCTGGCAGCGCGTTGCTGGCGGCCGGAGGCGCGGTCGCCGTGATCGGCCCGTCGCCGGCCGGCGCGGAGGCAGACACAAACCTCCCGCCTGACATTCCCGAATGGCAGATCCGTCCCGGGCGCGAGGTCATGAGCCCGCCCTACGGCTTGCCCTCGCGATATGAAGGCGAGGTCGTGCGCCGTCCGCGCGCAGGAGGCGCGCCGTCCCCGACGAGGCTTGCTGCCGTCAGTACCACGCCCCTCCAGAACCTTGTCGGCATCACTACTCCAAATGGCCTGCACTACGAGCGCCATCACGCCGGCGTTCCCGACATCGATCCCGAGCAGCATCGCCTCATGGTCCATGGGCTCGTGGAGCGTCCGCTGATTTTCACGATGGCGGACCTCACCCGCTATCCTTCCGTGTCGCGCATCTACTTTCTCGAATGTTCCGGCAATTCCCAGACGTGGGGCGAGCCCAAGTCCGAGCTGACCGCCCAGGACACGCATGGGCTTCTCAGCTGCTGCGAGTGGACCGGCGTGCCGCTTGCCATAGTGCTCGATGACGCAGGGGTCCGCCCCGAGGCGAAGTGGATCCTGGCCGAGGGTGCGGACGCCGCCGCCATGACCCGCAGCATCCCGATCGAAAAGGCGCTGGATGACGCTTTGCTCGCCTATGCACAAAACGGCGAGCGGTTGCGGCCGGAGCAGGGCTACCCGCTTCGCCTGTTCCTGCCGGGCTATGAAGGAAACGCGAGCGTCAAATGGCTGCGGCGCTTGAAACTCGGGACCGCTCCGTTCGAAACGCGCGAGGAGACCTCGAAATACACGATGGTGATGCCCGACCATACGATCCGGCAGTTCAATTTCGCCATGGAGGCGAAGTCGGTCATCACCTTTCCCTCGGGAGGGCACCGCTTGAGCGCGCCGGGCTTTTACGAGATTTCGGGGCTTGGATGGTCGGGCAGCGGCCGGATAAAGCGGATCGAGGTTTCGACCGACGGCGGCAGGTCCTGGCAGAACGCGGCGCTGCAGGAGCCGATCCTGCCGAAATGCCTGACCCGCTTCCGCTTTCCCTGGCAGTGGGACGGCGGGCCCGCGACGCTTGCAAGCCGCGCGACGGACGAAACCGGCTACGTCCAGCCGAGCCATGAGGCGCTCCTGAAGGAGCGCGACGCCCGTTCCTACTACCACAACAATGCGGTCCAGAGCTGGCATGTGGCTTCCGGCGGAGCTGTGACGAATGCGGGGTAGCATTGCCGTCGGCGCCGTGTTCGTTGGCGTTCTGGCAAGCCACGCGAGTGCGAGATATGGCTTTGGCCGACAGGCGACACCGCGCGAGATTGCCGGCTGGGACATCGACGTCTCGCCCGACGGCAGCGGCTTGCCGGCCGGCCGCGGCAGTGTTCGCGAGGGGGCGGCGATCTACGCCGAAAAATGTGCCGCCTGCCACGGCGGCAAGGGAGACGGCGGGCCGATGGACCAGCTGGCCGGCGGCTTCGGGACGATTTTCGACGCCAAGCCGCACAAGACCGTCGGCAGCTTCTGGCCCTATGCCACGACTTTGTTCGATTTCGTGCGCCGCGCCATGCCTCTCGATGCGCCGCAGTCGCTGACGCCCGATCAAGTCTACGCGGTCTCGGCCTATGTCCTCTTCCTCAATCGCATCGTGCCGGAAGACGCGGTGCTCGACGCCACCACGCTGCCGAAGATTGAGATGCCGAACCGCGCCGGTTTCACCAGCGAGTATGGGCCTGCCACCGGCGCGCCGAAGCCGTGAGCCCTTTGGCGTCGTTGCCAACCGCCACCGCCGGGGCTCCGCAATTCGCTGAGGTCATCGCCGGGAGGATATCCATGATCGTCGATTTGCGGACCTACACGATGGTGCCGGGCCGCCTCAATGCCTGGCTGAAGCTCTACGAGGCCGAAGGCATGCCCATCCACATTCGGCACCTGGGCAAGCCGATCGGCATCTTCACGACCGACGTGGGCACGCTCAACCAGGTCGTGTTCTTCTGGGGGTTCGCAGACCAGGCAGACCGGGAGCGGCGTCGGCAGGCGCTCGAGGCCGACCCCGACTGGGCCTCCTATCGAAGAAAAAGCGCCGAGGCCGGCAATGTGCAGCACCAGGAGAACAAGATCATCAAGTCGACCCCGTTCTCTCCGCTCTGAACACGGCGGCAGGTTTCAAAGGCTCAGTCCGCCAGGGCCAGGTTCTCGCTGCTCGGCAGTGTAGGACGTCCAACAATTCCCGCAGGGCAGAGGGGACCGACGAAGGTGACCGACTATCGCAAGCTCTTCGATCTGAGCGGCAAGACGGCGGTGGTGCTGGGGGCGGCATCGGGCATCGGCAAGGCTTCCGCCGAGGCGCTGGCAGATCTCGGCGCCCGCGTGCTCTGCGCCGACCGCGATCGCGACGGCGTCGAGGCGACCGCCGCCGGCATCCGCAAGATGGAAGGTTCGGCCGAAGCCATCGTCGCCGATGCCGCCAGCGCCGCCGACATCGCCTCGCTCGCGGCCGCAGCAAGGGCCAAGCTCGCACGCCTCGACATCGCCGTCACGACGCCCGGGCTGAACATCCGCAAGACCATCCTCGACTATACCGAGGCGGATCTCGATCGGGTCGTCGATCTCAACGTCAAGGGGACCGTTTATTTCTTCCAGGCGTTCGGGCGGATCATGGTCGATCAGGGAGGCGGCAGCCTCATTGCCTGTTCTTCGGTGCGGGCGGTGACCATCGAACCGGGATTGGCGGTCTACGGCTGCACCAAGGCTGCAATCAGCCTGCTGGTGAAGGGCTTTGCCTCGGAAGTCGGGCGCTCCGGCGTGCGCGTGAACGCCATCGCGCCGAGCATTGCCGAGACGGCGCTCACCGCGCCGTTCAAGGAGCGGCCCGACCTCCACAAGCTCTATGCGGCGCACACCGTCTTCAATCGCTGGAGCACGGCCGATGAGGTCGCAAGCGCGGTTGCGTTCCTCGCGTCGGACGCGGCAAGCTACGTCAGCGGCAGCACCCTTTTCGTCGACGGCGGCTGGACCGCGATCGACGGGCCGCCGACTGGCCTTACCCAGCTTACGCGCTGACGTATCGCCGCCTTCGCTACTGCATCTAAAGAAAGATTCTCATGGACCAGCCACCGCATCTGTTCCGGCCGCTTGTCTTGCGCGGCCTCACGCTTGCCAACCGCATCGTTGTCTCGCCGATGTGCCAATACAGCGCCGTCGACGGCGTCCCGCAGGATTGGCATTTTCAGCACCTCGGCAGCTTCGGCGCGTCGGGCCCCGGCCTGGTGATGGTCGAGGCGACCGGCGTCGAGCCGATCGGGCGCATCAGCCCGAGGTGCACCGGCATCTACTCGGATCAGTGCGAGCGCGAATTCGCCCATGTGGTGCGGATCGTGAAAGGCATCGGACTGGCGAAGATCGGGATCCAGCTTGCCATGCCGGCCGCAAGGGGTCGACCGCCCCTCCGTGGATGGGCGGCAAGCCGCTCGCGGAGACTGATCCGGAGGCCTGGCAGACGGTCGGACCCTCCGCCATCCCCTTCGCTCCCGGCTGGCCCGCGCCCAAAGCCGCCGATCGGAGCGACCTCGACCGCCTGCGCGGCGCCTTTGTCGAGGCCGCGCAACGAGCATGCCGGGCGGGCTTCGACCTCGTCGAAGTGCACGGCGCCCACGGCTATCTTCTGCATGAATTCCTGTCGCCGCTCGCCAATCAGCGCACCGACGAATACGGCGGTTCGCTCGAGAATCGCATGCGCTTTCCGCTCGAAGTGCTGCGCGCCGTGCGGCAGGCCGTGGGTCAGGACATGCCGCTTGGCATGCGCATCAGCGCCACGGACTGGGTCGACGGCGGCTTCAATCCCGATGAGGCCGTGCGCTTCGTTGCCGCCGCAAAGGCCGAAGGCGTCGATTACGTGTGCGTGTCGTCGGGCGGCATGGCGCCGCAAGGCCTGCCGCCGGTCGCCTCGGGCGGCATTGCGCCGGGTTATCAGGTCCCCTTTGCGGATCGGATACGGCGCGAAACGGGCATGACCACCCGCGCCGTCGGCCTTATCGTCGAGCCGCGCCAGGCCGAGGCGATCATTGCCGAAGGACGCGCCGACTTCGTTGCGCTGGCACGCGCTTTCCTCGACGATCCGCGGTGGGTATGGCACGCAGCTGACACTCTCGGCGCGTCCGCCGTCGCGCCCTGCCCGCCTCAGTACCGGCGCGCGCGACCCGAGCAATGGCCGGGCGCCGGCATGCGCGCTCTCGCCGACGCCGCGGCCCGCGCATGACCGCAAGGGTCGTTTTCATCGATTGCAATGACCAGTTGCGGCCCGTTCTCGATGACGTTCGGCGCGAGGACGACGTCGCGATCTCCGTCAACCAGCAATCGTTCTCCAGCACCGATCTGCCCACTCTGCTCGATGGCTGCGCCATCTGTATCGATGATCATTCCTACATGCCCACCGACATCGTGGCGCAGTGCAGGGATCTGCGCCATGTCGTCTTCCTCGGCACAGGCCCGCAGAGCTACATGGACGTCGAGGCGCTGCACCGGCTCGGCGTCACGGTCCATCCTATCAAGGGCTATGGCGACACCGCGGTGGCGGAGCATGCGGTCGCGCTGATGTTTGCTGCTGCCCGTGACGTCGCGCGCATGGACCGCGACATCCGTGGCGGGACTTGGCGGCCGCGCGGGGGCGTTCAGCTCAAGGGCAAGCGGCTCGGCGTCGTGGGCCTCGGCGGCATCGGCGCGGAAGTCGCCCGCATTGCCAACGGCATCGGCATGGAGGTTGTGGCCTGGAACCGCACGCTGCGGACCGACCCGCCCTACAGGCTTGTCACCCTGGAGGAGCTTCTGGCGAGTTCCGACGTGGTGTCGCTTCACCTCGCGCTGAGCGATGAGACGAGAGGCTTTCTCGATCGCGCGCGTCTGTCGATGATGAAGGGCGGCGCGATCCTGATCAACACGGCGCGCGGCGCGCTCGTGGACGAGGCGGCTCTGGTCGAGGCGCTGAACGACGGCCATCTTGCCAGCGCCGGGCTTGACGTCTTCGCCCTCGAGCCGCTGAGGGCCGATCATCCGCTCGCCAAGCTCGATCGCGTGACGCTGAGCGCCCACGCCGGCTTTCGCACCTATGAGGCTTCGGCCACGTTGCTCAGGCGGGCGCTCGACATCACCCGGCGGCTGGTGGCGCGTGATCGGTCTTGCGACCGCGGCTGAACGCCTACCGATAACGCTTGATCTCGGCCTTCCGCGCGACCTTGCGCGCCTTTCTTGCCGCATAGCGAGCATCACGCTCGGCTTTGCGTTCGACCTCGAGTGCGGCCTTGAGCGCAAGCTCCTCCTGCCGCGCGGTTTCCCGCGCCGCCTCTTCGGCCTTCAGCGCCTCCTGCCGGGCAAGCTCCTCGGCCGCGCGTCTGGCGGCAGCCTCAGCCTCGGCCGCGGCGCGGCGCGCCTCGCGTTCGGCGGTGCGAATCGTGCGCGCCTCGAGGACGGCCTGGCGTTTGGCCTGGCGCTCGAGAACCGCCGGATCATCGGGAGCGGGCCTTGCCAAAAACTTCGCCAGCTGCTCTTTCCTTGCGCTTGCGGCTGCGGCTTGGCGATCCTGAAAATTCTGTCCGTTGAAGCTCGACATCTTCTTCCATCAAGAGTGGGTGTGGCATCTCCCTGCCACAGCGGGCGGCTGCGGGCAAGGGCACCGGCCGCATCGCAGGAATGATCAAGCGGCATTTCGGTGTCGGCTCAGTTGAAGCCTGCTCTGGATGCAACCTTGGGCGGACTCGACGGATCGGAGCGGCCCGATCGATACGCCGGCAGGGCACAAACTTGCCGCTTGACAGAAGCAGGCTGCGAACCCATGAGTCCGATAAGGTCATCATACAACATCATTCATTCGCAGCAGGGCAATCAAGGCCGTCAGCACGAGCTGCCGAACCGCGTTTGAGTCGAGCAAAGGCCCGCGCATGATCACGGCAATCCATACCACCCGCGTCGTGCCGCACCTCTTCGCCCCCTACCTCGAAGCCTATCAACGCGAGGGATGGACGATCGAACGGGAAATCCTCGGCGATTGCGCCGGCAGCTATTTCGTCGAGATCGGGACGTTGCAGCGCGTCGTTCAATTGTGGCGCGTTGCCGAAGTTGGCGAGTGGACCGCGCGGCGCGCACGGCTTGCCGACCACCCCGGCTGGAAGACCTTTCGTGCCGCGGCTGCCGACATGATTTTGGAGGAATTCGGCCGCCTGTTCAGGCCGGCTCCGTTCATCCCGGTCAAGAACCTGACGAGCGCGGCCGACTTCGTCGAGATGCGGACGTACCAGTCGCACACCGGCGTTCTCGACGAGTTTCTGCGGATCTACGAAGCCGAGGGGTTGCCAGTCCAACTCGGACATCTCGGCAACTGCGTCGGCTATTTCCGCAGCCTCGATTGGCGGGTCGACGAGATCGTCCACCTGTGGGGTTGCGCGGATCTCAACGAGCGAACAAAGCGACGCGCGGCGCTCTTCTCCGATCCGAAATTCAAGGCGTTTCTTGTCAAAGGCGTGCCGAACTTCGCCAATCAGGAAAACATGATCCTGCGTCCGACGCCGTTCTGGCGGGGCTAGCGACGCGCCTGCGCTTTCGAGGAGCACGCCATGGAGCCGGGGTTCGAGCGGGCTGACCATTCCGCCTGCACGGCGCGGCCAAGGACAGCGGCGCCGGCCAACGCCACGGACTCTCACATCCACATCTACGACAGTCGCTTTCCGATGGCACCCAATGCGACGCTGCGCCCGCCCGACGCCAGCGTCGAAGACTATCGCGCCCTGCAGCGGCGCCTCGGCACGAGGCGCGTTGTCGTCGTTCATCCCTCGACCTATGGGACGGACAACAGCTGTACTCTCGATGCCGTGGCGCAATTGGGCGCGACGGTCGCGCGCGCCGTAGCCGTCGTCGACACCCGCGTAACCGACGGGGAATTGCAACGCCTTGATGGCCTCGGCGTGCGCGCCATCCGCTTCAATCTGGTGCATGGCAACGCGACCAGCCTTGCCATGGTCGAGCCGTTGTCGAGACGCGTCAACGATCTCGGCTGGCACGTTCAGATCCACATGCTGGCCGACCAGATCGCGCAGGCGGCGGACGTCTTCGGACGCCTGGCCTGTCCGCTCGTTTTTGATCACCGCGGCCGCATTCCGCCTGAATCCGGAACGCACCATCCGGCTTTTGCGGTCATCCGCCGGCTCATCGACGGCGGCCGCGCCTGGGTCAAGCTGTCGAGCGCGTATCAGGATTCGACGGCGGGTCCGCCTGGCTACGAAGATGTCGCCCCCGCCGCTCGCGCCTTCGTCGAGGCAGCACCGGAGCGCATGCTATGGGGCACCGACTGGCCGCATCCGACCGAGAAGGTCGGCAACAAGCCCGACGATGCCATCCTCTTCGACCTCCTGGCCGACTGGGCGCCCGACGAGGCAGTGCGTCATCGCATCCTTGTCGACAATCCCGCGACGCTTTTCGGCTTTTCTGCAGGGTAGTTGAGCCTTGCGATGGGTCGAAATTCATCTCGGTGTCATCGCGGCCGGAGCGAAGCGCAGAGCCAGGATCCGGCGCCGGATCCCGGATAGCTGCAAGGGCGGCTTCCGGGATGACAGAGAAGCGATGGCCTACAAACGCCTCGATCGCTCACGAGACAGCCGGGCTAGGGTCCTCGTCACTCAGGTTTGACATGAGATGTCATCGTACAATAAGATGACATTATAAGATTCCGATCGGGAGGACTTGCGATGCTGCAGCCGCGCCCAGGCGCAACCCTCCTCGCCGCCGCCCTCGGCGCCGCGCTCCTTGCGGGAGCACCGCAGCCGGCCGGCGCCGAGGACAATGTGGTCAAGGTCGGGGTGGTCGCCGCCCAGTCCGGCTCCTTCGTCTCTGCGGGCAACACGATTCCCGCCGCCGAGACGCTGGCCGCCAAGGAAATCAACGATGCCGGCGGCTTCAAGGTCGGCGACAAGACCTACAAGATCCAGCTCGAAATTCGCGACGACCGGACCGACGTCAACACGGCGATTGCGGCGGCGCGCGAACTCGTCAACGATGTCGGGGTCAAGGCGATTTTCGGCACCGAATCGCATGACTTTTCGGTGTCGATGACGAAAATCACCGGGCCTGCCAAGGTGCTTCAGTTCACTGGCAATTCATCGCTCGGCGCGATCCTGACGAAGGAGTCGACGCAGGCCGGCGGCCCCAACCACTACGTGTTCCAGAGCGAGCCGCAGGAATTTCAGCGCAGCGGCAGTACGGCTAAGGGCGTCCTGCGGCTGCTTGGCGAGGAAATCGGCCAGCCCTTGAAGCGCGCCGTGGTGTTCGTCGCCAACGACGCGACCGGGCAATATCTTTCCAAGCACTATGTCAAGGCGCTCGAAGCGGAAGGTCAGAAGGTGGATCTGATCACTTATCCGCCCGACACGACCGACTTTTCGCCTCTGCTGACGCGCGCCAAGAGCCTCAACCCGGACACGGTGCACTTCTGGTATAACGGCGACATCACGCTCGTCGCATTTCCGCAGGCCGTCCAGCTCAACGTTGCCAAGGGCTATTTCCTGTTTGGGGTCGACCCGGGCGTCTGGCAGGATCGCAAGCTCAAATCGACGGCGCCGGTGACACTGAGCTGCGTGCCGATGTGCTGGGGCGCGCCGCCGAATGATGCGGCCAAGGACTATTTTGCCCGCTACTTCGCGGCCGGAGCCGTCAAAGGCGTGCAGTCGTCGGTGTCGCTCCTCTACTACGACTACCTGAAGTGGTACGTGAAGGCGATGCAGGACGCCGGCACGGTCGATGATCCGGACGCGATCGTCGCACAGATCGAGAAGATGAAATTCAGCGGCGTCGTCTCCGCCGTGCCGCTCTGGTTCAACGAGCGCCACCAGGTGACGTTTGCGACCGAGGTCTGCCTCGTCAAGCCGAACACGTCTGATCAATTCAAATGCGCGGTCGAGGAGCCGCCGCAGGAGCCGCCGGCGGGCGATACGCCGGGCTGAGACTCACCGCGTCACGGGAGAGGGTGCCCGAAAGGGCGGATGATGGGCAGCACCTGCGCCGAGGCTTGCACTCCCGAGGGCGTCGGCGCTCGACATGCCGCCACTCGTCCGGCGCGATGCGCCGCCTTCTCCTGGTGACGTGACCGCATTGCTCCGCAAGTCACTCCCCGACTTGCCACGCCATCACGCGACGATGCAGAGTCGCGCCGTCGGACGCGCTGGTCCGCTGAATGGCCCTGACCAGGCTCATCCCGGATGCCACCATGGACATTCTGCTGCAGCAGCTCGTCAACAGCTTGTCCGTGGCGAGCGTCATCATCCTGATCGGCGTCGGCATAACGCTGATCTTCGGCTTGACGGGCATCATCAATTTCGCTCACGGCGAGCTCCTCATGATCGGCGGCATCACGACGTGGCTGCTCGTCAGCCACGGCAGCTCCTTCCTTCTCGCGCTGCTTGCGGCGGTGGCCGTGGTCGGCCTTCTCGGCTTCATCCTGGAGCGGAGCCTGTTTCGCTTCACGCTCGAGCGGCCGATGAATGGCTTCATCATCTCGCTCGGCCTGATCGTCGTGCTGCAACACGTCGTGGTGCGAATGTGGAACTCGTACCAGAAGAGCATCCCGAGCCCGATCGATGAGGTCTGGCAGGTCGGCGACATTCGCATCGTCGTCATGCGGGCCGTGGTCGTCGTCGTCACCGCCATCGTGGTCGCCGTCACCTTCTTCGGCATATCGCGCAGCCGCTATGGCCTGGCGCTGCGCGCCAGCGTGGCCGACCAGGAAACCGCCGCGCTGATGGGGATTCCGGTCAGGCGGTACGTCACGGGGGTTTTCATCTACGGCAGCATGCTCGCCGGCCTCGGCGGCGCCCTCATGATCGCGCTCTTCCCGATCACGCCGTTCATCGGCAGCACGATCGTCGTGCGCGGCTTCGCGGTGGCACTCATCGGCGGGCTCGGCAATGTCAGCGGTGCCGTTGTCGCCGGCATCATCCTCGGCCTCGTCGACGGGCTCAGCAAAGGCTACGGCCTGCCGGAATGGACCGACGCCTATTCCTTCGCCTTGATGATCCTCATCCTGCTGATCCGGCCGCAGGGACTTTTGGGCGGCACGGCAGGACCGAGGGCCGTGTAGCCGTTTTCGGATGGACAGGGGTCGGCCTTGCGATACCACCCAAGGGATCATGCGCGAGCCCATTTCGGTCGTCCGGCCTGACCCACCGT
>JAFAME010000284.1 GCA_019233695.1 Methylobacteriaceae bacterium
TCGCAATCGATGGCCAGCCATGTGACCCGTTCGAGCCTGTACGGCGCTCCTTTCCGATCGGGCCCGGCGCCCGCTTCGATGTCATTGTCGACCTGCCGCGGGAGGAGGGCGCCGAGGCTAGGCTCATCCTGCGGGGCAACAAGGATGAGGCGGCAGGTGACCGCGACATCCTGCTTCTGCACAGCGTGGGCGTTGCGCGGCCGCCGCTGCCGCCGGTCACGAGCCTCCGGCTTAATGCGGAGCTTCCAGCCGAGATCAACCTGCAGAGCGCTAGACGCGTCGAGGTTGCCCTGGACGGCCTTGCCGCCGGCACCACCGCCTCGACACCTGAAGCAGCCTGGACGAGCGACGCTGCGGCCGCCGGCCTCGGTACAAAGCCGCTGTTTACCGTCAAGCGCAAGGCGCCCGTCGTACTCGGCCTCAGCAATAAATCCACAAATGCCCACGCCGTCTATCTGCACGGCCATGTCATGCGGCTACTGCACGACCTCGACGACGGTTGGGAGCCTTACTGGCGCGACACCGCGATCGTCGAGCCAGGCAGGACTCACCACATCGCTTTCGTTGCCGACAATCCCGGCAAATGGCTTCTCGAGTGCTCGGTCATGCGGAATCCGGCGGCCGGCATCAGCGCGTGGTTTGCGGTGACCTGAGAGCCATCGCTACTTGAATCTCTCAACGGCAACTTCCTCAGGAGGGAGCGGCGACGCGGGCGGCGGCCCGCCACAACCGTCAAGCGCGGTCGGCTCGTCTCGACTTGGCTTCACTTCGGGCAAACGGGTCTGGCAGGAGCCGACATTGAGCCCGGGAGGCGCCGGCGCCGAGTAAACGAGCGCCCGCAGCTTCGAGCATTTCTGGAGGATGCTCAAGGCAGAATTCTTAACCTGCCCGATCTACGACCGGCCCACCAAGCATCCGGGCCGGGCCTTGACCGATACCGCCGCTTCATTCGCCTCCCGTTTCCCAGCGAAGTTGCGAGCCGGGACGCTCGCATCACCCGTCGCCCTTCCTCTCGCGATGCTCATCCTCGCCATGATCGGTCGCAGCGCCAGCACGACCTGCGCCGACGTCTCGTGGCTGCTGACGGTCGGCGAAAGGGTGCTTGCCGGCGCCAGGCCCTATGTCGACATCATCGAGACCAACCCGCCGGCCTCGTTTCTGATCTACATGCCGGCCATCGTCATCGGGCGGATCGTCGGGCTCGCCCCGGAAATCGCGGTGACGGTGCTCGTCTTCATCGCGGCGCTGGGCAGCGTGGCGCTGGCGCAGCGGATCCTCGCTGAAGGCAGGCTGCGCCACCCGGCAAGCGAGCCCCTGCTTCTCGCGGCGGCCTTGTTCCTCTTGCTCATCATGCCCGCCTATGTCTTCGGACAAAGGGAGCATATCGCCGCGATCGCCGTGCTGCCGATGCTCGCCGCATACGGAGCTCGCGCGCAGAGAGTGGGGGTCGCCGCCGGATTGGCTGTTCTGGCCGGGCTCGGCGCCGGCGTGGCGATTGCGCTGAAGCCGCATTTCGCGCTGCCGGTGCTCCTGCCGCTCCCCTATGTGGCAATGCGCCTGCGCGGCAAGGCAAAGGGGTGGATCGCGGCCGCGCTGACCATCGAAATGCTGACCGCCGGGCTCGTCGTTGCCTCCTACCTGGCAAGCATCCTGCTGTTCTTTCCGGCGTTTGTCAGCGACACCTTGCCTGAGGTGGCGGCGGTCTATCTGTCGGCGAAAATGTCGCTCCCGCAGTTTGCGACGAACCCGACGCTGCTGTTGTCTGCAGCCATTCTCTTGACCCTGCGATTGACCGGCCGCGACAGCCTCGGCGAGCCGGCAACGGCAGTGCTCATGCTCGCTGCAGCCGGCTTCCTCGCCGCCATGCTCATCCAGTTCAAAGGCTGGCCATATCACGGCTATCCGGTCATCGCCCTTGGCCTCATGGCCTGCGCCCGGCTTGTGGCCCAGCGCCTCGTCCCGTCCACCACCGATCCGAAGCAAGGCACCCCGATCGGCGCATCGTCGCGCCTCGTCGTCGCCGCGGTCGCGGCTTTCACGATTGCCTGCCTTGCCACGTCCTATTTTGCTGACGACGATCAGATTCCCGGGCTTGCAACAATGGTGGCGCGGCTGGCGCCGCCGCACCCGAAGGTCATTGCACTCAGCGGCGGTGTCGGGCTTGGACATCCGCTCACGCGACGTGTCAGCGGAGAATGGGCCGCACGGCAGGGCAGCCAATGGATCCTCGCCAGCGTCGGCCCGTTGCTCGACGACGCCAATCTCGATCCCGGCCGGCGCGCCAGGATATTGGCCTACGAAAGGAGCGCGCGGGACATGCTTGCCGAAGACATCTCGCACAACCGCCCGGACGTGGTCCTTGTACAAAACGATGCTTGGCGCGCGTGGATCGCGAGCCATGCGGAGATCAAGGCCGTGCTCAACGGCTATCGCGAGGCGGCAAAGGTCTCGGGAGTGTCCATTCTGCTGCGTGGAGGCACCGGCCGTTCGTAGCTTCCGGGATCCGAATCACGATGGCGTCGTCCGGTCGGAGGGGACTGCCTCGGGCGATGGATCCACGCGCAAGGGCAAACCGGCCCCAAGAAGAGGATTCTTCCCCATGGGCTGTCACGCCGAGCCCGCCTTGCGCCCGAATGCCCTCAGCGCGGCTCGGCCGGCGTAACGCGCGTCCTTGCCAAGCTCTTCTTCGACGCGCATGAGCTGGTTGTATTTCGCCAGCCGGTCCGAGCGGGCAAGCGAGCCTGTCTTGATCTGCCCGCAGTTCGTCGCAACCGCGAGATCGGCAATCGTTGAGTCCTCGGTTTCGCCCGACCGGTGCGACATCACCGCGGTGTAGCCGGCGCGGTGCGCCAGATCGACGGCCGAGAGCGTCTCGGTCAGCGTGCCGATCTGGTTGACCTTGACGAGAATCGAATTGGCGATGCCCTTCTCGATCCCGTCCGCCAGGCGCTTGACATTGGTCACGAAAATGTCGTCGCCGACGAGCTGGCAACTGCCGCCGGCAAGGTCGGTGAGCAGCTTCCACCCCTGCCAATCGTCCTCCGCCATCCCGTCCTCGATCGAGGCGATCGGATAGTCGCGGGCGAGCTTGGCGAGGTACTCGGCCTGCTGCTGCATCGTGCGTGTCTTGCCTTCGCCCTCGTAGCGATAGGCGCCGTTCCTGAAGAACTCGGTCGCCGCGCAGTCGAGACCGAGGACGATATCCTGGCCGATCTTGAAACCGGCAGACCCGATCGCCGTCATGACGAAGTCGAGGGCAGCTTCGGCCGAGGGCAGGTTCGGGGCAAAGCCGCCCTCATCGCCGACGTTGGTATTGTGGCCCGCCTTCTTCAAGGCCGCCCGCAGCGTATGAAAGACCTCCGAGCCCCACCTTACCGCCTCCCGCAGGCTCGGCGCACCAATCGGCAGGATCATGAATTCCTGGAAGTCGATCGGATTGTCGGCATGGACGCCGCCGTTGACGATGTTCATCATCGGCACGGGCAGCACCCTTGCGGCGACGCCTCCGACATAGCGATAGAGCGGCAGGCCGGCAGCATCCGCCGCGGCTTTGGCGACGGCCAGCGACACACCGAGAATGGCATTGGCGCCGAGCTTCGACTTGTTCGGCGTGCCGTCGAGCGCGATCATCGTCTCGTCGATGGCGACCTGGTCCTCGGCTTCAAGGCCGCCAATTGCCTCGAAGATGACGCCCTTGACCCCGTCGACCGCCTTCAGGACGCCCTTGCCCAGGAACCGCGACTTGTCCCCATCGCGCAGTTCGACCGCTTCGTGCGCGCCGGTCGAGGCACCGGAAGGCACGGCCGCGCGGCCCATGGTCCCGTCTTCGAGCACCACGTCGACCTCGACTGTGGGATTGCCGCGGCTGTCGAGGATCTCACGGGCGATGACGTCGACGATCGCAGTCATAGGCGTCCCTTCTGTTGCTGAGGTTGGGTGAGGCGCGGTCTTGTACGCTGAAGCCTCATCGCCGAAAAGGCGACGTCCGATCGCACCGGCGCAGCCAAGGCCCAGCGTCAGAGCCCTCGGCGCCCACGCGGCCGCTGATCCTTAATGGAGCGCCCATGGCAAGAGAACCGATCCGCACGACCCAGCTCGGCAAGCCCGTGCCGATTCCCCAAACGCCGGAAGAGGCCAGGCTCGATCGCGTCGCCAACCCGCATCCGGACACGCACTACCTGGCGCGCTTCACCGCGCCCGAGTTCACGACCCTCTGCCCGGTGACCGGCCAGCCGGATTTTGCCCATCTCGTTATCGACTACGTCCCGGCCGCCTGGCTCGTCGAATCGAAATCGCTGAAGCTCTATCTCGGCGCCTTTCGCAACCAGGGTGCGTTTCATGAGGATTGCACGGTGCGGATCGGCAAGGATCTCGCCGCGCTGCTGACGCCGACGTGGTTGCGGATAGGTGGCTATTGGTATCCGCGCGGCGGCATTCCAATCGACGTGTTCTGGCAAACCGGCGCCCTGCCCGCCGACGTCTGGGCCCCCGACCAGGGCGTTGCGCCCTATCGCGGGCGCGGCTGACCGGGCGTCACCCGGCGTCTGATCCAGCCGGGGCGCTTGGCATGCGGCCGGGACGCCTCATCCCAGGCCTGCAGCACCGCGGCGGCACGCTTGGGAACGCCCTCGTCGTCGCCGGCTCCCGGCCGCCCGATATAGCCAAGCGGGCCGCTCTTGGAGCGCTTCCAGGAGCGCGGGACGACTGCCCCGCTCGGCAGATTGGCCAACCCATACGTGCGGTTGCGCAGCTCCTGCACCAGGGCAGCCCGATCCTTGATCGGCGCGAGGACCTCGAAGGCAATGGGGTCGCCGATGGCGACCGGCAGCACCGTGCCCATGCGGTTGCGCACCTCGCGGAAAATCAGCGACAGGCGCAGCGTCAGGCTGAGGTGGCTGGCGATCTGAAACAGCCGGCTGTTCTGGCCGCTGAAACAGATCGGTACAACCGTTGCCTTCGAGCGCTGGATGAGCTGTGCGGTGAACGGCTGCCAGGGCGCGTCGACGGCAGGCTTGCGGCCAAGTCGATCGGGAGCCGTCGAAACGCCGCCCGCCGGGAAGACTACCACGCAGCCACCCCTGTCGAGATGGCTGCGCGCCGCCGCCCGCGAACGCAGGTTTATCTGTCGTGCTTCCTCGGTCTCGGAAAAATCGACCGGCAGCACGAAGTCGCGCACTTCGGGGGCGCGCAGCAGCACCGCATTGGTCAGGACGAGGAAGTCGGTGCGCACCTTCTCGATGAGCCAGCTGATCACAATGCCGTCGAGCACGCCGTAGGGATGGTTGGCGACGACCACCACCGGCCCTTGCCGCGGCATGCGCTCCAAGGCCGCCGCGTCGTAACGGACGTCAAGCTTCAGCCGCCGGACCGCTGCGTGCCAAAAGCTCTCGCTCGGAACGGGATTGCGCTGGTTATCGAGATAGAGTGCCTTGAGCTCACGCTGACCGGTGGCAACCTCGATCATCCGGATGACCCGCCGGCGCATCGGCGAGGTCGCGGGATCGGCGTAGCTGAACAGAAGGTCGTCCATCGAGGCGCCCTTCTACACCACACGACCGGCAGATGACGAGGCCGTTGACGACGTCGCCATCATCAACTTTCGCAGTGGACTGATCCCTGCGGCCTTGGGCGTCCGCCTCGGCCGAATCACGTGCCGTTGCCCGCCTTGGCGACCCGATCGAAGGCCTGCAGCCGCTCGATGAGCGCCGGCATCTCGGCGAGCGGCACCATGTTCGGTCCGTCCGAGGGCGCCTTGTCCGGTTCCTCGTGCGTCTCGATGAAGACGGCCGCCACGCCGACCGCCACCGCCGCCCGCGCCAGCACGGGAACGAAAGCCCGCTCCCCGCCCGAGGAGGATCCTCGCCCGCCCGGCTGCTGCACCGAGTGCGTGGCGTCGAAGACGACGGGAGCACCAGTGGTCTGCGCCATGATCGGCAAGGCGCGCATATCCGACACCAGCGTGTTGTAGCCGAAGCTGGCGCCCCGTTCGGTGACGAGCACGTTGCAATTGCCGGCGCCCGTCACCTTGGCGACGACATTGGCCATATCCCACGGCGCCAAAAACTGCCCCTTCTTGACGTTGACGACGCGCCCGGTCTGTGCCGCGGCGACCAGGAGATCGGTCTGGCGGCACAGGAAGGCCGGGATCTGGAGAACGTCGGCGATTTCGGCCACCGGCTCGCACTGGTCGATCTCGTGCACGTCGGTGAGGATGGGCAGGCCGAGGCGCTCGCGTATCTCGGCGAAGATCGGGAGGGCCTCACGCAGGCCAACGCCCCGGGCGCTTGCGCCCGAGGTGCGATTGGCCTTGTCGAACGAGCTCTTGAAGACAAGGCCGATGCCCGCTCTTCGGGCCATCTCTGCAAGCGCCGTCGCCATGTCGAGCGCATGGGCACGACCTTGGAGCGCGCACGGCCCGGCGATGAGGACGATAGGCAGATCGTTGCCAAAGCGCACCGCATGCGCTCCGACCCCGACGGTGACCTGCGGATGGGGTTGCATGGACCTCCTTCCAAACGGCCTGCCGCCGCATAGCATGGCCGCATTCGAACTTTCAGATCGGCCAATCGCCGCACGCCTATAGGGTCTGCAAGCTCGCGCCGGGGTATAGCAAAAAGCGGCGGATCGCGGGCGTGCAGCAGCAACATGAGGCCGGCAACCCGGCAGCACCCCGACAAAATTGTGGCTTCCAAGCAACACCAAGTAGAAAGCGACGGGTTGCGCCTCAATTTGGGTCAGCCAACCCACAATAGCGCGCCTTGAACGCCTATGATTGCTGCAGTTGGTTCAAGATCGGTTCAGCAGGCACCGCGAAATCCCTTTGGCGCCAGCATCTTGCCGGCCTTGTCGCGTCCCGAATCACCGTACGTTCCCGGGCGTGGCTGACATCTCAGGCCCTTTCCTAGGGAGAGCTCTCCAGGTGTTGCAGAAATGATGCACGACATCGGCATGTCGAGTGCGGGAGGCGAAAGCGCCGACCGGTTTCATCTGACTGTCACATGGGGCCACCACACTTTCGACGCTATTCGGCGGGGGTTCAACTCATGAGAAACATAAAGGCCAAACTGCTTGCGGCGGTAAGCTTGGCAGCGTGTGCAGCCGGGGCGCAAGCGGCAGACCTTCCGTTCCGCAAGGCTGCTCCGGTTGAATACGTACGGGTGTGCGACCCCTTCGGAGCTGGCTTCTTCTACATTCCGGGCACGAACACCTGCCTGCGCGTCGGCGGTCAGGTCCGCGGCGAATATACGATCCGTGGCGGCGCCCCAACGCGCGTCGCCTCGGTCTTCGCCTACAATCTTGCCGGCGTCGGCTATCCCCGTGATCTTACGTCCTTCCGCGGCCGCCTCTTCGTGAACCTCGACGCGCGCAATCAGACCGAATACGGGGACCTGCGGACCTATATCTCCTTGCGGGTTACGCAGGACTCGACCCCGCCGGGCCCCTTCGGCGGCGGCAAGATCGCGATTGCCGGACTGCCGGCGGGCGCCAAGGCCAACGCCGGCTTCTTCCAGGGGCTGACCAACCCCTACACCAACGTCGACAAGGCCTTCATCCAGTTTGCCGGGCTGACCGCCGGTCGAGCCCAGTCGTTCTTCGACTTCGACGCGCAAAGCTACGAGCTCCTCACCAACTCCGTGGCAAACTCGGGCCAGCCCATCAACATGCTGGCCTACACGTTCAAGTTCGGGGGCGGCTTTTCGGCGACGGTTTCGGCCGAAGACCGGAACGACCGCATCATCGGCGATTCGGCCGCGGACACGGCGCAAAACAAGCCGACCGCCACCAAGGCCGCGTTCTTGACCTACGCGGGCGAGACAATCCCCGACATCGTCGGCAACATCAGGCTCGACCAGGGTTGGGGGTCGCTGCAGGCGTCAGGTGCCTACCACCAGGTCAGCTCGATCCCGGTGACGCTCGCGAGCGGCGCAACGGTGGCGCCGCGCAGCAAGGATGGCTTTGCCGCTCTCGGCGGTGCCAAGATCATGACGCCGTTCATTGCGCCGAGCGACAACTTCACGATCCAGGTCTCCTACCAGCAGGGCGGCATGGATTACGTCAACGCGCTGAACTACTACAACGGCTTGAGCAATATCTTCGACCATAACCTGTCGATCAGCACCCCGGTGAACGATGCCTTCATTCTTCCCAACGGCACGATCGGCCTGTCGAAGGCCGGCGGCGTCTTCGGCGCCTACCGGCACTACTGGATACCCAACGTCTACAGCTCACTTTTCGGTGCCTACCTGAAAATCGACAACCCGCATGCAGCGCAATTGCTGAGCGCCGGCGCGGACAATGCGCGCATCTGGCAGATCGGCTTCAACACGGTCTGGCTGCCCCTCAAGGACTTCCAGATCGGCGCCGAGGTGCTCTACTCGAACATGCGGCTCAGCGGCGCCTTTCCGCTGGCGACGACGACGCCGTTTCCGACGCCGGCCGATTCGTCGGATGTCCGTGGCCGCTTCAGCGTCCGCCGGACATTCTGACGGGCCCGATCAAACCGAGGCTTACTGGTGAAGGTCGTCGGTGGGACCGGCCGAGCTTGACCGGCTTTGCGATGTCGGCAGGTTGGCGCTGTTCCAGGCCGCCATCCCGCCGCGGTACCAGTAGACATTCTTGAAGCCCATCGCCATGGCGCGCAGCGAGGCATTGTACGATTCCCAGCACTTGGCGCCGGCGCAGAAAAACACCAGAGGCACGCTCAGATCCCTGCCCGTCAGCTTGTTCAACTCGCTGAGCAGCGCGGTCTGGGTCTGGTCCTGGAACGTCCCGAACCGTCCGGCGTAAGGAATGCGATAGGCCCCCGATATCGTCGCGTGGGCCGAATCCTCCCAGGCGTCGATGACGATGAGACGTGCCCCTCGCGCCTCATCCATCGCTCGTTTGAGCTGCATCGTCGTCACGATACGCCCGTTCGGGATCGTCAGCGGGGTCGCTGAGCCGACATTGGTCTGCAGGTAGGCCTGCGGCTTGACACCGAAATCCGTGAGCTCGTCCGCATAATTCGCGGCGGGTGGTGCGGGCGGCGGCGGAGCCGGAGCCGGAACCGGAGTCTCGTGCAGAGGTGCAGGATCGGTCGTCGCCTCGGGCGCAGGTGGCTTCGGGGCTGGCGCCGGCTTTGGCTTCGGGGCTGGCGCCGGCGGGGGGATGACGGGCGTCGGCGCTGGCGCCGGCGGGGGGCCGTCGTCGCCGAAATACGCGTTGCCCGCAGTGGTGGACTGGGCCTGAGGAGGCAGCGTCGGCGCGCAGGGCTTGCCGTCAGCATCCTGGCCGAAGTGGCAGGCGGTCGCTCCCCCCATCGATCGCGTCAAGCTTTTTTCGGCGCTTTGGGCAAAGGCCCCGGCGCTCAAAAACAGGGCGACAAGCGTGCCGGAGACCGGCGCGATCATCCGTGTGCCCCGGCGCGGAATTGGGCTTGTTTCTTCGAATGACACGCTATGCCGATACATGACCGGCCTCCATGACATATTGCAGCCTATGTTGGAATGGCGCAGACCGCCTGTCGGTCGCCGGAAAGACCGAGCGTGACGCCAGATCTGCCATGACCGGGACCGTTCGTAAACCTTGCATGGGTTCGCCTAGGGCGGCGGTTTGTCGAGGGCAAGATGGCGCTCGTCATTTCCAGAACCCCTCGCAGCCCATCGGCGCAAGCATGCTTCCCGTCACGCGGCCCCTGACCTCGCCGCAGGACCAGGCGCGCAGCGTGTCGGGCAGACGGCTGTTCAAGCCGATCCAGACCTCGTCATAGGGCTCGGTGATCGTCAGCGTCTGGTACGCCCAGAAGCCGCCCAACACCGCAACGATGACGAGCGGAGCAAGAACGATGATGGTGACGAGCCTCTTCAACCGAACCTCCTGATGACCGACGCCAACCATCATGAACGTGCAGCCGTGCGTCGAGGACCCGCTGTGACAAAGCGCACAGCAGCACGGAAGCGGACCCCGTGGGCGAAAATGCAGGCAGATTTTGCCGCAGCCATGACCATCGCGCGGCGCGGGCGGACTCTTCCAGCACGCAAGGCCGCGTCCAGATGTCGCGCTCAGTCGCCTTCCATGAGCGTCTGCACGTGTGCGGCCGCTGACCGGGAGAGCCCCGCCAGATCGTAGCCCCCTTCGAGCACCGAAACGACGCGCCCTCGAGCGTGCCGGCCCGCTATGTCCATGACCTTGCCGGTTGCCCAGGCATAGTCCGCCTCGGTGAGATTGAGATTTCCCAGCGGGTCGCGCTGATGCGCATCGAACCCTGCCGAGATGATCATGAGATCGGGGCGAAAGGCCTCGAGCCGGGGCAGGATCAGGGTTTCCATTGCCGCGCGGAATTGCTCGCCGCCGTCGCCGGGCGCGAGCGGCGCGTTGATGATCGTCCCATGCTCTCCGCGCTCGTGCACCCCGCCGGTGCCGGGATAGAGCGGCATTTGATGCGTGGAGGCGTACATGACCGTGGCATCGGACCAGAAGATGTCCTGCGTCCCGTTCCCGTGGTGGACATCGAAGTCGAGGATGGCGACCCGTTCGGCGCCGTGCTCGGCCTGCGCGTGACGGGCGGCGATGGCGGCATTATTGAGAAAGCAGAAGCCCATGGCGGTTGCGCGCTCCGCATGGTGGCCGGGTGGGCGGACGGCAACGAAGGCGTTGGCGGCTTTCGAGCCCATCACCTCGTCGACGGCGGCGACGGCGCCGCCGGCGGCCCGCAAGGAGGCTTCCCAGGTGCCGGGACCCATCGCGGTGTCGGCGTCGAGCCAGGTCAGCCCCTTTGCCGGTGCCGCTCCTTCGAGCGCGGCCACATAATCTTCCGGATGAACGCGCAAAATCGCGCCGCGCGGCGCGCGGGGCGCCTGCTCGCGGATCAATCCCTGAAAGCGCTCGTCCTCAAGGATGGCTTCGATGGCGCGCAACCGGTCCGGGCGCTCCGGGTGGCCGGGCCCCATCTCGTGGGCAAGGCAGGCGGGATGGGTCACCAGCAAGGTCGTCACGAAGATAGGCCTTATCGGAAGGACGCGCGCGAACTCCCCCAATGTCCTTGAGAAACTTGCGCGGCTCGGACAATTGTCCATCGCGGGGATCAAAATCCGGGCGATTGAGATCGGCGACAAGGCAACGAATGAAAGAGTTTGGAACCTGCGTATTCCTCCTGGAAAGCTCTCCCAGGGTGTCGCTTTTGGCCCACACCTTCACGTTATGTGCATCCGACGCTCGCCCGTGCCGAACGAACCGTGGTACTGATTCTTGATTCGTGCGCGGAACACGGGACGGTCAAAATGAAGTTGGGATTTGTGGGAATTGCGCTGGGCGTGGGCTTTGCATTGACAGGATGCTATTATGCATCAACTCCGGATCCGGTCCTCTCGGCGCGCGATTCCGGATATCTGGCGGAACTGCCCAGCTACAAGGTCGATCGCGGCTACGAGCGCTATGAGGTCGACGATCCGACCGGCGAGCGGCCCGGCACCATCATCGTCGATACGAAGAGCAAGTTCCTCTACTTCGTCCTGCCCGGCAAGAAAGCGATCCGCTACGGCGTTGCAACCGGCATGGAAGCCTACGGGTGGACCGGAACGGCCTACGTCAAGGTGAAGAAGGAGTGGCCGACCTGGCTGCCCCCCTCCGATATGGTCGAGCGCTGGCCCTATCTGAAGCCTGTCGTCGACATGGGGGGCCTGCCCGGCGGGCCGCAAAATCCGCTCGGCGCCCGCGCACTCTATCTCTTCGATGCCAACGGCAAGGACACGCTCTACCGGATCCATGGAACCAACGAGCCTGAAAAGATCGGCCAGGGCGTCTCTTCCGGCTGCATTCGCATGCTCAACATCGATGCCATCGATCTCTACAATCGTGCGCCCGTCGGCACGAAGGTGATTGTGGAATAGAGGCGCCTCGCGTCCCGCCCTGAACTCAGGCAGATCGCCGCCGTCGATTGTCGGCTGGTTGACCTCGTTCATCTGGCAAGCCGGCAGCCAAGCGGAAAGGTCGGCGCGGCGCGGGCGCATCAGCCGAATGGGTTCGGATGTCCCGCCCATTCGGCCCGGCGACCGCAACGCCTCACGTAGACTTGTTGCCGCCAGGCGCCGGCCGCTTGCGAGCAATTTCGGGCGGGGTCGGTTCGGGTGCCGGCCGCCGCGCCATCGCCACCGCCGCCGCCACGGCGGAAATGCCGATATCGCGATAGAGGCAGACGAGAAGATCGCGGGCGTTCTCGACCTTCGGTTGGGCGGAGGTATCGGCCGTGGGCGCCGTCATTGGAACTCTCACACGGTTGGATTGGGGAAGCCGGGCAGACCGCGTCTGTCCGCGGACTCCTCCCGATGATGGGAACCGGCGGTTAAGCGCAGATGAAGGCACTTAAGCGCGTCTGAACAGAAAAATGGAATATTGACGGATTAGGGTAACATTCGGTCAACTCGGTGCCCGAAGCCTGCCCGCGCTCACCCACGCCTCGGTGCGATCGAGAGCCCGCGTCAATTTGTCGATCATCTCGTCGACTTCCGCTTCGGTGATGATCAGCGGCGGACAGAGCGCGATGGTGTCGGCAAGGTTGCGCAGGATGAGACCCTCGCGCTGCGCCGCAGCCGCAGCTTCGGCGCCCACCATCTGCTGGGGCTGGAAGGCGCGCCGGCTCGTCTTGTCGGCGACGAGCTCGATGCCGGCAATGAGGCCCCTGCCCCGCACCTCGCCGACCAGCGGATGGTCGCGCAAGGCGTCGAGCCGCTTCATGAAATGGGGCGCGAGACGCTGCACCCGGCCGATGATGTCGTCGCGCTCGTAGATCTCCAGGGTCTTCACCGCCACGGCGGCGGCGACCGGATGTCCGGAATAGGTGAAGCCGTGGGCGAAGGTGCCGATCTTGCGGCTCTCGTCGAGCATCGCCTGATAGAGGCTTTCCGACACCATCACGGCGCCAAGCGGCTGGTAGGCCGACGTGATCGCCTTGGCGATCGAGATCGTATCGGGCGTCATGCCCATCACCGGCGAGCCGAACATCGACCCCAGCCGGCCAAAGCCGCAGATCACCTCATCGGCGATAAGGAGAACGTCGTGTTTGGCGAGCACGGCCTGGACTTTTTCGTAGTAGGTTGCCGGCGGCACGATGACGCCTCCGGCGCCCATCACCGGCTCGGCGATGAAGGCTGCGACCGTGTCCGGGCCCTGCTTCTGGATCATCTCGTCGAGCTCCGCCGCAAGGCGCGTTGCGAAGTCTTCCTCGCTCTCACCGGTGAGGCCGAAGCGGTAGTGATGCGGGCACGAGACGTGCAGGATGTTGGCGATCGGCAGGTCGAAATCGATGTGGTTGTTGGGAAGTCCGGTGAGCGAGGCCGCGGCGATCGTCACGCCATGGTAGGCTTTCAGCCTGGAGATGATCTTCTTCTTGTTGGGCCGGCCGACGGCGTTGTTGTAGTACCAGAGAAGCTTGACCTGCGTGTCGTTCGCCTCCGAACCCGAGGAGCAGAAAAAGACCTTCGAGATCGGTACGGGGGCAAGGTCTTTCAGCCGGTCAGCGAGCTCGATGGCCGGATCATGGCTCTTGCCGGCGAAGAGATGGGTGAAGGGAAGCTTCTCCATCTGGACGCGGGCGGCCTCCACGAGCTCATCGTTGCCCCAGCCGAGCGCCGTGCACCACAGCCCGGCCAACCCCTCGATATAGTCGCGTCCCTCGACATCGTAGACCCGCACCCCCTTGCCGCGCTCGATGATGAGCGGCCCGGTCTCGCGGAACGCGGCGAGATTCGTGTAGGGATGGACAAGCGTTTCGACGTCGCGCGCCTGCAGATTGGTGAGCGTGGGCATGGTTGCTTCCTTGTGAGCCGCACCGGACCATGATGCCGATTGTGCGCGGTACGGGGGCTTGCGTCAAAGCCGCCGAGGAGCCAATCGATGAAGAGATTTGCTGACGCCGATGCGCCGGCGAGATCGGCTGTCGGCGGGCGCGGGGAGCGAACGTGGACGCGGCAGACGAGCTGATCGGACTTTCGGCCGTGGCGGTGGTCGAGCGGCTGCGCTCGGGCGAAACAACGCCGCACGACCTTCTCGACGCGCTCGAAGCCCGCATCGGTTCCGTCGACCGCCACGTCAATGCGCTGCCGACGCTGTGCTTTGATCGCGCCCGCGCCCGTGCGGATGCCCTGGCGAAAAAGCCTCTCGGCGAACGGGGCCTGCTCGCCGGCATGCCGGTGCCGATCAAGGACCTGACCAATGTGGCGGGCGTTCGCACGACCTTCGGCTCGCCGATCTTCGCCGACTTCGTGCCGGACGCGTCCGACGTGCTCGTCGAGCGGCTCGAGGCTGCGGGCGCCGTCGTCTATGCCAAATCGAACACGCCGGAATTCGGCGCCGGTGCCAACACTTTCAACGAGGTTTTCGGGTCAACGCTGAACCCGTATCGGACGTCGCACTCGGCGGCGGGCTCCTCAGGCGGGGCGGCTGTCGCCCTCGCCACCGGGATGGCCTGGCTCGCCCACGGATCGGACATGGGCGGAAGCCTCCGCAATCCCGCCAGCTTCTGCGGCATCGTCGGGATGCGGCCGACGCCGGGCCGCGTCGCACAGTCGCGCGCGCTATGCGTCGACAATACCCTGAGCGTCCAGGGGCCGATGGCGCGCACGGTCGAGGATCTCGCCCTCCTCCTCGACGCCATGGCCGGCGAGGACCGGCGCGACCCGCTGTCGAAGCCGTGTCCCTTGCAGAGTTTTCTTGCCGCTGCGCGCTCAGGATGGAAGCCGGCGCGCGTCGCCTATTCCCCCGATCTCGGCATCACGCCCGTCGATCGCGAGGTGGCCGCCATCACCCGGCGCGCCGCGTCCCTGCTCGCCGACGCGGGCGTCCGTGTCGAGGAGGTGCATCCCGATCTCGCCGAGGCGCACGAATGCTTCCAGGTGCTGCGGGCGCAGGCGTTTGCGGTGTCCTACGCGCAGCACCTTGGCATCAATCGCGACAAGCTGAAGCCCGAGATCGTCTGGAATGTCGAGAAGGGACTGAGGCTCACGACGGCCGACATCGTGCGGGCCGAACACCAGCGTGCGGCCATGCTGGCGCGCTCGGTGAAGTTCTTCGAGACCTATGATCTACTGCTTTGCCCGGCAACCATCGTGACGCCATTCCCGGTCGGCGAGCGCTACTGCAAGTCCTGCAACGGCGTGACCTTCGAGACCTACATCGATTGGCTGGCCATCGCCTACGCTACCACGCTCGTTTGCTCGCCTGCCCTGTCGCTGCCGTGCGGCTTTACCGAGGACGGGCTGCCCGTCGGCCTGCAGGTGGTTGCAGCCCCGAACGATGAGGCCAGCGTGCTCGCCGGAGCCCGGCTCCTCGAAGCGATGCTGGGGCTTCGCACCGTCCGGCCGATCGAGCCGAGGGCCGAGCCGATCCCCGCAGCAGCCGGCGCGGCGCCCGCCGGTTGATCTCATAACACATAGAGCACCAGCACCTCATATGCCCTCGCGCTGCGCCGCAAGCAGCACTGGGCGCCCCGCCCACTCCACCATGCTTCGCATGGTCCCCCTCCCCCGCAAAGCGCGGGGGAGGAACCGGCGGCCGGATGCTCCCCCACGCGCGGGGGAGCTGTCGGCGAAGCCGACTGAGGGGGCACTCCTCCTATCCGCCCGTCGCTTCGCCCGCGCGGCCGTGCTACAGGCGCCCACGCGGCAAGCGCCGACCACGAGGATCGAGATCATGCCGCTTGCTGCCGCCCTTTTCGACAAGGACGGAACCCTGGTCGATTTCGATCTGACCTGGGGCCCCGCCGCTTACGAAGTCATGCTCGAGATGAGCGGCGGCAGCGCCCGCCTGCTCAAGCGTCTCGCCGCTTCCTGGCACTACGTTCTTGGCAGCAAACGGTTCCTTTCGACCTCACCGTTCATCGCCGGCAGCGTGGAGGACCTTGTCGCGGATTGGGCGGATGCGCTGGGGCGCGCCGACGTTCCCATCCTTGCCCGCGAGATCGAAGCGCGTTTGCGCGCCGCGAGCCTCAAGGTTGTCGCGCCGATCGGGCAACCGCTCGAAGTCTTTGCTGCGCTGGCCGAACGAGGCATCAGAATCGGCATCGCCACCAACGATTCGGAGGCTTCCGCGCGAGCCCACGTGGCCGCGCTCGAGCTGATGGTCCACATCGATTTCGTCGCGGGCTACGACTCCGGCTTCGGCGGCAAGCCGGGTCCCGGCATGGTGCACGCATTCGCCGACCAGCTGAAGCTTCACCCCAGCCGGATCGCGGTGATCGGCGATTCGACCCATGACATGGATGCGGCGCGCGCGGCAGGGGCCCGTGCCGTTGCCGTCCTCAGCGGGCCGGCGCGCCGTGCCGACCTCGAGCATCTCGCCGACTATGTATTGGACAGCATCGAAGGTTTGCCGGCCCTTGTCGACCGTCTGCGCGTTGCGGCCTGAGGCGCGTTCGTGCCGGCGCGAACGAGGTCGCGCATCGCAATCAGCGTGGCTTCGAACTCGGTGCCCTTGTCGGCCGGCAGCCGACCGATCGTTTCGGCAACGAAGACGCGCTGGATGGCAATCCCCTCCTCGGCAATGCGGCGCCCCTCCGATGTGAGGAAGATCGCATGGGAGCGCCGATCGGCGCCCCCCTTCCGGCGCTCGACGAGATGCGCCTCGACAAGGCGGTCGATGAGGCCGGAAATATTGCCTTTGGTGACATAGAGACGGGTCGCCAGGTCCTGCTGGCTCAGTCCTTCGGCTTCCGTCAGCGTCGTGAGGACGTCGCACTGCGGAATGCTGATCCCCAGCGCCTTCAGGCGATTGCCGATCTCGCAGCGAATCCGTGACCCGAGCCGCAGGAAACGGAACCAGATGCGAAGCGCATCATCCTCTGAGATCGTCTTGGGCATCGGAGCCTCAACAAGCCATATTTGTCAGGCCGGCCCAGTTGGCCGGCACGATGAGAGGCGGAAGCAGGGCTGGGCCTTTGTCTGGGGGATCGGCCTCCGCTAACATGTGCGAAAAATGCGGCAGCCGGAAAGCGCGGACGCAGGATAACGCCAAGACAA
>JAFAME010000015.1 GCA_019233695.1 Methylobacteriaceae bacterium
CCGACGAGGTCGTCGATCAGGGCCGGGCCATGCCGACCGACACCGCCTGGACGCTGAGGCTAAAGGCGGCGCTTCCCGGCGTCCGGGTCGGAGCCGTGGCGGGCTCGGACGTGATGGTGGCCACGGCCGCGGCCAAGGCGGCGCTCAGGACCGCGACGGGCGCGGTAGCCGCGGACATGGAATCCCACGTCGTCGCCCGTGCAGCGGAGCGGCACAGGCTCCCCTTCGCGGTGGCCCGGACCATCTCGGACGCGGCGCACCGCGGCCTGCCAGCGTCGGCGCAGGCGGGCATGAAGCCGGACGGCGGCATGGACCTGCCGGGGGTGCTCGCGGCGCTGGCGCGCCGGCCCTGGGAGCTGCCGGCGCTGATCCGGACGGGCGTCGAGGCGGAGGCCGCCTTCGCCGCCCTACTCCGCGGTCGTCAGCTTCTTGGCGGGACGCTTGGAGGCCCCGGCCCGGGCGCGGATCTCGGCTAGCTTCTTCTCCACGTGGGTGGAGAACACGAACTCCGCCGGCCGCTGCCTGTCGAGCGGGATGTCCTGCTTCATCGGCCGGGTGGTGTTGACCCCGTTCAGGGTGACCAGCGCCGCCTTCAGCGGATGCTTCACCGTGTCGGCCACCGCCGTCGCCTCGAAGCCGGAGTGGACCATGCAGTCGGCGCACTTCTCGTAGTTGCCGACGCCGTAGTCGTCCCAGCGGGTGTCTTCCATCAGCTCCTTGAAGGTCTTGGCGTAGCCTTCGCCGAGCAGGTAGCAGGGCTTCTGCCAACCGAACACCGTGCGCGTCGGGTTGCCCCAGGGCGTGCAGTGGTAGGTCTGGTTGCCCGCGAGGAAGTCGAGGAACAGGCCGGACTGCTGGAAGGTCCACTTCTCGCGGCCCTTCTCCTTGCCGTGGCGGAACACGCCGCGGAACAGCTCCTTCGTCGTCGAGCGATTGAGGAAATGCTTCTGGTCCGGCGCGCGCTCATAAGCGTAGCCGGGAGAAACCGTGATCCCATCGACGCCCATCTCCGTCACCGTATCGAAGAAGGCGGCGATGCGCTCGGGGTCCGCATCATTGAAGAAGGTGCAGTTGATGGTGACGCGGAAGCCTTTCGCCTTGGCCGTTTTGAGCGCCGCGACCGCGCGATCGTAGACGCCGGGCTCGCAGACGGACCTGTCGTGCATCTCCTGGTCGCCGTCGAGATGGATGGACCAGGTGAAATAGGGGCTCGGCTTGTATTGATCGATCTTCTTTTCAAGAAGCAGCGCATTGGTGCACACGATCGCAAATTTTTTGCGCGCGATGACGCCCTCAACGATCTTCGGCAGGTCTCGGTGCAAGAGCGGCTCGCCGCCCGCCATCACCACCACCGGCGCGCCGCACTCGTCGACCGAATCGAGCGCGTCCTTGACCGAGATGCGCTGGTTCAGGATCTTGTCGGGATAGTCGATCTTGCCGCAGCCCGCGCAAGCGAGATTGCAGCGAAACAGCGGCTCCAGCATCAACACCAGCGGATAGCGTTTGCGGCCTACGAGGTGCTGGCGCAGGATGTAGGCGCCAACGCGAACCACCTGCCGAAGGGGGATAGTCAATAGCCTGCTCCCTGACCCGCCGGAAAGGCGCTAGGCACGCGCCAGACCTTCCGGCAAACGAAACTCGATATTCTCCTGCTTGCCAGGCAGAATTGAGACCTCGACCGCGCCGACGATGGCCCGCAGCTTGTCGATGACGTGCTCGACCAGCACTTCCGGGGCCGATGCGCCGGCCGTGATGCCCACCACCTTGGCCCCCTCGAACCACCTCGGATCAAGCTCGCTGCCGTCGGCCACGAGATAGCTCGGCACGCCGGCCTCGACCCCGATCTCCTGCAGGCGATTCGAATTGGAGCTGTTGACTGCCCCGACCACGAGAATGAGATCGGTCACTTCACCGAGCTTGCGCACCGCCTGCTGGCGATTCTGCGTGGCATAGCAGATGTCGCGCGTGTCGGGCCCGATGATGTTGTTGAACCTTTTTTTCAGCGCTTCGATGACCGAGCGCGTGTCATCGACGCTCAGCGTCGTCTGAGTGACATAGGCGAGCGGCTCATCGGCCGGGAAATCGAGTGCGGCGACCTCCGCCTCGTCCTTGACGAGCAGCACCGGCCCATTGATCTGGCCCATCGTGCCCTCAACCTCCGGATGTCCTGCATGGCCGATCAGGATCACCTTGCGCTGCTGGGCAACGTAGCGATTGCCCTCGTTGTGCACCTTCGACACCAGGGGGCAGGTGGCATCGATGACGGGCAGCGAGCGCATGCGCGCCTCGTCCTGCACCTTGCGGGCCACGCCGTGGGCGCTGAAGATCGTAATCGCGCCGTCGGGGACATCCGACAGCTCCTCGACAAAGCGGGCGCCCTTGGCCTTCAGGCTCTCCACGACATAGCGGTTGTGCACGATCTCGTGACGGACATAGACGGGCGCACCATATTTTTCGAGCGCCCGCTCGACGATGTCGATGGCACGCACCACCCCGGCGCAAAAGCCACGGGGCTGAGCCAGCACGACCTGCATGTCACACCAGGCACGCCAGGGCGGCGCCCTGCGATCGGGCTGCGGTCACGGCGGCACGAGGTTGAAGCCCAGGGCTTCGTATCACGATCCACTCCAGACAATCGCGGACGAACCAACCCGTCCCCGGGTCGCCCGGACCCGCGGATCGATGTTCGCCACTCTGCGCGAATGTATCGCATTTCGCCGCATGATCAACCCTCGGGCCGCTTTGCACTTGGCTCGACTGGCTTCCGCGCAGGTCCCGACCACCAACCGTCGCCCAGCGTTTCGGTTCCCTGCATAGGGGGGGCGGGGCGTCGCTGCGGCCTGAGCCCGTGGCGATCATCGCCTTGACCGGACGCGTCGGCGCACGCATATGTGCGCCGCGACATGGGGCCGACATCGTTACCAGAAGCGATGATGAGCAGATGATGATTACCGCTGCAATTGCGCGGATCGTGGTCTTCTGCACACGAAATTCTTGGTTGGTTATCGCCGGATTCCTGCTGCTTGCGGCACTTTGCGCCCATTATCTGATCAATAACTTCGCGATTACCACGGACAGCAGCAAACTCCTAGCGGAGGAGCTGCCATGGCGCCAGCAGGAGATCATGATCAACCGCGCCTTTCCTGAGCGCACCGATCTGATCATCGTCGTCATCGAGGGGTCGACCCCGGAGAACGCCGAGGAGGCCGCAGTCGCTCTGGCCGAGCGCCTGGCGCCGCACGCCGACCTCTTCCGCTCCGTGCGGCGGCCGGATGGAGATCCCTTCTTCCTGCACAACGGCATCCTGTTCGAATCTGTCGAAGATGTGCGCCGCGACAGCGCCGAACTCATTCGCGCTCAGCCCTTCCTGGGAACGCTGGCCGATGACCCGAGCCTGCGCGGCATCATGGGCGCGCTGTCGCAGGCGATCGAGGGCGTACGGGTGAAGAAGGCCGAGTTCGCAGACCTCGAACGTCCCTTCGCCCTGATCGCTGACGGACTGGAACGGGTCGTCGCCGGCGAGGATGCCGCCTTCTCCTGGCGGCGCCTGATCACCGGGAGGGCCCCCGCGCGCACCGATCTGCGGCGCTTTGTCTATGTGCAGCCGGTCCTCGACTACAGCGACCTGCAGCCGGGAGGACGCGCGAGCGCTGCCATTCGCGATGCCGCCGCTGCCCTGTCGCTGACGCCCGCGCATGGCGTAAGGGTGCGCCTGACGGGACCCGTCCCGCTTGCCGATGAGGAGTTCGGGACGGTCGCCGACGGCGCCGGCACGAACGGCCTTGTCACCATCTGCATCGTGGTCCTGATCCTCTGGCTCGCCTTGAAGCAGCCGCGGGTCATCTTGGCCGTCCTCGTCTGCCTTTTCGTCGGGCTCGTGATCACGGCGGCCGTCGGCCTCATGATGGTGGGCGCCCTCAACCTCATCTCGGTCGCCTTCGCGGTCCTCTTCGTCGGCCTCGGCGTCGATTTCGGCATCCAGTTCAGCGTCCGCTACCGCGACGAGCGCTATCGGGCGCATGAGCTTGTAGTGGCGCTGAAAAGGACCGCGGTTGGCGCGGGCGGTCCCTTGCTGCTCGCGGCAGCGTCCACGGCCGCCGGCTTCTATTCCTTCCTTCCAACCGCCTATCGCGGGCTCTCCGAACTGGGACTGATTGCCGGAACCGGCATGCTGATTGCGTTTGCAACGAGCATCATGCTGCTGCCGGCGCTGCTGGCCGCGCTCAACCCGCCGGGCGAGAAGGCGCCCATCGGCTTTGCCGCCCTCGCGCTGATCGACCGCTTTCTCGACCGCGCGCGCTACTGGATCATCGGCCTGACGCTCGCCGCAACCCTCGCCGGCGCGCCGCTGCTCTATCGTCTCAGGTTTGATTTCAACCCGATGGACCTGCGCAGCTCGACGAGCGAATCGGTCGCAACGCTGCTCGAACTCACGCGCGATCCGCAGACGAGCCCCAACACGATCGACGTTCTTGCACCGGATCTCGCTACGGCGCGGGAGACCGCCGCGCGCCTCAAGGCGTTGCCACAAGTGGCGCAGGCGCTGACGCTGCAGAGCTTCGTGCCGGAAGCGCAGGACGAGAAGCTCGCCATCGTCCAGGACGCTGGCTTCTTTCTGCAGAACACGCTGAACCCCACCGCGATCGCGCCGTCTCCAAGCGATGCCGAGGATGTGACGACATTAAAGAAAACCGTGTCGGACCTGAATGATGTCGTGATCGGCAGGTCCGGGCAGACGACTGAGGCTGCGCGTCGGCTCGCCCGCGTGCTGAGCGCGGTCGCCGACGGGCCGCCGGCTTTGCGGCAGGCCGCTCGCGACGGGCTCGTGAAGCCGTTGAACACGACGCTCGATCAGGTCCGAGGCCTGCTCGACGCCGCCGAGGTCTCGGTCGACTCGCTGCCACCCTCGATCGTGCACGATTGGATGGCGCCCGACGGGCGGGCCCGGATCGAGGTGGCGCCGAAGGGAGATTCCAACGACAACGTCACCTTGCGCCATTTCGCCAATGCCGTGCTTGCGGTCGCGCCGGATGCCACGGGCGCACCGATCTTCGTTCTCGAAGCGGCCAAGACCATCGTGAAGGCGTTCTGGCAGGCGGGTCTGTGGTCGATCGCCTCGATCGCCGTGCTGCTGTTCATTGTTTTGCGCCGCCTCACCGACGTCGCACTCACATTGGTGCCGCTCCTCGTCGCCATCGTGCTGACGCTGGAGATCTGCGTGCTGCTCGGTTGGCAGCTCAACTTCGCCAACATCATCGCGCTGCCGCTGTTGCTCGGCGTCGGCGTTGCCTTCAAGATCTACTATGTGATGGCCTGGCGGGCGGGCGAGACCAATTTCCTGCAGCTGAGCCTGACGCGCGCCGTCCTCTTCAGCGCGCTTGCGACCGCCACTGCCTTCGGCAGCCTGTGGCTCTCGCACCATCCGGGCACGTCGAGCATGGGCCGGCTGATGGCGCTCGCTCTCATCACCACGCTCTCGGCCGCCGTCCTCTTTCAGCCGGCGCTGCTGGCGACGCAGAAGCACAAGTGAGAGGATCTCGTAGCCCGGATGGAGCGCAGCGCAATCCGGGACGGCGACCATCGACCCGGTCTGACCAGGGGGTCCAGAAGACTGCCGCGCGGGAATCCCGGATTGCGCCGCGCTCCATCCGGGCTGCATCGCGAAACTAACGTGCTGGCCATTCCCATGGCGGCTGATCGAGCAGCCCCAGCCCTTCCATCTGCGTCTCGCCGAGCACCTTTTCCAATCTGATCGAATGGCTCCCCTTCTGCGATCCGAGCGCGGCGATGAGATGGTCGCTGTGGGTCACCACGATCACTTGCGATCGCATGGCGGCCGCCGCGATCAACCTCCCCAAGGCCGGCACGAGGTCACCATGCAAGCTGGTTTCAGGCTCGTTGAGGACCAGAAGCTCGGGCGGGCGAGGGGTCAGCAGCACCGCGATCAGCAACAGATAGCGCAGCGTGCCGTCCGAGAGTTCGGCAGCGCGCAACGGCCGCAGGAGGCCGTGCTGGCGCATGTTGAGCTCGAGCCAGCCGGTCGAGCCCGAAATGTCGATGCGCGCGCCGGGAAAGGCGTCCTCGACCGCCGCATCGAGGCCCCTGGCATCGCCGATCTCGCGGATGGTCTGCAAGGCGGCGGCAAGATCGGCACCGTCGTCGCTCAACACCGGCGTATGCGTGCCGACCTGCGGCTGGCGCGCGGGCGCTGCCGCATCGGTGCGGAAATGATCGTAGAAGCGCCACGAGCGGACCCGCTCGCGCACGGCGATCATCTCGGGCGCGCTGCGGGGATCGGAAAATTCCGTCATCATGCTCTCGAAGGTCGAGACCGTGCCCGGGATCACCTGCCAGGCGCCGGTCTCGTCGGTGGCGCGGATGACGGGCCCGTGGCGATCGATGAGCAGCGCGGCACGCCGGAACAAGGGCCCCGCCCAGATGCATTCGCGCTTGATGGCGGGATCGAGTGCAAAGGCCGACCCGCTGGGGATCGGCAGGCCAAGGTCGATGGCATAGCCGAAATCGGCGGAGCCGAAGCCGAGCCGCAGATGCACCGGCTCCTGGCGGCGGCCGCCCTGCACGGGGATGCGGCCGCTGCGCATCCCGCGTGAGATCTGCTCGGGCCCCGCCCACAGCGTCGATTGCAGGCCGCCTTCGCGCGCCAGCGACGCGACAAGCCCGCCCTGCGAGGTTTCGGCAAGGAGGCGCAGCGCCCGATAGAGGCTCGATTTGCCGCTGCCGTTCGGACCGGTGACGATGTTCAATCGCTCCAAAGGGATCACGAGCTTGCGCAGCGAGCGGTAGTTGGCGACGGCGAGCGTGCGCAGCATTGCAGCTCTCAGTTGTATGGAGATCTAACCCTTCCCACGCCCGACCTCGTCCGCGTAACCGCCCGCCGCCACGTTCGCCTCGCGTACGGCAGCGAGCACCGAGGGTGCGGTCAGCGCCTCCAACTCCTCGCGATAGCGCGCGCCGGGCACCGATGCAGGGAAAGTGTCAGCCGTTCCCGGGTGCGCGTAGATCTCGGTCGAACCGTCGGGCAACGCCTTGATCAGCTTCTCCATGCGCTCGCGCGTCATGGCGCCGGTCCACGCGAGGCCGAAAACCCGGTCAGTGAAGGCAATGCCCATCTGCCGCGCCCGCCGGGCAAGGCGCTGCGCCAGCCACCGCACAACGGCGCCGGCGCCGCCGATGTCGCCTCCCGGCTCTAGGCTGCGCAGCACCTCTGCCGGCTCCCTTGGCACGCGCAACGCCCGCATGCCGTAGCCCACGCCAATCCGCAGCAGCGGCTCGCCGATCAGCGGATTGACGTGGAAATGCTTGTGCGCATCGATATGGTCGAGAACGAGCCCGGTCTTGCGGTAGGCCTCGAACTGGGCGGCGATCTCCTTCTCGAGCTGCCGCCGTGCGCGCGGGCGCAGGGCGAGCCCAAGGCTCATTCCAGCCATGTCGGTACGCAGTCGGCCGTCCTGCCGCACGAGATCGGCGATCTCCCCCCTGGGCAGCACAGGATTGCCCTCGACGAGCGTGAGATGCAGGCCGACCCGCAGGTTCGGCATCCGGCGGGCCCGGGCGACGGCGTCGGCCGCCGAAGGCCCCGCCATCATGAGGCTGGCGCTCGTCAGGATGCCGGTGCGATGGGCGATCTCGACCGCTTCGTTGACCTCGGGGGAGAGCCCGAAATCGTCGGCCGTGACGATCAGCAGCCTCAGCGCGCCGGCTCCCGGCGCTCGCGCAGGAAACGGAAGAACTCCACCCCCTCGCGCAGGCGCCGCTTCATCATCTGCGGGCTGCGCACCATCTCGCCGACGATCGAGGCGATCTTCGGCGCCCGGAAGTAGAATTTCTTGTAGAAATCCTCGACCGAGTGGAAGATCTCGTCGTGGCTGAGATGGGGGTAATGGAGGGGCGCGATCTGCACCCCATGGGCGTCGACGAGCTCGGCGTTCTCGTCGTCGAGCCAGCCGTTGTCGAGCGCCTGCTGGTAAAGATACGTGCCCGGATAAGGCGCCGCGAGCGACACCTGGATGGTGTGCGGGTTCACCTCGCTTGCAAAGCGGATGGTCTCTTCGATCGTCTCCCTCGTCTCGCCGGGCAGCCCAAGGATGAACGTGCCGTGGATGGTGATGCCGAACTCGTGGCAGTCCTTGGTGAAGCGCTTGGCGACGTCGACGCGCATGCCCTTCTTGATGTTGTGGAGGATCTGCTGGTTGCCCGATTCATAGCCGACAAGAAGCAGGCGCAGGCCGCCGTCGCGCATGGCCTTGAGCGTCTGGCGTGGCACATTCGCCTTGGCATTGCATGACCAGGTGACGCCAAGCTTGCCAAGCTCGCGCGCGATTGCTTCGGCGCGCGGCAGGTTGTCGGTGAAAGTGTCGTCGTCGAAGAAGAATTCCTTGACCTGCGGGAACGCCTGCTTCGCCCAGGCGATCTCCTCAACCACGTGGCCGACGCTGCGGGTGCGGTAGCGATGTCCGCCGACCGTCTGCGGCCACAGGCAGAACGTACAGCGCGATTTGCAGCCGCGCCCCGTATAGAATGAGATGTAGGGGTGCTTCAGGTAGCCGATGAAATAGTTCTCGATGATGAGATCGCGCTTGTAGACGGGCGTCACGAAGGGAAGCGCGTCCATGTTCTCGACGACGGCGCGATCGCTGTTGTGGACGATGACGCCCTCGGCATTGCGGTAGCTCAGACCGGCGATGCGGGTCCACTCCATCCCGTCGGCCACATCCTTGATCGTGAAATCGAATTCGTTGCGGGCAACGAAATCGACTGCGGAGGCTGCCGCGAGGCTTCCGGCTGCGTCAACCGCGACCTTCGCCCCGATCATGCCCGCCTTCAGCGACGGATTGGCGGATTTCAGCGCCTCGATCGCTTTCACGTCCGACTTGAAGGAGGGCGTCGAAGTGTGGACGACGACGAGATCGAAGTTGCGCGCCTCGGGCGTGACCTCGGCAAGCCGCGTGCCATGCGGCGGGGCGTCAATCAGCCTGCTCCCCCCAACGAGCGCGGCGGGCTGCGCCAGCCAGGTCGGATACCAATAGGACCTGATCTCGCGCCGCGCCTGATAGCGCGAGCCGGCGCCGCCGTCGAAGCCGTCGTAGGAAGGAGCCTGCAGGAACAGCGTTCGCATCATCGCTTGAGATCTTTCTTCAGGGGCACCATCGTCCCGCCAAGCCCGATTTTGTAGCCGAAATTGCGCCAACGGACGCGAAAGGCAAGAAAGCTCGCGACGAATACCACGAACGAAAGCATGTCGCGAACGATCACCAGCCCGATGCCTCGCCGGGCGATGTGGAGACAGCGCACGAGGGTGCGCCACAACAGGAGGCGACAGGCAAGGGCAAGCGCGACAGCGCCCCATGCGTAGCCCTGAAATCCGGCAAAGACCAGACCGATGGCGGCGAAAGGGAGCGCATGGGTCAGCCCCGAGCCCAGGAAGCCCGCCGGGTCGATGAGGCGGATCGTGCGCGCCCAGCGCAGCTCATGATGCCACAGAGCCCGGAAGCTTGCATCGCTGCAAAGATGCTCGACGACAATCGGCGGAATGGCCGCGGCCATGCCAAGATCGCGCACGGCCCGGCCGATCGCATAGTCATCGGCGAGGTGGTCCGCAAAGGGTGCAAAGCCGCCGATTGCCGAAAGAGTTTCGCGCCGCATGGCGATGGTCGACCCAAAGGCCGGGCGGGCGAGGCCGGTCGCAGTCCCGACCAGCACGCTCGGCAGGAAGTGGAGGTCGATCGCCGCCGCCGCGAGGCGCGACCAGACCCCGGCGATCGGCGCACCGCGATAGAGGCACGTCACGAGCCCTGCGGCCTCCTCTTCGAGCGCCCCGACGACCTGGGACAGGTGGCTTGCGGGCACGACGATATCGCTGTCGGCGAGGACCACGACATCGTGGCGGATCGTGCGCGCCATGTTGATGAGATTGGAGACCTTGCCGTTGATGCCATGAACCGCCGCATCGATGACGAGATCGAATGCGACCTCGGGATAGGACGCCATGAGCGTCTTGGCGACGGCGATCGCCGGATCGTCGGGCGACTGGACGCCGAAAACGATCTGCACTTTGCCCCGGTAGTCCTGGCTGCAGAACGTCGCCAGCGCGGCCTCGAGCCCGGGCTCATCGCCGTAGAGGGGCTTCAGAAGCGTCACCGAGGGATTGGCGCTCGGCAATTTCGGGCGGCGGCTGGCGAAGCGCCGAACGCAATGGACGGCGACCAGGGCGTAAGCGCTCCCGACAACCGAGAGAGCGACGCAAAAGAGTGACACTATCGAAAAAAACGAGCCGTTGAGGACGGATTGCATGGCCAATCAACTGCGTTCGGTTGCTTGGACCGGCGCCGCCAGATACGTTCGCCATGGGTTGGGTGCGTCGCTCGGCCGAAATTTGGCGCGCCGCGCTGCCATCGCGCGGCGGTCGGTCCCGTGGCAAGTCTCAAGAACGGTTGGTTGCATGCCTTCACGTGTACGACAGGCTTGGCGCGGATTGGCAGTCTTGGCCGCCATTTTTGTTGCGGGCTGCGCTGCCACCCGGCGCGAACCCTCGACGCAAATCTACGACCCGTATGAGGCGGGCAACCGCCGGGTTCTTGCGGCCAATCAGGCCATATTCGGACCGCTTGCCCGCGGCTTTCATGCCGTCACCCCGGCGGTCGTGCGCGATCGCCTCAACAGTCTCGATTCGAATCTGAAGGAACCGCGCATTTTTGCCAACGACCTGCTGCAGCTGCGATTCGGCGCGGCGGTGAAGACGGCGGGGCGTTTCCTCGCCAATACCACGCTTGGCGTCGGCGGGCTCTTCGACATCGCCGGGCAGGCGGGCCTGCCGCAGCAGTCGGGCGACTTCGGCCAGACCCTGTTCGTGTGGGGCGTCGACGACGGGCCCTATCTTGTCCTGCCGTTGTTCGGGCCCTCGAACATGCGC
>JAFAME010000045.1 GCA_019233695.1 Methylobacteriaceae bacterium
ATCCGGAAAGCATCGAACAGGCGCGCCCGCTGATGCCGAAGGTGACGTTCTGCGCCAACCCTTATGCGTGCGCGACCGGTGCCGATGCGCTGGTGATCGCCACCGAATGGGACGCCTTCCGCGCCCTCGACCTCGACCGCATCAAAAAGGTGATGGCGCGCCCCGTCATCATCGATCTGCGCAACATCTACCGGCCTCAGGACGTGCGCCGGCGAGGCTTCACCTACGTCAGCGTCGGGCGCGACTGAGCCCAGTCTCGGTCAGGTGGGCGCGAATGTGCGGGAATCGACCTTGGCCTCGCATCCCGTGCGGGCCGATTCAAGCACCGCGAGTGCCACCGCCAGCGAGGCGACGCCGTCGCGGCCGGTGCAGTCCGGTCGGCCGTGGCCGGCAATTGCCTCGTTGAACTGCCGCACGACGCGAGCGTAGCGGTTCTCGTGCTCAAGCTCGATCGGCGTCTCGCCGCCGGCGTTGCGGAGCACCACCGAGCCGATCGGCTCCTGCGTCATGCAATCGAGGGCAAACAGCGATCCCTTCGTTCCGTGGATCTCCGCCGCGGTGCGATTGAACGGCGTATTGAAAACGTCCTGCACGTGGACGAGAACGCCGCCGCGCGTGCGCAGGATCGCGAGCGCCGTGTCCTCGATACTCCCGGCCGCGAGGCCCGAATTTGCGGTCATCGCCTGGACGGCGACAATCTCGTCATCGAGCAGGAATCGGACGATATCCGCGTCATGGACCGTGAGGTCCAGCGCGGCGCCGGCCCCGGTTGCAGCGTCGCGTATCCGCCAGGTCTGCAGATGTTCGGGCAGCAGGGCGCCGTGCGCGGTTCGCACGACGACGATCCGGCCGAGACGGCCGCTGGCGATGATCTCGCGCATGGCGCGATGCGGGGCTGCGCCGCGCAGATGGTGATTAACGGCAAGCACCACCTTGGCCCGCTCGCAGGCGGCAACCATCACCAGGCCGTCTTCGACACTGAGCGCCAGCGGCTTTTCGCAGAGCACGTGTTTGCCTGCCGCGGCGCAGGCCAGCACCTCCGAATGGTGGCGCTCGTTGGTGCTGGCAACGTAGATCGCCTGGATGTCCGGTGCGGCGAGAAGATCGGCGAGGCGGTCGTAGACCTTGCCGATGCCGGTCTCGGCCGCGAAACGCTCGCCGCGTTGGCGCGACCGGCTGAACACGGCAACGACTTCGTTGCCGGGCGTGCGGCGCACGGCCTCCAGCATCCACTCTCTTGAAATCGTGCTTGCGCCGATGAATCCCCAGCCGATGCGCCCGGGCATGCCCCGCTCCTCTCGAACCGCCGTGCTTCGGCCATGGGCACTTTCAGGCCAGCCAATTGCCGCCGTCGACGCCATAGGTCTGCGCGACCACATAGTCGGAATCGCCCGAGGCAAGGAACACGGCAATTCCGCCATAGTCCTCCGGCTTTCCCATCCGGCCGAAAGGCACCAGGCGGCCGACCATTGCCCTGGTCTCGCCGATGGCGCGGTTCTCGTAGCGGGCGAATTCGCGGTCGACGAAGTCCCACATCGGCGTGTCGACGACGCCGGGCGCAATTCCATTGACGTTGATGCCGTACTTGATGAGGCGCAGGCCCGCCGATTGGGTGATGCTGATCACCGCGGCCTTCGAGGCGCAATAGGTCAGGACGAGCGCTTCGCCCCGCCGCCCGGCCTGGCTTGCCAGATTGATGATCTTGCCGCCGCGACCCTGGCGGATCATCTCCCTTGCCACCGCTTGCATCGTGAAGACCACGCCTTCGACGTTGACCGAAAACACCTTCTGCCATTGCTCGCGAGTGACCTCTTCGAGCGGCGCCATCGCAAAGACGCCGGCGTTGTTGACGAGGATGTCGATTGCGCCGGCAGTCTCGATGACCTCGGCGACGAGCGCATCGATCGACTCCTGGCTCGCCGCATCGAACGCGGCCGCGAATGCGCCCTTGCCGGCGCGAGCCGCGGTCTCCTCGGCTTCGCCGAGATTGACGTCGGCGACGCAGACGCGCGCGCCTTCGGCGGCATAGCGGTCGACGATGGCGCGGCCGATGCCGCGTGCGCCGCCGGTGACGATGGCGACCTTGTCCTGCAATTTCATTCGGGCTTCCTCCCTGCGGCCGCCCCGCTCAGGCGCGGATTTTTTCGAGCCCGGCCCAGTCGAAGCGGATGCCGTGACCGGGCCGCTCCGGCGCAATGGCCATTCCTTCGCGGATCTCGAGCGGATCGGCAATATAGCGGTCGAGGCCAAAACCGTGCGCCTCGAGATAGGAGCGGTTGGGAACCCCTGCGAGGAGGTGGACTGTCAGGTCATGCGCACCATGCGAAGTGACCGGCAGGTTGAAGGCCTCGGCAAGGTGCGCGATCTTCATGAATGCGGTCACGCCGCCACAGTTGGTGGCGTCGGGCTCGGGGAAGGTCACGCCGCCGGAGGCGATCAGGTGGCGAAAATCCCAGACGGAGCGAAGGTTCTCGCCGGCGGCAATCGGCAGGG
>JAFAME010000113.1 GCA_019233695.1 Methylobacteriaceae bacterium
CCCGGCCTACCTGGGGGAATTTCGGTGCCACCGCCAGCACCGTTCGCACCTGGGCAATGTTCGACGGCCGGGTGATCATCTCGACCAGATTGACCCCGAATTGGATCAGGGTTGCGCGCAACTCCGCATCGTCATCGTCATAGATGATGCACAGGCGTTCGGCCTGCTGCTGGCGCTCCTCGCGGACCAGGGCCTCGAACAGCGCGACCTTGCTGTCGAAATAGACGTACAAAGTTCCCTTGGAGACGCCGGCCACGCGGGCAACGTCGTTCATGCTGGCGCCGTCGAATCCTTCCGTCAGAAAGACCTGCCGAGCGCCTTCCAAAATCTGCCGCCGCTTGGCGCTGTCCTCGTTTGCCGCGGAATCAATGCCCGCGCCCGCGGCCGCGTCGGAGGAAGGTTTCGGTCTCGTCATGTCAAGCGTCGACATTCGTTCATCTCCCCTGGGCGGTCCGCCTGACGACAAAAATAATGTGACCGAACGGTTCGGTTCGATCTTGATTTAAGCCATCCCGCACGCTAATACAACAGGCAATGACCGAACGGTTCGGTCACATGCCCGAGAGTCATACAGGCGGATTTTCCGTCTCGCGTCGTCACCGGAGCGACCTATGGCCGAAAACATCGTCGTTGAAAAGGCGCTCTCGAGAGAGGACGGATCGCTGCCGTCATCCCGCGCGCCGTTCGAAAATGAACATGGAAAATCGTCCGGGCCGACCCAGCCGCTTGCGGCGCCGCAGGGAACCGGTCAGCTCGCCGACCGCCCGATGAGCGGCGAGGTTCTGCCGCCGGCTCGCAGGCGAAAGCGCCGGATCGTGTTTCCGCTCATCCTGCTGGCCGCCCTCGGCGGCGGCACCTGGTTTGGATACAAGTATCTGACGGAATGGCAATTCCTGGTTTCGACCGACGACGCCTATGTGAAGGCGGACACCTCGATCATCGCCGCCAAAGTGTCAGGCTATATCGAAGCCGTTCCGGTCGTTGAAAACACGCGGGTTGCCGCAGGCGCCATCCTCGTGCGCATCGATGACGGCGACTACAAGCTCGCCGTGCAATCGGCCAAGGACAAGATCGCCACGCAGGGGGCGACTGTCGGGCGCATCGCGCAGCAAGGGCAGGCGCAGGTCGCCAACATCGCGCAAGCGCAGGCGCAGGTCACGGCAGCCCAGGCCGATGCGGTGCGTGCCGTCGCAGCTTTCGACCGCGCCAACGCGCTCGCCAAGAACGACTACGCGACCAGGGCGACGCTCGACCAGGCGAGAGCCGACAGGGATCGCACGGCCGCGGCCGTGATCAGCGCGCAGGCCGCGGTCGAATCGGCCAAAGCCGGCCTGGCCGTGCTGGACGCCCAGAAAACGGAGGCAGAGAGGACGCTGAGCGAGCTGAGGACCGCGCTGGCGCAGGCCGAGCGCGATCTTGCGTTCACCGTGATCCGAGCCCCCTTCGACGGCGTCATCGGCAACAAGGCCGCCCAGCCGGGACAGCTCGTGACGGCAGGAACTCGCCTCCTGGCGCTTGTGCCGCTGCAAAGCGCCTATGTGGAGGCGAATTTCAAGGAGACGCAACTCGCTCGCATGGCCCCGGGCCAGAAGGCCGACATTGTCGTTGACGCCTATCCGGGACGCACCATCGAAGGCACGGTCGAGAGCTTTGCGCCGGCTTCCGGATCCGAGTTTTCGCTGCTGCCGCCGGAAAACGCGACCGGCAATTTCACCAAGATTGTGCAGCGAATTCCGGTGCGCATCCGCGTCCCGGAGAAAGTGGCGCGCGAGGGAATATTGCGGCCCGGCCTGTCCGTCGTCGTCGACGTCCACACCCGTGAGCAAGGCTCGGCAAAGCCCACGCTTGTTGCCGCACTCGGTCTTGACAGGCTCGATCTCGGCTGGCTTGGCCTCAGTTCCCGGGCCGAGCCGAACCCCACGATCGAGGCGCCGGTAACGCCGCTGGAGGCCAGGCAATGAGCGCGGTCGCCGTACGCGCGACCGGCGTGGTCCAGCCTGTGGTGCGGCGTTCTCCCGCGTTGGCACCCGCGTCCGGGCTCGATCGCCGGCGTCTCATTGCGTTTCTGTGCATGGTCTTCGGCATGTTCATGGCGATCCTAGACATCCAGGTCGTCTCCGCCTCGCTGTCGCAGATTCAGGCCGGCCTGTCGGCAAGCGCCGACGAAATTCCCTGGGTGCAGACAAGCTATCTCATTGCCGAAGTCATCATGATCCCGCTCTCGGGCTTCCTGTCGCGGGTGATTTCGACGCGCTACATGTTCGCCATTTCCGCCGGCGGCTTCACCCTCATGAGCTTCATGTGCGCCCAGGCGACCTCGATCGAACAGATGATCATATGGCGGGCGCTGCAGGGCTTTATCGGCGGCGGCATGATACCGACGGTCTTTGCTTCGGCGTTCACCGTCTTTCCACGCGACAAGCAGCCGCTCGTCGGGCCGCTGATCGGCCTCGTCGCCACGCTCGCCCCGACCATCGGCCCGACCGTCGGCGGCTACCTGACGGATCTCCTGTCGTGGCACTGGCTGTTTCTGATCAACATCCTGCCCGGCATCTTCGTCACCTTGTCGACGTGGTTTCTCGTCGACTTCGACGACCCGGACTGGTCGCTTCTGGAGAAATTCGACTGGACGGGCCTGGTGTCGATGGCAGTGTTCCTCGGCGCGCTCGAATACGTCCTCGAAGAGGGCCCGAGCAAGGACTGGTTCGACAGCAACCTGATCGTCGATCTCGCTGCCATATCGGTGATCAGCGCCGCGATCTTCTTCTGGCGGGCGTTCACGGCGCCCCAGCCGATCGTCGACCTTGGCGCCTTCCGCAACCGCAATTTCTGGACCGGCTCGCTGTTCTCATTCGTCATGGGCATCGGGCTCTACGGGCTGACCTACCTCTATCCGGTGTTCCTTGCGCGCGTGCGCGGCTATTCCTCGCTGCAGATCGGCGAGACCATGTTCGTGACCGGTCTCTGCATGTTCTTTTCGGCGCCGATCGTCGGACGGCTCTCGACCCTGCTCGACCCGCGTTGGATGATCGGCATCGGCTTCGGCTCGTTTGCCGCGGGCACCTACATCGCCTCGGGACTGACCGCCGACTGGGACTTTTATGAGCTGTTGGCGCCGCAGGTGCTGCGCGGCTGCGGCCTGATGCTGGCGATGGTGCCGATCAACAACGTGGCACTCGGCACCCTGCCCCCGCAACGCATGAAGAACGCCTCCGGCCTGTTCAATCTGACCCGCAATCTCGGCGGCGCCGTCGGCCTGGCGCTCATCAACACGCTGATCGACAAACGCGAGGACCTGCACCTGGCGCGGCTGCACGAGGCCGTGGCGTGGGGTCGCGACAGAGCCGAAGCGACACTTGCCAATCTTGAGGCCGCCATGGTGAGCTTTGGCAGCGATGCCGAACTCGCCGCGACAAAGCGGCTCGCCGGCATGGTGCGACAGCAGGCCGTGGTCATGTCGCTTGCCGACGTGTTCTACGTGCTGACCGGCCTTTTCGTCCTCCTGGTGCTGATGGTGCCGCTGATGCGCCGGCCGGCGCGCGTCGGAGGCGGCGGCGGCCACTAGCGCGCCCGTCATCGTCCGGATTGGACGCCGACCTATCATCTCCGGCATGGTGGCGCGGTGCGCCATGCCCGAGGTGAGCCATGTCCCCGACCTACGACGCCATCATCATTGGAACTGGCCAGGCCGGTCCGCCCCTCGCCAATCGCCTCACCAAGGCGGGCATGAAGGTTGCCATCATCGAGCGCAAGCGCTTCGGCGGCACCTGCGTCAATACCGGCTGCATACCGACCAAAGCGATGGTCGCCAGCGCCTATGCGGCGCACATGGCGGCAAGGGCATCCGAATACGGCGTCGAAATCGATGGCCGTATCCACGTCGATATGAGGAAAGTGAAGGCTCGCAAGGATGCCATCTCGCAGACATCGAGCCGCGGCGTCGAGGATTGGCTCACATCGATGCCGGGCTGCATGATCTATCGCGGCCACGCCCGTTTTGGCTCGGCGCGCGAGGTCAAGGTCGACGAGGAGCTTCTGTCGGCTGCCAGGATCTTCATCGATGTGGGCGGCCGGGCCATGGTGCCGGCGATCCCAGGCCTCGATCACGTCGACTACCTGACGAATTCCTCGATGATGGATGTCGATTTCCTGCCGGAGCACCTGCTCATTCTCGGCGGCAGCTATATCGGCCTCGAGTTCGCGCAGATGTATCGGCGCTTCGGCAGCAAGGTCACGGTCATCGAAGCGGCGCCGCGCCTTGTTCCCCACGAGGACGAGGACATCTCGGCCTCCATCAAGGAGATCCTGGAACAGGAAGGCATCGACATTCGCGTCGCCTCGAAATGCACGCGCCTCGACAAGCGCGCCGGCGCCATCGTGGCGCAGATCGAGGGCGCGCAAGGCCGCATGGAAGTCTCAGCGTCGCACCTGCTGGTGGCGACCGGCCGTCGCCCGAACACCGATGACCTCGATCTCGACAGGGCCGGCGTGCACACGAACGAGCACGGTTTCATCGCGGTCGATGATCAGCTCCGCACCAATGTGGCGGGCATCTGGGCGCTCGGCGAGTGCAACGGGCGCGGCGCCTTCACGCATACGGCCTACAACGATTTCGAGATCGTCAGCGCCAATCTGCTCGACAACGAGCCGCGCCGCCTCAGCGACCGGATTCCTACCTATGGCCTCTTCATCGATCCGCCGCTCGGGCGGGTCGGCATGACCGAGGTGCAGGCGCGGGCAACGGGGAGGCCTGTTCTTGTCGGCAGGCGTCCGATGACGCGCGTCGGCCGGGCCGTCGAGAAGGGCGAAACCAATGGCTTCATGAAGGTGATCGTCGACGCGCAGACCAAACAGATTCTCGGCGCCGCCATTCTCGGCACGGGGGGCGACGAGGCCGTCCATTGCCTCACCGACACGATGTATGCCAAGGCGCCCTATACGACGATCACGCATGCGGTGCACATCCACCCGACATTGGCCGAACTCATCCCGACCATGCTCGAGGACCTTGCGCCCGCAGCGGGCGGATAGCGCTGGCGCGAACGCCGATGGCGGCGAGAGGGCGTTGGGACTCGACGCCGCGCTGATGGGTCCTACCTACATGGGCCGAGCCGGCGAGGCGGATGTCTCGTCATTGGAGCATATGGGATCAGTAACAGCTGGAGGCCACGATGAACGACGTCGCCCCGAGAATCCCCGGTCCGGATCATCCGATTACCGTCACCCCCGCGCAAAAGCGCGTCCGTGTCCTCTGGCAGGGCACGGTGATTGCCGATTCGCGCGGCGCCCTTGATCTCAAGGAGGCGTCATATCCGGTGGTGAAGTACATCCCCCGGACTGACGTCGACATGAGCCTTCTGCACAGGACCGCGCGCCATACGCATTGCCCTTACAAGGGGGATGCGAGCTACTTCTCGATCCAGGTCGACGGCGCAACCTCTGCCGACGCGATCTGGAGCTACGAGCACCCGTTTCCCGCAGTCGCGATGATCAAAGACCACCTCGCCTTCTACCTCGACAAGATC
>JAFAME010000144.1 GCA_019233695.1 Methylobacteriaceae bacterium
ACAGCCGGGAATTCCGACTTGGCGGGGCCGTGCTTGCCCTCACACCGCGTGAGCACGCGGTCCTCGAAACGCTGATCCTGCGGGCCAACAAGGCTACAGCCAAAACCCTTCTGGCGGAGAGCGTGTTCGGGTTTGACGATGACGCCAACCCCGCGGCGATCGAGATCTACGTGCACCGGCTGCGCAAGAAACTCGATGGCAGCGGCGTCGAGATCGTCACGCTGCGCGGGCTTGGCTATGTGCTGCGAGCCGACGATGCCGGCTAGATCGAGCCTGCGCGTCGAACTTTTGTGCTGGGTCCTCGTGCCGCTCGTCGGGCTCCTCGTCATCAATGCCCTGGTTGCCCGGCGCGACGCTGAGGCCACGGCGGGTCTCATCACAGACCGGACGCTGCTTGCATCAGCGCGGGCCATGGCCGAACAGATCACGCTGAGCGACGGCACGCTGGAGGCGATCATACCGCCGGCGGCGCTAGAAATGTTCGCGTCCGACGAGCAGGACCGGGTCGTCTACCGGATCGTCGGCCCCGACGGCGCGCTCGTCGCCGGCTGGCCCGAGCTCGCCTCTCCGCCCGCCCCGCCGCAAGGGCCCGAACCGAGCTATTTCGACACGAGGTTTCGCAACGAGGAGATGCGCGCGGTTGCGATCGCCCAACCCGTCGTCTCCTCGGGCGGATCGCGCACGGCGCTCGTCATCGTCGGCCAGACGCTGCGCGGCCGCGCGGCCATGACAAGCGACCTCTGGCTGCATGGGTTCCTGCAGCAGGCCCTAATGGTTGCCGCAGCAGCGGCGCTCGCCCTGTTCGGCCTGCATCGCGGGCTGCGGCCCCTTCTGCGGCTGCGCAATGAAATTGTCGGCCGCAAGCCCGATGCCTTGGCTCCGCTCGCGGCGGCGCAGGTCCAGACCGAATTGCGACCGCTCGTCGAAGCGCTCAACGATGCGCTCGAACGGGTGCGCAACCAGATTGCGACGCACCGCCGCTTCGTGGCCGACGCCTCCCACCAGTTGCGCACCCCGCTGGCCCTGCTCAAGACGCAGGCGGGCGTCGGCCTGCGCGAGACCGGCATCGAGGCCAAGGACGAGGCGCTGCGCGCCATCGACAGCGCCGCCGGGACGATGACCAGGCTCGCCAACCAGCTCCTGACGCTGGCCCGGGCCGAGATCGGATCGAACGTCCTGCGCAAAGAGCCCGTGGACTTCGGCGAGATTGCCCGCGCCGCGGTGGAAAAGCTCGCCGCGCGAGCCATCGAGAAGAATATTGATCTCGGTTTCGAGTGTGACGGCACCGAGGTGAAAATCATGGGCCACTTGACCCTGTTGAACGAGCTCGTTGTCAACCTCGTCGACAACGCGGTCCGCTACACCCCGGCCGGAGGCGTCATCACGATGTCGCTCGATCGCAACGGCGATGCCCTCCACCTGCGGATCGAGGACAACGGTCCCGGAATTCCGGCGCACGAACGCGATCGCGCGTTCGAACGGTTCCACCGCATCCTTGGAAGTGAGACGGAGGGCTTTGGGCTTGGTCTGGCGATCGTCAAGGAGATCGTGATCGCGCACGACGGGAGCGTGCGGCTGGGCGAACCCGCCGAAGGGTCGGGACTTGTCGTCGATATCGATTTGCCGGCATCGCCGCGCGATCAACCGACCTGAGACCACCGCTGTCGCGGATGACGGCAGAATCGAGGCTGGATCAAACCACCGCCGGCACTATGTCGTTGAAAAGAACGCGCTGGCGATCAGGGCCGAGAGAAACGCCGTTGCAATTCACCGTAGGATACAAGCTGCAGGGCAAGCTCGATCACGTCGTCGTCGAGGCAGAAGATGCTTTGGACGCTGCCCTCAAGGTTAGGGAGCAGTCGCCGGCGGCCTTCATCATGTACGTCCGCCGCCGCAATCGTCGCGGCGATGCACGTCATCCGGTGCAGGGGCTTGGCAAGCAAGCCCCTTGAGCGAGGCTCGGCTGGACCCCTATCCGACGCGCAGAAATGCGAACGCGGCTGCGCGCAAGACGAAGCTGCAGACGAAGAAGGCCGGGACAAGCCAGGCGATATCGAGAAGGATGGAGCGCTTCATGGCGATCCCCTGCACAAGGAATGTGCAGGCGAGCCTGCGCCCGAGTTCGCCAAGGTTCGGTTAACGCCATCGCCCGAGCGGCTGCGTCCGTTTGCATTGCAGGCTGGACTCGGTCTGTCCTAAGCCATTGTTCCAGCGGCACTTCCCCGACCGCGTCGGTGCGGACCATCTTGGAGGGTCGGGACCCTCCAATTCGCGCAGGCGGTTTACTCGCGGAAAACACTTGGGATCGGAAATCCGGACCTGCCGTCAACTTTGTGTTCGGATTCCCCGCGCTTGCCGGCTCACGCCTGCGCCTCGGTGACCGGCGGCGGACGCCATCGCGCCAGCCGATTTTCAATCAGCGTCATCGCGTATTCGGCGCTGAGCACGACCACCACGATGATGACAATGGCGCCATACATCTCTGCCGTATCGTGCACGCCGCGCGCGGTCTGGATGATGAAGCCGATACCATAGCGCGAGCCGATGAACTCGCCGACGATGGCGCCGATAATGGCAAAGCCGAAGCTGA
>JAFAME010000451.1 GCA_019233695.1 Methylobacteriaceae bacterium
TTTGTTTCTCAGGCGGTTCTGGACGTTTTCGCACTGTTTCAGAAGTTTATTTGGTGCCGGTTGCAGGAGTCGAACCCGCGACCTTCTGATTACAAATCAGCTGCTCTACCGCCTGAGCTAAACCGGCTGCCGGGCTCGCCACGGCAGGGTGGCTCCTCCGTCGACGACTTGGCCGCGCCGACACATAGGCCGGCCGTCTCCACGCGACAAGCGGAACTTTACCATCGGCGGTGGTGGACGGCCGGAACTTCCCTGGGCCGGTTGCCGCGTCGTCCTTCTCAACCCATTCCGACCCCAGGCTTGACACCCGGTCGTGCCGATGCCACTCGCTCGCTCCTTTCATATGGGGAGAACAGGCCGGGTGGCCGACGCTTTGATCTTTCCCGGGCAGGGCTCGCAGGTCGTCGGCATGGGCAAGGCGCTAGCCGAGCGCTTCGCCGCGGCGCGCGCAGTCTTTGCCGAGGTCGATGCGGCGCTCGGCCAGAACCTCTCGCGGCTTGCCTTCGAAGGGCCTGAAGCCGAACTGACGCTCACGGCCAACGCCCAGCCGGCGCTGATGGCAGTCAGCCTCGCAGCGTTGCGGGTCATCGAGTCCGAGACGGGATTCGATGTCGGGCGCGACGCGATTTTCGTTGCCGGGCACTCGCTCGGCGAATATTCGGCGCTGGCTGCGGCCGGCAGCTTCCCGCTCGCCGATGCGGTCCGCCTGCTGCGCATCCGCGGCGAGGCGATGCAGCACGCCGTGCCCGTCGGCACCGGCGCCATGGCCGCCCTGATCGGCCTCGATTTCGATGCGGCCGCCGCGCTTGCCGCGGAAGCTGCCGCCGGCGAGGTCTGCCAGGCGGCCAACGACAACAGCGCCGGTCAGGTGGTCATTTCGGGAACGCGCGCCGCCGTCGAGCGTGCGATGGGCATGGCCAAGGCGCATGGCGCCAAGCGCGCCCTGCTGCTGCCGGTCTCCGCACCATTCCATTGCGGGCTGATGCGACCTGCCGCCGACGTCATGGCCGCGGCGCTTGCCGGGGTGACGATCGCGCCGCCACGGGTTCCGCTCGTCGCCAATGTGACGGCGCAGGCCGTGTGTGATCCGGGGGAGATCCGGCGCTGCCTGATCGAGCAGGTGACCGGCACTGTGCGGTGGCGCGAAAGTGTCGCCTACATGGCCGACCATGGCGTGGCGCGGTTCATCGAGGTGGGCTCGGGCAAGGTCCTGTCCGGCCTCGTCAAGCGCATCGTCGAGGGGGTGACGGCGGTGGCGGCGGGAACACCCGACGAGATTGCGGCCTTGATGACGGCAAGGGCGTCGGCCTGAGCCGATGCAAGGAGGCACGCCATGTTCGACCTGACGGGCAGGACGGCGCTCGTCACCGGCGCCACGGGCGGCCTCGGCGGCGCCATCGCCCGCGCTCTGCATCGGCAGGGTGCAGCGGTGGCCCTCTCCGGCACACGCAGCGAGGCGCTCGCCGCGCTCGCCGGCGAACTCGGCGAGCGGGCCCATATCGCTGCCTGCAATCTCGCCGACCCCGCCGCCGTGGAGGCGCTGGTTCCGGCTGTCGAAGCCGCGATGGGCACCCTCGACATTCTTGTCAACAACGCCGGCATCACCCGCGACGGGCTCTTCGTGCGCATGAAGGATGAGGATTGGAACGCCGTCCTCGCCGTCGATCTCACGGCAGGCTTCCGCCTCGCCCGGGCGGCACTGCGCGGCATGATGAAGCGCCGCTTCGGGCGCATCATCGGCATCACATCGGTCGTCGGGGTGACCGGCAACGCAGGGCAGGGCAATTACGCTGCCGCCAAGGCCGGCATGATCGCGATGTCGAAGTCGCTTGCGGCGGAAGTGGCGAGCCGGGGCATCACCGTCAACTGCATCGCGCCTGGGTTCATCGAGAGCCCGATGACGGACACCCTCAACGACAAGCAGAGGGAAAGAATCCTTGCAAGTGTTCCGGCGGGGCGGCTCGGGACGGGCGCAGACGTTGCTACCGCGGCCGTCTACCTTGCCAGCAACGAGGCCGCCTACGTCACCGGACAGACGCTGCATGTAAACGGTGGAATGGCAATGATTTGATAGACTTGAGCCGCTTTCCTAGGGTTTTCCAAACGGATTTTTGCCCCTCTCGCCATGTCCTGGAAAGTGTGTTACTTCACGATTCTCGACGAGCCTGGCCGAGGCCGCGGGACTCGTTGATGTGGTTGCGGAATTGTGGGGAACATTAGGCGGCTTGTGGCGAGCGGGCGGGCGTTCGGCGGCAGGCCCTGACGATTGGCTTCCTAGGTCTTGGGCGCCAGGCAATTGACAAACAATCATCCCGAGACAGATGTCAGAGAACACAGGGACGAGAACCGATGAGCGATGTCGCCGAGCGCGTGAAGAAGATTGTCGTGGAACATCTCGGCGTCGATGCCGACAAGGTCGTGGACAACGCCAATTTCATTGACGATCTCGGAGCTGATTCGCTCGATACGGTTGAATTGGTGATGGCTTTTGAAGAAGAATTCGGCGTCGAAATTCCGGATGACGCGGCCGAGACCATCGTGACCGTCGGCGATGCGGTGAAATTCCTCGAAAAGGCCGGCACCAAGGCCTGATCATTCCGCCTCAGCCCGAAACAGCTTGACGAAAGCGTGGGGCCGGATAAACCCGGCCCCACTATGTTTGGGCCGGTCGCCTCATCTTTCGTTTGCCCAAATCCCGGTCGGTGCCCCGGGCGCTTGCCAGCCGGGTTGTCGCGGGCACGCCGGTGATGGTGAGGCAAGAGTGACAACATGAGACGGGTGGTCGTCACGGGTCTCGGCGTTGTTTCACCGCTCGCCTGCGGTGTCGAGGCGACGTGGAGCCGTCTCGTTGCGGGCGAGAGCGGGGCAGGGCGCGTCGAGAATTTCGATGTTTCCGACATCACCTGCCAGATCGCCTGCCAAGTGCCGCGCGGCCCCGCCGTCGAGGACAGGTTCGACCCCAACGAGTGGATGGAGCCGAAGGAAAGCCGCAAGGTCGACGAGTTCATCGTGTTTGCGATGGCGGCCGCCACCCAGGCCCTGAACGATGCCGGCTGGGCGCCCAAGACCGCTGACGAGCAGGCAGCGACCGGCGTGATGATCGGCTCGGGGATCGGCGGCCTTGGCGGCATCTATGACGCGTCGATCACGCTGAAGGAGAAGGGGCCGCGCCGAATCTCGCCATTTTTCATCCCCGGCCGGCTCATCAACCTTGCCAGCGGCTACGTCTCCATTCGGCACGGCCTGAAGGGACCGAACCATGCCGTCGTCACCGCCTGTTCGACGGGAGCCCATGCGATCGGCGACGCCGGCCGGCTGATCGCGCTCGGCGACGCCGACGTCATGGTTGCCGGCGGCACCGAGTCGGCGGTGAACCGGCTGGCGCTCGCCGGCTTTTCCGCCTGCCGGGCCCTGTCGACGAATTTCAACGACCGGCCGAAGCAAGCTTCCCGGCCGTATGACCGGGACCGCGACGGCTTCGTGATGGGCGAAGGGGCAGGGTGCGTTATCCTCGAAGAGCACGAACACGCCAAGGCGCGCGGGGTGCGCATCTATGCCGAGCTCGTCGGCTACGGCCTTTCGGGCGATGCCTATCACATCACGGCGCCCGCCCCCGATGGCGATGGCGCCTACCGATGCATGGTGGCGGCCTTGAAGCGGGCCGGCCTGCCGGCCTCCGAAATCGACTATGTCAACGCCCACGGCACGTCGACGCCGGTCGGCGATGAGATCGAACTGGCCGCCGTCCAGCGCGTCATGGGCAATGCGGCCGGCAAGCTGTCGATGTCCTCGACGAAGTCGGCGATCGGGCATCTGCTCGGGGCCGCGGGTGCGGTCGAAGCAATCTTCTCTGTCCTTGCCATCCGCGATGGCATCGCGCCGCCGACGCTCAATCTCGACAATCCCTCGGTCGAGACGCCGATCGATCTCGTGCCGCATCAGGCAAGGCCGCGCGCCATCGATGCCGTGCTGTCGAACTCCTTCGGCTTCGGCGGCACCAACGCTTCGCTTATCTTTCACCGCGTGTGATTCTGCGACGCGGCCGCTTGGGGTTTCGCCGGATGGATCGTTCAGCTAGTGTCGGCGCCGCCGCGGTCCGTTGCCGTTGGTGACGTGATTGGTCGAGGGCATGGCTAAGGTGGCAGCCGACGATCGAAGCGTTTCCCCGGAGGATGCCGCCGAACGCGCGGGGGCGCGTGCGTTCGGGCGCCGCGGAGCGCTGCAAAGTCCAAACGAGGCGCTGCAGCCGCAGCCGGCGCCGCCTCCGCCGGAGCGCCGCCATCGACGTCGCCCGCGCCGTACCGTTCTGTCCACGCTGAGCGGCATTCTGTCGTTCGTTCTCGTCCTTGCGGTCGGAGCCTTGATCGGCATCGGGTCGGTGGCCGAGCGTTTTGCAGCTCCGGGGCCGCTTGCCAATGACAAGGTCGTGTTCATCGCCAAGGGCACCAGCCGCGGCGATATCACCGATCAGCTCGAGCGGGAGGGCGTGACCGACGATGCGCTGATGTTGAATGCCGGCCTTCTCCTCGCCTCGCTGCGCCGGAGTGAAACGCCGAAGGCTGGGGAATATCTTTTCAAGAGCCACGTCAGCCTTGCCGCTGTGATCAACACGCTGCTCGAGGGCAAGCCGCTGCAGCGCAAGGTGACGCTGCCGGAGGGCCTCACGAGCCAGCAGATCGTCGATCGGCTGAAGGAGCTCAAGGACGAGGAAGGCAATCCGCTGCTCAAGGGTGACATGCATGTGCCGAAGGAAGGCACGCTGATGCCCGATACGTATGAATTCGCCCGCGGCGACACCGGCGAATCGGTCTTGAAGCGGATGCAAGATCGGCAGAAGGAGGTCCTTAACGAGGTGTGGGCGCGCCGGGCGGCCGACGTTCCGATCAAGTCGACCTACGACCTTGTGACGCTTGCCTCGATCGTCGAGAAGGAGACCGGCAAGGCCGACGAAAGGCCGAGGGTGGCCGGTGTTTTCGTCAACCGCCTCACGCGGCACATGAAGCTGCAGTCCGACCCGACGATCATCTATGGGCTCGTCGGCGGCAAGGGGACGCTCGGCCGACCCATCCTGAAGAGCGAAGTCGAAGCCTCGACGCCGTACAATACCTACGTCATCGATGGCCTTCCGCCCGGCCCGATCTGCAATCCGGGCCGCGCCGCGATGGAGGCGGTCGGCAACCCCGCCAAGACCAAGGAGCTCTATTTCGTCGCGGACGGCACCGGCGGCCATGCCTTCGCCGAGACGATCGATGAGCATCTGAAGAACGTCGCTCGCTGGCGCC
>JAFAME010000456.1 GCA_019233695.1 Methylobacteriaceae bacterium
TAAACCTGCGCGACGGGCGCGGCGAGGTGGACGACATCGACCATCTCGGCAACCGGCGCGTTCGTTCGGTGGGCGAGCTGATGGAGAATCAGTATCGCATCGGTTTGCTTCGCATGGAACGCGCCATCAAGGAGCGCATGAGCTCGGTCGAGATCGACACCGTCATGCCCCAGGACCTCATCAATGCGAAGCCGGCGGCGGCGGCGGTGCGCGAGTTCTTCGGTTCCTCGCAGCTGTCGCAGTTCATGGACCAGACGAATCCGCTGTCCGAGATCACCCACAAGCGCCGCTTGTCAGCGCTCGGACCGGGAGGACTAACGCGCGAACGGGCGGGATTCGAAGTGCGCGATGTGCATCCGACGCACTATGGCCGCATCTGCCCGATCGAGACGCCCGAGGGCCCGAACATCGGCCTCATCAACTCGCTCGCGACATTCGCGCGGGTCAACAAATACGGCTTCATCGAGGCGCCGTACCGGCGCGTCAAGGAGGGCCGTGTCACCGACGAGGTCGTCTATCTCTCGGCGATGGAAGAGGCCAAATATTCGGTGGCCCAGGCCAACGCCGGAGTGGACCCCAAGGGCATGCTGACCGAGGACCTCGTCGTCTGCCGGCATGCCGGCGACGTCGTCATGGTGCCGCGCGACCGCGTCGAGTTCATGGACGTCTCGCCCAAGCAGCTCGTATCCGTCGCCGCAGCCCTCATTCCGTTCCTCGAGAACGACGATGCCAACCGGGCCCTCATGGGCTCCAACATGCAGCGCCAGGCGGTACCCCTCGTGCAGGCGGACGCGCCGCTCGTCGGCACCGGCATGGAGGCGGTGGTGGCACGGGATTCGGGCGCGGCGATTGCGGCGCGCCGTACCGGCGTCATCGATCAGATCGATGCGACCCGCATCGTCGTGCGCGCGACCGAAGAGCTCGATCCGACCAAGCCCGGCGTCGACATCTATCGCCTTATGAAGTTCCAGCGCTCCAATCAGTCGACCTGCATCAACCAGAAGCCGCTGGTGCGCGTCGGCGACCTCGTGCGTAAGGGCGACATCATCGCCGACGGTCCCTCGACCGATCTCGGCGACCTGGCGCTCGGGCGCAACGTGCTTGTCGCCTTCATGCCGTGGAACGGCTACAACTTCGAGGACTCGATCCTGCTCAACGAGCGCATCGTCAAGGACGACGTCTTTACCTCGATCCACATCGAGGAATTCGAGGTGATGGCCCGCGACACCAAGCTCGGGCCGGAGGAGATCACGCGCGACATCCCAAACGTCTCGGAAGAGGCGCTGAAGAACCTCGACGAGGCAGGCATCGTCTATATCGGCGCGGAGGTTCAGGCCGGCGACATCCTCGTCGGCAAGATCACGCCCAAGGGCGAGAGCCCGATGACGCCGGAGGAAAAGCTTCTGCGCGCCATCTTCGGCGAGAAGGCTTCCGACGTGCGCGACACCTCGTTGCGCGTGCCGCCGGGCGTCCAGGGCACGATCGTGGAGGTGCGGGTCTTCAACCGGCACGGCGTCGACAAGGACGAGCGTGCCCAGGCGATCGAACGCGAGGAGATCGAGCGGCTTGCCAAGGACCGCGACGACGAGCTCGCCATCCTCGACCGCAACGTCTACGCGCGGCTGCAGGAATCGCTGATCGGCAAGACCGCCGTGTCGGGGCCGAAAGGCTTCAAGAAGGACACCACGCTGACCAAGGAGCTCTTGGACGACTATCCGCGCTCCCAGTGGTGGACCTTCGCCGTCGACAATGATTCGCTCATGGCCGAGATCGAGGCCGTCCGCAAGCAGTACGACGAGGCGAAGAAGGGGCTGGAGAGCCGCTTCCTCGACAAGGTCGAGAAACTGCAGCGCGGCGACGAGCTGCCGCCCGGCGTGATGAAGATGGTCAAGGTCTTCGTCGCTGTGAAGCGCAAGATCCAGCCGGGCGACAAGATGGCCGGTCGGCACGGCAACAAGGGCGTCGTGTCGAAGATCGTGCCGAGCGAGGACATGCCGTTCCTCGAGGATGGCACAGCCGTCGACATCGTTCTGAACCCGCTCGGGGTTCCGAGCCGGATGAATGTCGGCCAGATCCTGGAGACGCATCTCGGCTGGGCCTGCGCGGGCCTCGGCCGGCAGGTCGGCGAGGCGGTCGATGCGTACCTGCGCTCGAAGGACGCCAAGCCGCTGCGCCGCAAGCTTGCCGATATCTACGGCAACGACGAAACGGTGAAGTCGCTCGATGACAAGGGCCTCGTCGAGCTCAGCGAGAACCTGCGTCGCGGTGTGCCGATTGCCACGCCGGTCTTCGACGGCGCGCACGAGAAGGACATTCTCGACATGCTGACGAAGGCGGGGCTCGACGTCTCGGGCCAGGTGACGCTCTTCGACGGCCGCAGCGGTGACCCCTTCGATCGCAAGGTGACGGTCGGCTACATATATATGCTAAAGCTGCATCACCTTGTCGACGACAAGATCCATGCCCGTTCGATCGGTCCCTACAGCCTCGTCACCCAGCAGCCGCTGGGCGGCAAGGCCCAGTTCGGTGGCCAACGGTTCGGCGAGATGGAGGTGTGGGCGCTCGAAGCCTATGGGGCGGCCTATACGTTACAGGAGATGCTGACCGTGAAATCCGACGACGTCGCCGGGCGCACCAAGGTCTATGAATCGATTGTGCGCGGCGATGACACGTTCGAATCCGGCATCCCGGAGAGCTTCAACGTGCTGGTCAAGGAGATGCGCTCCCTCGGCCTCAACGTGGAGCTTGCCTCCACCAAGAAACCGGCGGCCGAATTGCCGCCGGCGGAGGCGGCCGAGTAACCCTGTGCGACGAGAGTTCGCGGGGCTGCGCCCGCCGGTTTGCCCAAGTCTTTCTCTGCAGGGGAGCGGTGCCGCGCCGGCGGCCCGCGACTCTGAGCTCTAGGAGACCATCATGAACCAAGAAGTCATGAATCTGTTCGGCCCCGTGGTCCAGCCGCAGGCTTTCGATCAGATCCAGATTTCGATCGCCAGCCCGGAAAAGATCCTGTCCTGGTCCTTTGGCGAGATCAAGAAGCCGGAGACGATCAACTACCGCACGTTCAAGCCGGAACGTGACGGCTTGTTCTGCGCGCGCATTTTCGGGCCGATCAAGGACTACGAGTGCCTGTGCGGCAAGTACAAGCGCATGAAGTACAAGGGCGTCATCTGCGAGAAGTGCGGCGTCGAGGTCACGCTGTCGCGCGTAAGGCGCGAGCGCATGGGCCACATCTCGCTTGCCGCACCGGTCGCGCACATCTGGTTCCTGAAGTCGCTGCCCTCGCGCATCGGGCTTCTGCTCGATATGACGCTGAAGGAGCTGGAGCGCATCCTCTATTTCGAATCCTACATCGTGCTCGATGCCGGCATGACGCCGCTGAAGGACCGCCAGCTCCTCTCGGAGGACGAATACCTGCGCGCCCAGGACGAGTACGGGCAGGATTCGTTCACGGCCACGATCGGCGCCGAGGCGATCCGCGAGATCCTGAAAGGTATGGACCTTGAGAAGATCGCCGCGCAGCTGCGCCAGGAAATCGCCGAATCGACCTCGGAACTGAAGCCCAAGAAGCTCGCCAAGCGGCTGAAGATCATCGATGCCTTCCTCCAGTCGCGCAACAAGCCGGAGTGGATGATCCTGACCGAGGTGCCGGTCATTCCGCCGGACCTGCGGCCGCTGGTGCCGCTCGACGGTGGGCGGTTTGCGACCTCAGACCTCAACGATCTCTACCGGCGCGTCATCAACCGCAACAATCGCCTGAAGCGGCTCATCGAGTTGCGGGCGCCCGACATCATCATCCGCAACGAGAAGCGCATGCTGCAGGAGGCGGTCGATGCGCTCTTCGACAACGGCCGTCGCGGACGCGTCATCACCGGCGCCAACAAGCGGCCGCTGAAGTCGCTTGCCGACATGCTGAAGGGCAAGCAGGGGAGGTTCCGCCAGAACCTTCTCGGCAAGCGCGTCGACTATTCGGGCCGCTCCGTGATCGTCGTCGGTCCGGAGCTGAAGCTGCACCAGTGCGGGCTGCCAAAGAAGATGGCGCTCGAACTATTCAAGCCGTTCATCTACTCGCGGCTCGACGCCAAGGGCCTGTCGGCAACCGTCAAGCAGGCCAAGAAGCTCGTCGAGAAGGAAAAGCCGGAGGTCTGGGACATCCTGGACGAGGTGATCCGCGAGCATCCGGTGATGCTCAACCGCGCCCCGACGCTGCACCGCCTCGGCATCCAGGCCTTCGAGCCCGTGCTGATCGAGGGAAAGGCGATCCAGCTGCATCCGCTCGTCTGCGCCGCCTTCAACGCCGACTTCGATGGCGATCAGATGGCGGTGCATGTGCCGCTGTCGCTGGAGGCGCAGCTTGAGGCGCGCGTGCTGATGATGTCGACGAACAACATCCTGCACCCGGCCAACGGCCAGCCGATCATCGTGCCGAGCCAGGACATTGTGCTCGGGCTCTATTACGTCACGCTGGAGCGCGACGGAGAGCCGGGGCAGGGGATGGCCTTCGCCAACATGGGCGAGATCGAGCACGCGCTGTTTTCGGGCGCGATCACGCTGCACACCAAGATCAAGGGCCGCGCCTGGGCCTATGACGGCAAGGGCAATCGCGTGTCGAAGATCTTCGACACCACGCCCGGTCGCATGATCCTCGGCCAGCTCCTGCCCGAGCACCCCAAGATCGCTTTCGACGTCGCCAACAAGCTGATGACGAAGAAAGAGATCTCGAACATGATCGACATTGTCTACCGCAACTGCGGGCAGAAGGAGACGGTCATCTTCTGCGATCGGATCATGGCGCTCGGCTTCCGCGAGGCGTTCAAGGCGGGCATCTCCTTCGGCAAGGACGACATGGTTGTGCCGGACACCAAGCCCAAGATCATCGCCGAGACGAGCGCGCTCGCTAAGGAATACGAGCAGCAGTACAACGACGGCCTCATCACCCAGGGCGAGAAATACAACAAGGTGGTGGACGCCTGGGCGAAGTGCTCCGACAAGCTCGCCGAAGAGATGATGGCCCGCATCTCGTCCGTCCGGAAGGACCGGGACGGGCGCGACAAGCCGGTCAACTCGATCTACATGATGTCGCACTCGGGCGCCCGCGGCTCGCCGGCGCAGATGCGCCAGCTCGCCGCCATGCGCGGCCTGATGCAGAAGCCGTCGGGCGAGATCATCGAGACGCCGATCATCTCGAACTTCAAGGAAGGCCTGTCGGTTCTCGAGTACTTCAACTCGACCCACGGCGCCCGTAAGGGTCTCGCCGACACGGCGCTGAAGACGGCCAATTCGGGCTATCTGACCCGCCGCCTCGTCGACGTGGCGCAGGATGCGATCATCAGCTCGACCGACTGCGGCACCTCTGGCGGCATTCGCATGCACGCCATTGTCGACGCCGGTCACGTCGTCGCCTCGCTGGCGAGCCGGATCCTTGGGCGAACAGCCGCCACCGATCTGAAGGACCAGAGCGGCAAGATCATCGTGCCCGCCGGCGAGATGATCCAGGAGTGGCACATCGACCGGATCACCACCGCCGGCATCCAGGAGGTGAAGATCCGCTCCGTGCTTACGTGCGAGGCCAAGAACGGCGTCTGCGGCAAGTGCTATGGACGCGACCTTGCCCGCGGCACGCCGGTCAACATGGGAGAGGCGGTCGGCGTGATCGCGGCGCAGTCGATCGGCGAGCCGGGCACGCAGCTGACCATGCGCACGTTCCATATCGGCGGCGCGGCGCAGATCGTCGATCAGTCGTTCATCGAGTCGAACTTCGACGGCACGGTCAAGATCCGCAATCGGGCGCTCGCCCGCAACTCGGACGGCGATCTGATGGTCATGGCCCGCAACGTCGCGGTCGTGATCATGGGGCCCGACGGGACCGAGCGCGCGGTGCACCGCGTCCAGTATGGCGCGCGCCTCAAGATCGATGACGGCGACAAGGTCAAGCGCGGGGAGCGCATCGCCGAATGGGACCAGTATACGCGCCCCATTCTGACGGAGGTCGATGGAACGATCGGCTTCGAGGATCTCGTCGAAGGCGCCTCGATGTCGGAGGTAGTCGACGAATCGACCTTCATTGCCAAGCGCGTCGTCACCGATTGGCGGCTGAACCAGCGCTCCGCGAACCTGCGGCCGGCCATCGTCATCAAGGGCAAGGACGGCAAGATCGCTAAATTGGCGCGGGGCGGGGAAGCTCGCTACACGCTGCCGGTCGAATCGATCATTGCCGTCGATCCGGGCGGCAAGGTGAGGGCCGGCGACATCATCGCCCGCATCTCGACCGAGGGCGCCAAGACCCGCGACATCACCGGCGGTCTCCCGCGGGTGGCCGAGCTCTTCGAGGCGCGCCGCCCGAAGGATCATGCCATCATCGCCGAGATCGCAGGCACCGTGCAATTCGGGCGCGACTACAAGAACAAGCAGCGCATCTCCATCGTCCCGCACGAGGAGGGCGCGGAGCCTGTCGAGTACCTGATCCCGAAGGGCAAGCACGTGCATCTGCAGGACGGCGACGTGGTCGAGAAGGGCGACTATATCGTCGACGGCAATCCGGCGCCGCACGACATTCTCGCGATCAAGGGCGTGGAGGAGCTTGCCGCCTACCTCGTCAACGAAATCCAGGAGGTCTATCGCCTGCAGGGCGTCAACATCAACGACAAGCACATCGAAGTGATTGTCCGCCAGATGCTGCAGAAGGTCGATGTCACCGACCCCGGCGACACCGACTTCCTGCCGGGCGAGCAGGTCGACCAGGTCGAGCTCGATCTCGAGAACGAGAAGATGCTGGCCGAGGGCAAAAAGATTGCCAGCGGAACGCCAGTGCTGCTCGGGATCACCAAGGCCTCGCTGCAGACGCGCTCGTTCATCTCCGCCGCCTCATTCCAGGAGACGACGCGGGTGCTGACCGAGGCCGCCGTCAACGGCAAGGTCGACACGCTCGAAGGGCTGAAGGAGAACGTCATCGTCGGCCGGCTGATCCCGGCGGGCACGGGCGCGGCCATGTCGAAGCTGCGTCGCATCGCCACGATGCGCGACGAGCTCATTCTGGCCCAGAAGGCAGAAGCGGCGAAGGAGCAGCCGGCAGAGCTGCCCTCGCCAGCGGCGCTCGGCGCGCCGCAGCCCGTGCTCGAACCCGAGCCGGCGGAAGCCCGCCACAGGTGAGACAAGGCGCGAGACAAACAAGGGCCGCCCGTGGGTGGCCCTTTTCGCCTCTGCCGATGTCCCGACTGGCTCCCGATCCCGGCATCGACGGCGATGGTTAAGGATCGTTTGACACGCGATGGTCGCTCCGTCGCCATTCTTTAGCCCCTCGATTAAGCACAATTTCGAGCGGAACCGCGCGGCTCACGCGTTGTTAATAGGGAGATGTGCGCTATCGCACAGCTCCCGTACCCGAACCGAGTCATGAGGAGCCCAATGAGCACGTCCCTAGAGCGTGCAATTCGGGGAAGCATCATGCAATTTCCACATCCGGGCGCAGCTGCTGCCGGCCGGGGCGGCGAAGTCATCGGCGCTCCGAGGCTTGGCGATATCGAGGCTCTCGCGCCGATGCTTGCCGGGGCCCGTGCCCGCGGCGTCGCGGATGCCTTCGAGCTCCTCGGCATGCCGGCTGTTCTCATCGACCAGTCCGGCACGGTGCTGCACGTGGGCGCGTCGGCGATGAAGCTCCTCGGCGGAGACATTGCCGTCGTCAGTCGGCACCTTGTCGGGGCTGCCGCTTCGACCAACCGGGCGCTGCAAAACCTTATCGCTGCAGCTCTCTCGGGCGAAGACGAGGTGGCGGCCAACCCGGTTTTCATTGCCCGAGAAGGGCTTGCGCCGCTCACAGTTCGGGCGATCCGCATTCCGGGCGCATCGGGCGACCCGATGCAGCTCCTCAAGGCCATCATCGTGCTTGGCGAAGCCGAACTGGCGCCGCCGACGGCGGGGCCTGCCGGAGAGTGGACCGTCCCGGCCTGAGCTTCCCAAAATATTCGCGGATATGGCGTAGTTTGCGCCATAAATGCCTTGACGGGATTCCGTCGCATCACTAAGTTCCGCGCACTTTCGACAGGCGGTAGGTTCTACCGTTCCGGGGCGTCGCGCCCTGGACCTTTGAGCCTAGACGCTGTCGGCCTCATCTGCGACTGACGAAGTCACAACTGGCCATTGGCCATAGGGGCACGATGTTGGCGCACCTGCGCCGACGTCCTCTGCATTTTGGGCGCTGGAAGCTCATGGAGCCGACGGCGTCCATTCGTTTTGCGCTCGGGCCTGCGGTCCGGCGCAAGGGCCCGGAACTCTCCGGGCAGAATATTGAAGCGAATTCGTCCTGGGAAAGGCGACGGATGCCGACGATCAGCCAGCTGATCCGCAAACCGCGGCAGCAGAAAGTCTACCGCGAGAAGGCCCGCCATCTCGGCGCCTCGCCGCAGAAGCGCGGGGTATGCACGCGTGTCTATACGACCACGCCGAAGAAGCCGAACTCGGCCCTTCGCAAGGTGGCAAAGGTGCGCCTGACCAACGGCTTCGAGGTGATCGGCTACATTCCCGGCGAAGGTCACAATCTGCAGGAGCATTCGGTCGTCATGATCCGCGGCGGCCGCGTCAAGGACCTGCCGGGCGTCCGCTACCACATCCTGCGCGGCGTGCTCGACACGCAGGGCGTCAAGGACCGCAAACAGCGCCGTTCGAAATACGGCGCCAAACGGCCCAAGTGAGCGAGGAGCGATAGAGCATGTCGCGTCGGCATCGCGCAGAGAAACGAGAGATCATCCCGGACCCCAAGTTCGGCGACATCATCGTGACCAAGTTCATGAATTCGATCATGTACGCGGGCAAGAAGTCGGTGGCGGAATCGATCGTCTACGGTGCCTTCGATTCGATCGAAGGCAAGGTCAAATCGGACCCCCTCGCAGTGTTCAAGCAGGCCCTCGAGAACGTCGCGCCTGCGATCGAAGTGCGCTCACGCCGCGTCGGTGGCGCGACCTACCAGGTACCGGTCGAGGTCAGGCCGGAGCGGCGCCAGGCGCTCGCCATCCGCTGGATCATCCAGGCGGCCCGCGCCCGCAACGACAAGACGATGGTCGATCGGCTTTCGTCTGAATTGATCGATGCATCAAACAGCCGCGGCAATGCGGTGAAGAAACGGGAAGACACCCACAGGATGGCGGAAGCCAATCGCGCCTTCGCTCACTACCGATGGTAGGCGCGGGGCGAGCCCCGTCGGCTCGCTTCCTCAAGGATTTTTTGACATGCCGCGACAATACGCTCTGCAGGACTATCGCAACTTCGGCATCATGGCCCACATCGATGCCGGCAAGACGACGACGACCGAGCGCATCCTGTATTACACCGGCAAGTCGCATAAGATGGGTGAGGTGCACGACGGCGCTGCGACCATGGACTTCATGGAGCAGGAGCAGGAGCGCGGCATCACCATCACGTCGGCGGCGACCACCGCCTTCTGGCCCGGCCGCGACGGCAAATTGCGGCGCCTCAACATCATCGACACCCCCGGCCACGTCGATTTCACAATCGAAGTCGAGCGCAGCCTGCGCGTGCTCGACGGCGCGGTCTGCGTGCTCGATTCGAACCAGGGCGTCGAGCCGCAGACCGAGACCGTCTGGCGCCAGGGCGACAAGTACAACGTCCCGCGCATCGTCTTCTGCAACAAGATGGACAAGATCGGCGCTGATTTCTACCAGTGCATCGAGGACATAAAGACCAAGCTTGGGGCGCGCCCGATTCCGGTCCAGCTGCCGATCGGGGCCGAAAGCCAGTTCAAGGGCGTCATCGACCTCGTGCGCATGAAGGGGGTCGTGTGGGCCGAGGAATCGCTCGGGGCGAAATTCCACGACATCGAGATCCCGGCCGACCTGAAGGACAAAGCGCAGGAATATCGCCTCGCGATGATCGAGGCTGCGGTCGAGATGGACGATGATGCGATGGCCGCCTATCTCGACGGCAAGGAGCCGGACGAGAATACGCTGCGGGGGCTCATCCGCAAGGCGACGGTATCGGGCACTTTCTTCCCGGTCCTGTGCGGTTCGGCCTTCAAGAACAAGGGCGTTCAGCCGCTGCTCGACGCCGTCATCGATTTCCTGCCCTCGCCGCTCGACCGCGGCGCGATCAAGGGCGTCGACTATAAGAAGGGGACTGACGTGCTGCGGCTGCCCGACGACAACGAGCCGCTGGCGATGCTCGCTTTCAAGATCATGGACGATCCGTTCGGCGTGCTAACCTTCTGCCGCATCTACTCGGGCAGGCTCGAGAAGGGCATCAGCGTCCTCAACTCGACGCGCGGCAAGAGCGACCGCGTCGGGCGCATGGTGTTGATGCACGCCAACAACCGCGAGGAGATCGCGGAGGCCTATGCCGGCGATATCGTTGCGCTTGTCGGCCTCAAGGAGGCCCGCACCGGCGACACGCTCTGCGACCCACAGAAGGCAGTGATTCTCGAAAAGATGGAGTTCCCCGACCCCGTCATCGAAATGGCGGTCGAGCCCAAGACCAAGGGCGATCAGGAGAGGATGGCAACCGCCCTGATCAAGCTCGCCAACGAGGATCCCTCATTCCGCGTGACCACGGATCAGGAATCGGGCCAGACCATCATCAAGGGCATGGGCGAGCTCCATCTCGACATCAAGATCGACATCCTGCGACGGACCCACAAGGTCGAGGTCAGCGTCGGCGCGCCGCAGGTCGCCTATCGCGAGAAGATCACGCGGCGGGCCGAGGTCGACTACACCCATAAGAAGCAGACGGGCGGCAGCGGCCAGTTCGCCCGCGTCAGGATTGTCGCGGAGCCGAATGAGGCGACCAAGGGCTTCGAGTTCGAATCGAAGATCGTCGGCGGCACGGTTCCGAAGGAATACATTCCCGGCGTCGAAAAGGGCCTTGAATCGGTGCTCGGTGCCGGCGTTCTGGCAGGCTTCCCCGTCGTCGATGTCAAGGTGACGCTGGTCGACGGCGCCTACCACGATGTCGACTCCTCTGCACTGGCCTTCGAGATCGCCGCGCGCGCGGCGTTCCGCGAGGCGCTGCAGAAGGGCCATCCGGTCCTGCTCGAGCCGATCATGCGGGTCGAGGTGGTCACGCCCGAGGAATACACTGGCCCCGTCATCGGCGACCTCAACTCGCGGCGCGGCCACATCCAGGGCCAGGACCGGCGCGGCAATGCCAACGTGGTGAACGCCATGGTGCCGCTCGCCAATATGTTCGGCTACGTCAACCAGCTGCGCTCGTTCAGTCAGGGCCGTGCCAGCTACACGATGACGTTCGACCATTATTCAGAAGTTCCACGAAGCGAGGCTGAGAAGATTCAGGCGAAGTACGCGTGAGAAGCGACGTCGCCTGTCTGCAAGTCACAGTTCTCCTAAGAAGCAGGGTTTGAAGGAGCCCCGGCCATGGCCAAGGAAAAGTTTGCGCGTACCA
>JAFAME010000080.1 GCA_019233695.1 Methylobacteriaceae bacterium
GACATCAAGAACGGCCTCTCCGTCCCGCCGCAGCTCAAGCTCCGCAACCTCATCGAGATGGCCGGCAAGCCGGCCTGGGCGCTGAGCGTGCTTACCGGCAAGCGCAAGACCTTCGGCAACCTCGCCGGCCACGTGAAGGGAATGGAGAACGTCCGCTCGCTGGCGGGATGGACGGCCACTCAGTTTGATCCGACGCTCGACTGGAAGGACATCGAGTGGATCCGCAGCATCTGGCCCGGGAAGCTTATCCTGAAGGGCATTCTCGACGTCGAAGACGCCAGGATCGCGGCCGGCACCGGGGCGAGCGCGCTTGTCGTCTCCAATCACGGCGGCCGCCAGCTCGACGGCGCGCCCTCCTCGATCTCGATGCTGCCGCGGGTCGTCGAGGCCGTCGGCTCGCAGATCGAGCTGATGTTCGACGGCGGCATCCGCTCGGGCCAGGACGTGATGCGGGCGCTGGCGCTCGGCGCCAGGAGCTGCCTCATCGGGCGCGCCTACATCTTTGGCCTTGGTGCGGGCGGAAAGGCGGGCGTCACCGCGGCAATCGACATCATCCGCAAGGAGCTCGACGTCACCATGGCGCTGACCGGGGTGAAAAGCATCGCGGAGATCGGTCGCCACGTCCTCGCGATCTGATCCCTGGGCGGACCAGCCCGGATGGAGCGCAGCGCAATCCGGGGAGTGCCGCGCCGCTGCGTGGCGTGAGGAAGCTCTTCCCTCTTCGCCGGGCGCCGCCCCGGATTTCGCTTCGCTCCATCCGGGGTACGGGCTACAGGCCCGATCTCTACTATGCTGCATGAGCCGGCGGCGCTTGACCTGCCGGCGGCATCAGCATGGGAGATCGTCTATGAGCAGAATCGCACTGTGGCTTGTCGCTTTCGCTGCGCTCAGCGCCGCCGCGCTGCCGCAGGCCGCAAACGCCCAGAACGACAGGTCCTGGGTGGCGAGCGCCGGCGTCGACGGCAACCCGTGCACCCGCTCACAACCTTGCGCCACCTTCACCCGCGCGCTCGCGCAAACCAACGCTGGCGGCGAGATCAATTGCGTCGATCAGGGCGACTTCGGCGGCGGCGTACAGGTCACCATCACCAAGTCGGTCACCATCGACTGCGAGGGCGTGCAGGGCCGTGTGACATTGAACGCGCAAGTCGATGCATTTGCCGTGGAGGCTGGTGCGACGGATGTCGTCGTGCTGCGCGGGCTCGACATCGACGGCACCGGCACTGGCCTTGCCGGCATCGGCTTTTCGGGGGGCGCGGCCCTGCACGTCGAGAAATGCGTCATCCACGATTTCGCGGCGCCTGCCTTCAACAACAGCGGCTGGGGCATCTTTGTGCTGACGAGCGGTAACATGACCGCCGAACTCTTCGTGTCGGACACTGTCCTGGTGCACAACGGGGCGGCATCGACCGGCGGCGGCATCCTGATTGCCCCAAACCTTGCCAACAGCATCACCAAGGTCGTTCTCGACCGGGTCGAGGTGCGCGACAATTTCTTCGGGATCAAGGTCGACGGCACGGAGAGCTTCGGCGGCGGGGTCGTCAACATGACGGTGCGCGACAGCGTCTCGGCCGGCAACGGTTCGAACGGCATCGTCGGCACCGGCAACGGGTCCGGCCCGGTCATCCTGATGATGATCGACCGCAGCGCCTCCTCGCACAATGCGGCGGGCTTCGGCGTCATCGCGGATGGCCCCAAGACGACGATCCGGCTCGGCGGCTCCTCGATTGCCGGCAACATCAATGGGGTGGGCGTCAGCAATGGCGGCGTGCTGCAATCCTTCGGGACCAACCAGATCGCCGCCAATTCGAACGACGGCCTCGCGGCGCTGACCCCCATCGGCCTGCATTGAGCGAGGCGGGGCGGGTGCCGAGCCGTCGCGGGGCCGGCGTCCCGGATTGCGCTGCGCTCCATCCGGGCTACAGGCTGTTCCTCGGGCCGGCGGTGCCGGCAATCGGCCTCCTCGCCCCGCCGGGCGTCCTCACGCTCGTCTTCCTCGGCTGGTCGTGACCGCGAGCCGCCGACTTGCGGGGCCGCATTGCCAGGCCATGTGAAATGGTTGAGACAATCGGCGGAACGCGGGAGGACGCACGATGCATCTTGCACAAGCCCAGCTCGAAGCCTTCGATAAGGACGGCTACCTCTTCCTGCCCGAGTGCTTCTCGGCCGAAGAGGTCGCCTGCCTTCGGGCCGAAGCCGCCGTCATCCTGAACACGCAGCGCAAGGAGGTGTGGCGCGAAAAGTCCGGCGCGCCGCGCACGGCATTCGCCGCCCACACCTACAACGAGGCGTTCCGCCTGCTTGCCGCCGATCCGCGCCTGATCGAGCCGGTGCAGGAGCTTTTCGGCGAGCCAGTCTACATGCATCAGTTCAAGATCAACGCCAAGGCGGCCTTTGACGGCGAGGTCTGGCAATGGCACCAGGACTATGGCACCTGGGCGCGGGACGACGGCATGCCCGAGCCGCGGGCGATGAACATCTCGGTCTTCCTCGACGAGGTGCTCGCGATCAACGGCCCGCTGATGCTCATCCCGAAGAGCCACCGGCACGGGACGCTCGCGGCCGGCCACGACATCGAAACCACTTCCTATCCGCTGTGGACGCTCGACCACGCGACGGTCGCCCGCCTGGCGGAGGAAGGCGGCATCGTCGCCCCGACCGGCAGGCCGGGCGCGGTATTGATGTTCCACGGCAATCTGGTGCACGGCTCGGCCGGCAACATCACGCCCTATCCGCGAACCATCGTCTATCTCACTCTGTGCGCCGTCTCGAACTTCATCCGCAAGCCGACGCGTCCGGAGTGGATCGCCCATCGCGATTTTTCGCCCATCGAGCCGATCGCCGCGGACGCGCTGATGGGCTACGCGCGGGGCGGGCGGGTTGCTGCGGAGTGAGCGGCAGAAAGGCTGCGACGGATGTCGAGATGAGCTTGATGTGCGGAAGGTGCGCGTCCGTGCACCCTGAGGGCGGCGGGACGCCGCCCCTCCAAGGCGCGGCGTGTGGGGTAGAATCGGAAGACCGCTACGCGATGTCTCAGTCCGCTGCTCTGCCAACTGCGCTGCCTAACCATTGCGGTGACGGTGTACTCTTTCACCATTTGGCTTCGGATCAAAATCGCTCGCCGACCATCTCCTCGCTTTTGGCCCACAGCGCCTTGGCGTGTTCCGGATCGAGGGCGTAAGGCCGCACGCCGCCGCGGATATTGGGATCATCGACGATCTCGGCGACATGGCAGTCTTCGCAGTAGCGACCACCAATCGCATCGGCCGGCGCGAGGACGCCTGCCCAGAGCGTCGTTGCCGCACCTTGCGGGATCGTCTTCCACTTGAACTCGGGCGCGCCCGCCGGCGGCTCGCGTTGATCGATTGGATCAGTTGCTGACGGGCCTCCTCCGTCATGTATCGGCCAAGTTCCGTTCGGATGCCGCCCGGATGCACCGCCGTCGCACCTATGCCACTCGATTTGTGCCGGCGATCGAACTCCACGGCGAAAAGCACGTTGGCGGTCTTCGAGCGGCCATAGGCGCCGAACTCGGTATAGGGCGTGCGCTCGAAGTTCGGATCGTCGAGATCGACGTCCGAATAGCGATGTCCCGCCGACGACAGGTTCACCACGCGGGAACCGCTCTTCAAAAGCGACGCGATGCGATTGACGAGTACGAAATGGCCCAGATGGTTGGTGCCGAACTGCGTCTCGAAGCCGTCCTTGGTAGTGCCCTTCGGGCAGGCCATGACGCCGGCGTTGGCGATCGCCAGATCGAAGCGCTCTGCCGCGTTCACGAGCGCATCGGCTGCCGCGCGCACGCTCGCGAGCGAGGCGAGATCGAGTTCGATGAGGCTGCCCTTGCAGGCTGCGCCAATGGCTTGCGTCGCCCGGCGCGCCTTGTCGAGATCGCGTGCGGCGCCAACGACCTCAGCATCGTGGGCAGCAAGCGCGCGCGCCGTCTCCACGCCGAGGCCGGCCGACACTCCGGTCACCAACACACGCGTGCCCGAGAGGTCGATGCCGTCCAGCACCTCGTCGGTGGTCGATTCCGGGCCGAATGTCTTCGTCACGTTCAGGCTCCTGAGGAAGGCGGGGCCTGACGTACAGTACACATTTGGGCTCGGACGCCGCCAAAGCCACGCCGGATGACATCGCGCCTGGGCCGCCGCCTCGTGGCCGCCTTGGTCAGGAAGATTTTTCGTAAAATTTTCGCGAAGAGAGCGTTTTTCATGAGTTATGACGGAATTTCGAGACAAAGGACCCTGGGCCGAGGAAATTCTCGATGGATGATGCTTTTCATGGAGCTTGGTGGTGAGCGTGCAATTTTCAGGGCCGGTGAGCGTTTTTCACGACAGGCGGCTGCCGGAAGCGGCCGCTCCGGTGGGATATGCCGCCCTGATCGATGCCTACAAGCTTCCCGTTCCGATCAACTCGCAGGCAAGGAAACTCTTTGCACATGCGCCAATTGGGAACGCTATAGCGGCAAGCGCCGCACCGCCCGGCAGCAACATGGAAGAGTCGATATGGCCATTCGCCCCAACCTCGCCATCGAGAGTGCAGAGGCCGAAGCCGCAGCACGGGCGTTTGCTGCCGGGCTCCAGGCCGGCCACGACGGGCGCAACGCGGAGATGTTGAACCGCCAGTTCGCCGCGGACGTCGTTTGGGGCAGCCCCTATGGCGCCCTGATCGATGGCTACGAGCGGCTCCATCCGATTCATGTCCGCTTCCAGCAGCAACCGAGGAGGGGACCGGCATTCCGCTATCAGGTGCGGCACGTTTTGGTCGTTCGCGAAGATGTGGCGATTGCGCATATCGCTCGGCTGGCGCTCGGACCAGAAGGCGAGCCGCTGCGGCCGGACTCGGATCCCAATCAGCCTTTCTCCGAGATGGCCATGTATGTGCTGGTGCGCCGCGACGGGCAATGGTGGCTGGCCGCAGGACAAAACACCCCAATGAGGCCTGGCGGGGCGGTTCCGGCTTAGATTGCACCGACGGCCTGGAGGGCCGGGACACTTGCCCGGCGCTCGTTCGCTACTTCAAGCGATCTTGAATTTTCGCCAGTCCGGCGCGGGCGCAGGCGTCGTCCAACTTGGCGCCGGGTGCGCCGGAAGCACCAATCGCCCCGACCGTTTCGTCTCCGAGCTTGATCACGATGCCGCCGCCGAAGAACATGACGTGCGGGAGCTTGGAAAGCGGCGCGATCGAATCCTCGCCCTTCGCCCGCTCGGCGAGAGCAATCGTGTCGTTCCTGAACGAGACGCTGGTGTATGCCTTATCGTGCGCGCTATCGAGAGTATGGATGCCTGCACCGTCGCCGCGGATGGCGGCGATCGTCGCGCCATCGGCATCGAGCACGACGGCTGTTTCCCGATAGCCTTGCTTTGCGCACGCCGAAATAGTTTCGGCGGCAGCTTCAACCGCAAGCGCTGCCGGAATGCGATGGGTCGCCAACATTTCGGCCTCGGCCAAAGACGACCCGATCGCAAGACCCGAAAATGCCATCGCAGCTCGAGACAGGAATTTCACGATGTTCCTCCTTTGGGTGGCACTACGGCATTACGGTGACAGTTTACTATTTCACCTTCAATCCTCATGACCGTTTGACTTCGCCGTCGGCTTTCGCTGCCGGCAGCGGCGCTCTCAGCGGGTGGTCGCCGAGGCCGGCTCGCCGTCCAGTTCCGTCAATATCTGGTATGCGGCCTTCACGCGCGCCGGGATGGGATAATTCTTGTTCGCCAATATCACGATGCCGAATGGACCTGGCGGGAACGAAGACGACATAGGCGCCGAAGCCGTTCGTTGTCCCGGACTTGTCGAGCAGCACGTTGTCCTCGGGCCGCGCCGGCGGGACAAGGCTCGTTACCTTGTTCGGCTGGAGGATCACCCCCGAGGAATTCCCGGCGAGCAGCACATCGAGCGGAGTCGGGTAGGCATAGATCTCCCACCCCAGGCCCTGCGTCATGTCGCCGAGCCGGTAGTAGCCTATGTGCGTTGCGAGGATCGCTCGCCGCAGCGTTTCGTCGAGGTTCGCGCCGCCCATGTTGGCATCGAGGAACCGGATCATGTCGGCGGCGGTCGTCTTCACGCCATAGGTCTCGGAATCGAGCGGGCCTGGTGCCACGCGAACGGGCTTGTCGTCTTTCGAATAGCCATATGCATAGTTGCCCATCTGGTCCGGCGGCACCTGGATGAAGGTGTGGCTCAGTCCGAGCGCCGGGAAGAGCTTTTCTTCCATCAGGCCATCGAAAGGCTCACCCATGCTTCTGGCCGCAAGATAACCGAAGAGGCCGATGCTCGGGTTCGAGTAGAGCCGATAGGTGCCGGCGGCATAGGTCGGGC
>JAFAME010000338.1 GCA_019233695.1 Methylobacteriaceae bacterium
TCACAGACCTCTCGACAAACGAGGGAGGCCGTGCGGCGCCTCCCCGAAGGGCTGACGAGGATTGAGCCTGGCGCGCCCCCCCTCTCTAACCCTCCCGCAAGGGGAGAGGGAACAGACCCCGGCTCTCCGCCCACCGACGCAAGCAAAAGAGCCCGCCGAACCGGCGGGCTCTCGCTTGCAGTGTCGAAAAGCTCACATCTCGACGTAGGTGATCTTGCCGTCGTCGCCCTTCTTCCAGACGTAGAGGACATAATCCGGCCGCGTGATGTCCCCTTTCTTGTCGTAGGAGATGTCGCCGATCACCGTCTTGAACACCATTCCCGAATGCATGACTTCAGCCATCTTCTTGGCATCGATCGAGCCGGCCTTCTCGGCCGCCTGCTTGAAGATCTGCACCGCAGCATAGCTGTAGAGCGTATAGGCTTCAGGATTGAAGTTCTTGGCGGTGAATTCCTTGACGACCTCCTGGGCCTCCGGACGCTTGCGCGGATCCGGCGGGAAGGTCATCAGCGTGCCGATGACGCCTGGACCGCCGATCGTGGCGAACTCGTCCGAGGTGATGCCGTCGCCCGACATCATCACCGCCTGGACGCCCTGGTCGCGCATCTGGCGCACGATCAGGCCGCCCTCGGTGTGCAGGCCGCCCCAATAGACGACTTCGGCGCCCGAGGCCTTGATCTTCGAGACGATCGCCGAATAGTCCTTCTCGCCGGTGTTGACGCCCTCGTAGAGGACTTCGGTAACGCCGAGCGAATTCATGGTCTTCTTCGTCTCGTCGGCAAGACCCTTGCCGTAGGTCGTCTTGTCGTGCAGGACGGCGACCTTCTTGCCCTTGAGCTGCTCGGCGATGTAGTGGCCGGCAACCGCGCCCTGTTGATCATCGCGGCCGCAGGTGCGGAACACGTCCCACATGTTGCGCTCGGTGACCTTGGGGTTGGTCGCCGACGGCGTGATCATGAGCAGGCCGTTGTCCATGTAGACTTCGGACGCCGGGATGGTGACGCCGGAGTTGAAATGACCGACCACGAACTTGACGCCGTCGCCCACGAACTTGTTGGCGACAGATACGCCCTGCTTGGGATCGGAGACGTCATCGCCGACCTCGACCGACAGCTGCTGGCCGAGGATGCCGCCCGCCTTGTTGATGTCCTCGACGGCCTGCTCGGTGCCGTTTTTCAGCTGCGCGCCAAAGGCCGCGTTCGGACCCGTGATCGGGCCCGCGACGCCGAGCTTGATCTGGGCGTGTGCGGCGCCAGCAAGCCCCAGCCCAGCCGCGAGGACGAGGCTGGACAACCAGACTTTCTTCATTCGACAACTCCCCTTACGTGAATTTGGGGTCCAAGGACCCGAGGCGGTTCGAGAACCCGCCGTGGCAGCGATACTTGCCTGTTTTCAAGCAGGTTGTCACTTGAAAACAAATGCGCTGGTGAAGCGGGGCGCGATTATAACCCCCTACCGCGCGTCATTTGTTGGCGGGCTTTGCGCTCCAGCCGAAAGGGCCGGAGGCATCGAAGCTGAAGGAATATTGCGTCACCATTTGCTGCGCCCGCATCCGTCGGTAGCCGAGGCTTGCTGCTACCGCCAGGATCACCACATCGACGAGGTAATAGTGCAGGGACAGGAAGGCTTCGCCGAATAGAGCGTGGTGCAGGAAGTGCACTGCGCCGCCAAGCCCGATCACGTATACGAAGACCTGCCCAAACGGCCGCCAGGTCTTGGCGAGCGCCCGGCCGGTCGCCCACGCCGCCGAGCCGCCGAGGATCACCGTCATGATGAGGAACACCCAAAACCCGTTGTCGGTATCGGCGAAGAGCAGGCCGCCCATCAGTGATGTCCTCCTTCGAGGTAGGCGGCACGGACCTCGGGGCGCGCCAGCAGTTCGGCGCCGGTCCCCGTCATCGTGATCGAGCCGTTGACCATGACGTAGCCGCGGTGCGCGAGCTTCAGCGCGTGAAAGGCGTTCTGCTCGACGAGGAACACGGTCAGGCCGAGGGAACGGTTGAGGTCGCCGATCACGTCGAAGATCAATTTGACGATGAGCGGGGCAAGTCCGAGCGAAGGCTCATCGAGAAGCAGCAGGCGCGGCCGCGCCATCAGCGCGCGGGCGATCGCCAGCATCTGCTGCTCGCCACCCGAGAGCGTGCCGCCGCGCTGCGCGGCGCGCTCCTTCAGGCGCGGGAACAGCGTGAAGACGCGATCAAGGTCCTCCTCGAAGGTCGCCAGACTGTTGATCGCCGCTCCCATCTGCAGGTTTTCGTAGACCGTCATGCGCGGGAAAATCCGCCGGCCTTCGGGCGACTGGGCGATCGACAGGCGGGCGATCTCGTGCGTCGGCATGCCCGTGATGTCCCGGCCGTCGAACATGATCGCGCCGCGGCGGCACCGTGGATTGCCGAAGATCGTCATCATCATCGTCGACTTGCCGGCGCCGTTGGCGCCGATGAGAGTGACGATCTCGCCTTCGTTCACGTCAAGGTCGACGCCCTTCAGCGCCTGGATCTTGCCGTAGTAGGTCTCCACCCCGCGCACCGCGAGAAGCGGGCGGCCATTGCGGCGTTCGCCGGGGTCGCGAACTGCGGAGGCAGCCATCGATGCGCTCATGCCCCGATCTCCGCCTCGATCTGCTCGACCTCCTCGTCGGCGACGCCGAGGTAGGCGGCGATGACCTTTTGATCGTTGCGCACCTCATCGGGCGTGCCGTCGGATATCTTGAGGCCATAGTCGAGGACGACGATGTGGTCCGAGATTTCCATCACGACCGACATGTCGTGTTCGATCAGAAGGACCGAGGTTGCGTGGTCGGCGCGGATGGTGCGCAGGAGTTCATTGAGGTCGCTCGATTCCCTCGGATTGAGGCCGGCGGCCGGCTCGTCGAGACACAAGAGAACCGGATCCGTGCACATGGCGCGCGCGATTTCGAGCCGCCGCTGCGCCCCATAGGGCAATTCGCCGGCGGGATCGTCGGCGCGGGGAATCAGGCCGATCCGGTCAAGCCAGAATTTTGCCTTTTCGATTGCCTCGCGCTCACGCGCGCGATAGCCGCCGATGCCGACGAGCCCCAGAACCGTGAAGCCCGAGGCGATCATCAGAGGATTGTGCTGCGCAACGAGGAGGTTTTCCAGGACGGTCATCCCCTGGAACAGACGGATGTTCTGGAAGGTGCGGGCGACGCGCGCGTGCCAGGAAATCTGATGGTCGGGCATCCGCTCGAGAAGGTAAAGGTCACCCGACGGCGTGAGCGCATGGCGCTTGCCGGTCTTGGTCAACGCCTCGATATCGGCTGCGGCGGCCTTTCCCTGGCGGGCGAGGGAAAGGCGGCCCTCGGTCGGCTTGTAAAAGCCTGTCACGCAGTTGAACACGGTGGTCTTGCCGGCCCCGTTCGGCCCGATCAGCGCCGTGATGTCGCCGCGCCCCGCGGAAAACGACAGATCGTTGACCGCGACGAGGCCGCCGAACCGCATCGTCAGATGCTCGACGACGAGCAGGGGGTCGCTCTGCCAGCGCATCAGCCGTGACCTTCGCGCACGAGGGAGCCCGACACGGCCTTCTTTTCCTTGAGGAAGATCGACGGCTCCCGGGTCGAGACGATGCCGCGCGGACGCCAGATCATCATCACCACCATGCCGAAGCCGAAGATCAGCATTCGATACTGGGCGGGATCGAAATCGCTGCCGAAGATCTGTTTGGTCCATTCGAGCTCACGCAGGATCTCGGTGCCGCCGATCATCACCAGGGCGGCAAAGGCGACGCCAAGCTGGGAGCCCATGCCGCCGAGGACCACGATCGCCAGGATCGTCGCCGACTCGATGAAGGTGAAGCTCTCGGGCGAAACAAAGCCCTGGCGCACCGAGAAGAAGGAGCCGGCGAAGCCCGCAAACATCGCCCCGAGGGCGAACGCGGTGAGCTTCGTCGTCGTCGTATTGATGCCGAGCGAGCGGCAGGCGATCTCGTCTTCGCGCAGGGCCTCCCAAGCCCGGCCCATCGGCATGCGGCGAAGCCGCATGGTCACGAAGTTGGTCAGAAGGGCGAGGCAGAGGATCAGGTAGAAAAGGAAAATCGTGCGCTGGATCGACTGATACCTGATGTGGTGGAACCAATGCCCGAGCAAGGCCTGGGCGGTCGCCGCAAAGCCGTTCGGGGTATCGGTAAAGGGGACGCCAAAGAGCGTGGCGCGCGGGATGCCGCTGATGCCGGCATAGCCGTTGGTCAGATCGGTCCAGTTGATGAGGATGATGCGGATGATCTCGCCGAAGGCGAGCGTCACGATGGCGAGGTAGTCGCCGCGCAGGCGCAGCACCGGAAAGCCGAGCAGGACGCCCCAGAGCGCGGCGAGGAGTCCCGCGAGTGGAAGGCAGAGCCAGAACGACAGGCCGAGCGTGGTCGACAAAAGCGCGTAGGAATAGGCGCCGACCGCGTAGAAGGCGACGTAGCCGAGGTCGAGCAGCCCGGCAAGGCCGACGACGATATTGAGGCCCCAGCCCAGCATCACGTAGATCAGAATCTGGACGCCGTAGTTGTTGATCCATTTCAAGGATCCGGCAGGCCCGAGGACTTTGAGGATGACCAGCGGGAATGCGAACAGGACGAGAATTCCGAGGGCGCCGATGTAGCGTGTGAACAACACGGACGCCCGCGAGGGTGCAACCGCCGGCCTCGGTGGTGCGGGAATGGGGATGCCCGCCGCCACGGTCCTCGGGCGGCCTCTGACCAGGACCACCAGGAAACGGACGGCGAACACCGCGGCGGCCGCGATGAGGGACCAGGACCAGCGCTGCTGCAGGATGAGCTGGTTGGACATGTCCTGCTCGGCGCGGAGCGCAACGATCGGGAAGCTGAGACCGAGCGTGACGAGGCCGGCAAAGCCGCCGTCCTTGAGCGCTGCGGTGACGCTCGAAAGCGAGAACGCGCCGCTCGATGCGGTCGATTTCAGCGCGTCGGTTGTGGTGGCCATGCTCAGACCTTCTCGACTTCGGGCCGGCCGAGGATGCCGGACGGCATGAAGATCAGCGTGATCGCAAGGATCGAAAACGCTGCGACATCCTTGTAGTCGGTCGAAAAATAGGCCGACCAGAGGGTCTCTATGAGGCCGATCAGCAGCCCGCCGAGGACCGCGCCCGGCAGCGAGCCGACGCCGCCGAGAACCGCCGCCGTGAACGCCTTGACGCCCGGCACGAAGCCGTCGGCGAAGTTCACCACGCCGTAGTAGAGCATGTAGAGGCAGCCGGCGACGGCCGCGAGCGCAGCGCCGATCACGAAGGTCATCGAAATGGTATTGTCGACGTTGATGCCGAGGAGGGAGGCCATCTTGCGATCCTGCTCGCAGGCGCGCTGCGCCCGCCCGAGGGGCGTCTTCTGGACGAGATACCAGAAGGCGGCCAGCAGGACGGCCGTCACCAGGACGATGAGGATCTGCTTGTACGACAGGGTGACGTTGTAGGTGCCGCCCGCCGTCAGTTGGATCACGTCGTTGAACATCGGCGGCAGCGGCTTGTTGCGCGGCCCCTGGGTCGCCTGCACCAAATTCGACAGAAAAATCGACATGCCGATCGCCGAGATGAGCGGCGCGAGCCGGAAGGAGCCGCGAAGCGGCCGATACGCGACCCGCTCGATGGTCCAGTTCCACAGCGAGGTCAGCACCATGCCGACGATCAGCACGATGATGAAGGCAAGCGGCATGAACGTCAGACCCAGGACCTGGGTCAGCGCCAAGAAGATGATCAGGGCGATGAAGCAGGAGAGCATGAACAAGTCGCCATGGGCGAAGTTGACCATGCCGATGATGCCGAAGACCATCGTGTAGCCGATGGCGATGAGGCCGTAGATCGATCCGAGCGTCAGCCCATTGATCAGCTGCTGCAGGAAAACTTCCATGCGCGGCCGTACTCCCCTGTGTTCGACGCCGGGCCTCCAGGCCTCATGTCGTCGCCCCAACGCTCAACTTTTGCCGTGGCGCCCGCACATTGCCGAAATGTGCCGACGCACCGGTTCCGATGACAGGCTAGCAAGGCACGTGCCGCATTGGCAATCGGTGGTTCGGTGATCGGCAGTCGGCAGATCGGCAGGTCGCCAGCGCCGATACTTCGCCCACCGCCTTGGCCCGACCCGCTCGTTCCCGCGAAGGCGGCCAGGGACTCAGCGCTTCGCGCTCCTGGATCCCGCTTCGGGGATGAGCGGACCAGCATGCAGTTCCTACTGCCGACTGCCCACTGCCGACTGCCCATTTCCCCTGTCGCAAGCCGATGCTATAGCCCGCCCGCGGCGCAAGGCCGTCTTCCAGATCCCGTCCCGAAAGGCCTGTCGATGAACAAGATCAAGGTCGCCAATCCGGTCGTAGAACTCGATGGCGACGAAATGACCCGCATCATCTGGAAGGCGATCAAGGACAAGCTGATCCACCCATATCTCGATATTCCTCTCGAATATTACGATCTCGGGATCGAGCACCGCGACGCGACCAACGATCAGGTAACGATCGATGCGGCCAACGCGATCAAGAGGGTCGGCGTCGGGGTGAAATGCGCCACGATCACGCCCGACGAGGCGCGCGTGAAGGAGTTCCACCTCAAGGAGATGTGGAAATCGCCGAACGGCACGATCCGCAACATTCTCGGCGGCGTCATCTTCCGCGAGCCGATCATCTGCAGCAACGTGCCGCGGCTCGTGCCCGGCTGGACGCAGCCCATCGTCATCGGCCGCCACGCCTTCGGCGACCAGTATCGGGCAACCGACTTCCGGCTTCCGGGCAAAGGCCGCCTCACCATCAGATTCGAGGGCGAGGACGGCACGCTCATCGAGAAGGAGGTCTTTGCCTTTCCCGGCGGCGGCGTCGCGCTCGCCATGTACAATCTCGATGCATCGATCCGCGATTTCGCCCGCGCCTCGCTGAACTATGGCCTGGCGCGCAAGTACCCCGTCTATCTGTCGACGAAGAACACGATCCTGAAGGCCTATGACGGCCGCTTCAAGGATCTGTTCCAGGAAGTCTACGACGGCGAGTTCAAGACGCAGTTTTCAGCTGCCGGCATCACCTACGAGCATCGCCTGATCGACGACATGGTCGCTGCCGCGCTGAAATGGTCGGGCGGCTACGTGTGGGCCTGCAAGAACTACGACGGCGATGTGCAGTCCGATACCGTAGCGCAGGGTTTCGGCTCGCTCGGCCTGATGACCTCGGTGCTGATGACGCCCGACGGCAAGACCGTCGAGGCGGAGGCGGCGCACGGTACCGTCACGCGGCATTTCCGCGAGCACCAGAAGGGCCGCGAGACATCGACCAATTCGATCGCCTCGATCTTTGCCTGGACGCGCGGCCTCGCCCACCGGGCCAAGCTTGATGACAATGCCGACCTGAAGACGTTCGCCGCAAGGCTCGAAAGCGTGTGCGTCGGCACGGTCGAGGCGGGATTCATGACGAAGGATCTCGCGCTCCTCGTCGGCGCTGACCAGAAGTGGCTGTCGACCGAGGGCTTTCTCGACAAGGTCGATGCGAACCTCAAGGCGGCGATGGGTTAGAGGCGGTGTTTCCTTCTCCCGCGGGGAGAAGGGAGGTGGCGCTCTTCTTGGAGGGTCATTTCTCGTCAGTGGCATGGGCCGGGGCGGGTGCTTGGCTGTCGGAGCGCTGACGCGCCACCTCCTGGATATGCCGCCCGATGCTCTCGTTACGCTCGATCAGGCTCTGGAAGTCGCCCGCGTCGAGGACAAGCAGCTTGGTCGAGCGGGTGGCGCGCACTGTCGCCGTTCGACGGATCTTGTGCAACAGCGCCATCTCGCCGAAAAATTGCCCCTGACCCAGCCGCACGGGCGCGGCTTCGAGGTCGATTTCGACTTCGCCGGAGGCGATGAAATACATCGACTGGGCCACCTCGCCGCGCCGCACGATCAACGTCTCGGCGGGCACCGTCTGGGCCCGCAGGCAGCGCATGATGTCGGCAATTTCGCTGGCGGCGAGCGACTTGAACAGCGGCACGCCGGCAATCATGCTCCACGTCACGACGAATTCGCGGCGGTGGATCTCTTCGGCGAAGGCGGTGGCGATGATGCCGATCGGCAGTGCCAGCGTCATGATGCCCATGATCATGGTCAGGCTGGCGATGATCCGGCCGGCAAGCGTGATCGGTACGACATCGCCATAGCCGACGGTGGTGAGAGTGACGATCGCCCACCACATCGCCGCCGGGATCGACTCGAACTTGCCGGGCTGCGCGTCGTGCTCGGCAAGGTGGATCGCCGAGGCCGAAACCAGCACCAGGCCGAGCAGCAGGACCATCGTCGCGCCGAGCGCCTTGCGCTCGGCCGCGATGACGGCGACCAGCGAGCGCATGCCCGGGGAATAGCGCGCCAGCTTGAAGAAGCGGGCGAGGCGCAGAAGGATCAGAATTTTAAGATCGGAGGGAACGAACAGTTCCAGACAGATCGGCGCAATCGAAACGAGGTCGACGATGGCCGAGGGCGTGAACAGGAATTTGAGCCTCGCAAGCCACGGGTGCAGGCTCGCGTAGACAGTGTGATCAGGGGCGCTCCAGACGCGCAGCGCATATTCCACGCTGAAGATCGTTACCGCGACGATCTCGACGAACTGGAACAGGGGGCCGTGGCTCACCAGCAGCTCTGGAACCGATTCGAGCACGACGGCGGTGACGCTTGCGAGGACAACCGCAATCAGCAGCCAGTGGACGAGGGCCGCAACGCTGTCGGAAGCCGAGACGTTGTCGAGGATGACGTGAACCCGTCGCCGCGCCCGGGCGAGGCTGACGCGCCACGCGCGCCCAGTCACGCCGCCTCGGCCTTTTCGCGAAGCGCCTGCGCGATGGCGGCGAGCGCGGCTTCGGCCTGGCGACCGTCCGGACCGCCGGCCTGCGCCATGTCCGGGCGGCCGCCGCCGCCTTTGCCGCCGAGCTTGGCGGCGCCGACGCGCACGAGATCGACGGCATTGAAGCGCGGCAGGAGGTCGGCGGTCACCGCAACGACAAGGCCCGCCTTGCCGTCCGCCCCGACGCCGACGATCGCAACGATGCCCGCGCCGAGGCCCGCCTTCGCCTCGTCGGCGAGCGATTTCAAATCCTTCATTTCGACGCCGGTGACGGTGCGGGCATAAAGGCCCACGCCGCCGACCTCGCGCACCACTTCATTCGCCGGCGACCCGCCGCCCATGGCAAGCCGCTTGCGGGCCTCGGCCAAGTCGCGCTCCAGCCGCCGGCGCTCCTCGATGACCGCCTGCAGCCGATCCGGCGCGTCCTCGGCTGGCACTTTGAGAAGCTGCGCCAGAAGCCGGGCACGCGCGGCCTCGTCCTTCAGATGATGGCGGGCGGCATCCGCCGTCTTTGCCTCGATGCGGCGCACGCCGGCAGCGACAGCCGATTCGGCAACGATCGTCACGAGGCCGATGTCGCCCGTGCGCGCGACATGCGTTCCGCCGCACAGTTCGACCGAAAATGCCCGCCCGGCATTGGCGCCGCCCGGCTCGGTGCCCATCGCGACGACACGCACCTCCTCGCCGTATTTCTCGCCGAAGAGTGCCCGCGCGCCCGAGGCGATGGCCTCGCTCTGACCCATGAGCCGCGTCTCGACCGGCACGTTCTGCAGGACGACGCGGTTGGCGATGTCCTCGACGCGCGCCTGTTCTTCGTCGGTGACCGGCTTGGGATGGGCAAAGTCGAAGCGCAGCCGGTCCGGGGCGACGAGCGAGCCTTTCTGGGCGACATGGTCGCCCAGCACCTGGCGCAGCGCCTCGTGCAGGAGGTGGGTGGCCGAATGGTTGGCGCGGATCAGGGTGCGCCGCTCGTGATCGACCTCCAGCGCCACCGCGAGGCCGGGGGTGAGCACGCCCTCCTCCACCACGCCTTCGTGGATGAAGAGATCGCCGAGGTGCTTTTGCGTGTCGGTGACGCGAAAGCGAACGCCGGGCGCCGTCATGGCGCCGGTATCCCCGACCTGGCCGCCGGACTCGCCGTAAAAGGGCGTCTGGTTGAGGATGACAACGCCCTTCTCGCCCTCGGCAAGGCGCAGCACCTCCTCACCGTCGCGGACGAGATCGACGACGGCGCCCTCGGCACTCTCGGTCTCGTAGCCGAGGAATTCGGTCGCGCCGACCTTTTCCCTGATGGCAAACCAGATCGCCTCGGTTGCGGCCTCTCCCGATCCCGCCCAGGCCTTGCGCGCCTCGGCGCGCTGACGCTCCATCGCGACGGCAAAGCCGTCCGTGTCGACGCCGATGCCGCGCGCCCGCAAGGCGTCCTGCGTGAGATCCAACGGGAATCCGTAGGTGTCGTAGAGCTTGAAGGCGATCTCGCCGGACAGCCTGGCGCCGGGGGCGAGATCCCTGGTTTCCTCATCGAGGATGGCGAGGCCGCGGGCAAGCGTCGCGCGAAACCGGGTTTCCTCGCCGCGCAGGGTTTCGGTGATCAATCCTTCCGAGCGGACGAGCTCCGGATAGGCCTGGCCCATTTCGCGAACGAGAGCCGGCACGAGCCGCCACATCAGCGGGTCCTTCGTGCCCAGAATCTGGGCGTGGCGCATGGCGCGGCGCATGATCCGCCGCAGAACGTAGCCGCGGCCCTCGTTTCCCGGCAGCACGCCGTCGGCCACGAGAAAGCCCGAGGCGCGCAGATGATCGGCAATGACGCGATGGGAGACCTTGTGCGGCCCGTCGGGATCGACCCCCGAGGCGTCGGCGCTGGCGCGGATGAGCGCCCGCATCATGTCGGTCTCGTAGTTGTCGTGCGTGCCCTGCAGCACGGCCGAGATGCGCTCGAGGCCCATGCCGGTGTCGATCGAGGGCCGCGGCAGGGCGACGCGTTCGCCGCCGGGCAGCGCCTCGAACTGCATGAACACGAGATTCCAGATTTCGATGAAGCGATCGCCGTCGGCATCGGGCGAGCCGGGCGGGCCGCCGGGAATGTGCGCGCCGTGATCGTAAAAGATCTCGGAGCATGGGCCGCACGGCCCGGTATCGCCCATGGCCCAGAAATTGTCAGAGCTTGCGATGCGGACGATCTTTTCCTCCGGCAGGCCCGCCACCTTGCGCCACAGGTCGAAGGCTTCGTCGTCGGTATGGAAGACCGTGACCATCAGCCGGTCTTTGGGCAGCCCGAACTCCCGCGTGATCAAGGTCCAGGCAAGCTCGATCGCCAGCGGCTTGAAGTAGTCGCCGAAGGAGAAATTGCCCAGCATCTCGAAAAACGTGTGATGGCGGGCGGTATAGCCGACATTGTCGAGATCATTGTGCTTGCCGCCGGCGCGCACGCACTTCTGCGACGTCGTGGCGCGCGAGTACGGGCGCTTCTCGATGCCGGTGAAGACGTTCTTGAACTGCACCATGCCGGCGTTGGTGAACATCAACGTCGGGTCGTTCCTCGGCACGAGCGGGCTCGACGGCACGATCTCGTGGCCGTGCTTGGCGAAGAACTCAAGAAAACTCGATCGGATCTCGTTGACGCCACTCATCTCGGGAACTCGTTGGCTCTCGTGCCGGCCAGTCTTAGCCATGCCTCATCGGCCTGTCGAGGGAACTGTCCGAGGCCGGTCGCGTTCAGGCGTCGAACAACCCGCGCGGAAGGCTCGGATCGCGCTCTGTCGCGATGTGCGCCGGGTAGGTCTTCCACGTCGGTCGATAGTCTGCCACCGCCTGGTTTCCCCATACCGCCCAGCCCTGGCGCGTGCCGCGGGCGAAGATTTCGAGGTGGGGTCCCGGCGAGCAGGCCTCGATGATGCGGTATTGCTCGTCGGGCTTGCGGCTGTGCTCGCGCTTGCGGGTGGCGAAGTAATTGACCAGCCGTCGGCCGGGCGCGAGCGTCCGGGCGTTTTTGCCCCTGACGCCGAAGAGCAGCAACTCGGTCACGTTGCGAAAGTAGAAGCCGACGCCGCGGCCGTCCGAACCGCCGTCCCTCCTCACCTTGTGCCAGACGAGGTTGGCCTTGTAGGCAAAGCCCCAGGCGCTCATCACGGCAAGTCCATCGGGGAGCAGGGCATTGGGAACCCACAAGTAGAGATGGGCGGTCGGCGCCGCGATCGCAGCGACCGGAAGAGCACCGATCTCCTCGACCGTCATCGTCGTGTAGCGGGCAAGCCGCCGGTGCTCGGGCGCCATCTTTCCGGTGCGGTTGGCAAAGCGCCACGGCGGGTCGGCCAGCACCGTGGCAAAGCGCCGGTCTGCGGCGAACGTCACGAGATCGGGCAGGACCGAACTGCCGCTGAACGAATTGGCGCCAGGGTCGTCTGCTGCCATTTGGCGACCATAAGACCCAGCCCCGCCGGCGGCGGGCGGCGCGTCGGCTTATCCACGGGGAAATCACGTCGCACGCGCACCCCCTCTCCCTGCGAGGCGGGGAGAGGGCAGGGGTGAGGGGCCAGGCGATTGGCCCCAATGTCCGTCATTTATGCGTGACGCAGCATCCGTGCCCGCTCGCCTGGCCCCTCACCCTGACCCTCTCCCCGCAGGCGGGGAGAGGGATCTCGCCGTCAGACCTCGGCGGCGTCGTCGCCCTCGGACGGGTCGGCATTGTCGAGGATGCGCTCGGCAATAAGGCCGGCGTTCTCGCGGATCGCCCGCTCGATCTTGTCGGCAATGTCGGGATTGGCGCGCAGGAAAGCCTTGGCATTCTCGCGTCCCTGGCCGATCCTCTGGCTGTCGCAGGAAAACCAGGCGCCCGACTTTTCGATGATGCCGGCCTTGACGCCGAGGTCGATGAGCTCGCCGGTCTTCGAGACGCCCTCGCCGTACATGATGTCGAACTCGACCTGCTTGAAGGGCGGCGCGACCTTGTTCTTGACGACCTTCACCCGCGTCTGGTTGCCGATCACCTCTTCGCGGTCCTTGATGGCGCCGATGCGGCGGATGTCGAGGCGGACGGAGGCGTAGAACTTCAGCGCGTGGCCCCCGGTCGTGGTTTCCGGGCTGCCGTACATCACCCCGATCTTCATGCGGATCTGGTTGATGAAAATGACGGTCGTGTTGGAGCGCGAGATCGAGGCGGTGAGCTTGCGCAGGGCCTGGCTCATCAGGCGCGCCTGGAGGCCGGGCTGCACCTCGCCCATTTCGCCTTCGATCTCGGCGCGGGGCGTCAGTGCCGCTACCGAATCGATGACGAGCACGTCGATGGCGCCGGAGCGCACCAGGGTGTCGGTGATTTCGAGGGCCTGCTCGCCCGTGTCGGGCTGCGAGATCAGGAGGTCTTCGAGATTGACGCCGAGCTTGCGGGCATAGACCGGGTCGAGCGCGTGCTCGGCATCGACAAAGGCGCAGACCCCGCCCTTCTTTTGCGATTCGGCGATCGTGTGGAGGGCAAGCGTCGTCTTGCCGGAGGATTCCGGGCCGTAGATTTCGATGACCCGGCCGCGCGTCAGGCCGCCGACGCCAAGCGCGATGTCAAGGCCGAGCGAGCCCGTCGAGATCGTCTCGATCTCGACCGCCTTCTCGTTCTTGCCAAGCCGCATGATCGAGCCCTTGCCGAAGGCCCTTTCGATCTGCGCCAACGCGGCGTCGAGCGCCTTGGTCTTGTCCACGGACGTTCCTTCCACGAGGCGGAGATTGACCTGGTTCATGACGGCTTGTCCTTCTTACACGGGCGGAGATGGTCTGCAACGGGAGGCTGTAATTCAACGTACACGTTTTGTTCTCATACGCAAGCGGTATTTTAGTGGGATCGTGTCTCAGTTTGAATTCCGCCGCAGGAGACGCGACTTCCCTCCTGAACGGTCCGCACGGCCGGGCTTCGGTGCCCACGCGTCAATTGAGGCAGAAATGCTTCCATGGTCCAAAGAGTGCGATGGGCAAACTTCCTTGCTCGGCGTAGCCTTCCGGCATGCAGGAGACTTCGTCCACGCGCCCAGTGTGATTTCCTCTGAGGCAGGGCAACGGAGAGGCCACTGACAACCAACGTGCGGCGCTATCAGCGAATCGCTCCTTTTTATGATTTGCTGGACCTGCCGTTCGAACGGTGGCGCTATCAGGCCTTGCGGCCGTTGCTCTTTCGCGGGCTGGGGGGCCGGCTGCTCGACGCCGGCATCGGGACCGGCCGTAATTGCGCGTTCTATCCGGCGGCCGCGGTCGTCACCGGGATCGACACCAGCCCGGCGATGCTGGAGCGGGCGCGCCGCCGCTGCCCCACGCTGGCGGCGAGCGGCCGTCTCCATCGGATGGACGTGACCGCGCTGAATTTCCCAACCGGTTCATTCGATGCGGCGGTCGCCAGTTTCCTGTTCTGCGTTTT
>JAFAME010000408.1 GCA_019233695.1 Methylobacteriaceae bacterium
AGGCAATCGAGCGTAATGGCGTGATGGTCGCCCTGCCATTGCACCGCCTGCACGATCCCGGAGAGCTGGTTGCCGGAGCTGCCCGGCGCCCCCAGGCGGATGTCGTGCGGCCGGATGCAGACGACGCGCTCCCCCGCCGCGTCCGGGGTGTGGGCCGCGGAAACCGACAGGAGCGTCTCGCCGAAGCGCACATGGAGGTAGCCGTTGGCCGCCTGCATCTGGTCGAGCCGAACGGGCAGGAGATTGGCTCGGCCGAGGAACTCAGCCGTGAAACGATTGGGCGGGCGGCGGTAGAGCGATTGCGAGGGGCCAAACGAACACAGACGCCCATCGCGCATCACGGCGATCCGGTCGGCAAGCGTCAGCGCCTCGCTCTGGTCATGGGTGACGTAAAGAACCGTCAGAGACGGAAGCTCGCGATGCAGCCGCGCCAGCTCTTCGACCATCGAGCGGCGAATCTGCGCATCAAGCGCAGAGAGCGGCTCGTCGAGGAGGAGCACCCGAGGCTGCACGGCGAGCGCCCGGGCAATGGCGACGCGCTGCTGCTGTCCGCCCGAAAGCTCCCGCGGGAAGCGGCCGAGGTAGGCCGACATTCCCACCATGCGCAGGCAGTCGCGCACACGCTCCGCAATGAGCTCGCGCGCTGCCCCCTGTGCCCGCAACCCGAAGGCGACGTTGTCCTCGACCCGCATGTGCGGAAAGAGCGCATAGTTCTGCACCACCATGCCGAGGCCGCGGGCATAGGGAGGCATGTCGGTCACGTCGGTGTTGCCGATGAAGACGCGGCCCCTGACCGGCCTCACGAAGCCGGCGACCGCGCGCAGCGCCGTGGTTTTGCCCGATCCTGACGGGCCGATCAGCGCGAGTATCTCGCCGCGCCGGACTTCGAGCGAAAACGCGTCGAGGACCACGGTGCCGCGATAGGCGACGGAGACGGCATCGAAACGGATGCCGTCGTGCCGCGCCTCGCGGACGGCGGTTGCCGGTGGCGCGCCAACAGCCGCGCCGTCCGTCGCAAGGGAGGTCATCAGCTCCCCGTGACCTCGTGCCATTTGGCAACGTCGGCCTGCAGGTCCTTCAGGACCTGAGCCCAGTCCGGGGTCCAGACATTGACCCCGTCCAGCATCTTGACCAGCCGCTTGCCGGCCTCATCCGACGGCGTCACGTCCTTGCGCACCGGCAGGCCGAGCGCGACGGAGGTCACCGTCGACTGCGCTTCCTTGCTGAGCAGGAAGTCGATCAGCTTCTTGCCGTTCTCGGCGTCGGGCGCGCCCTTGACGAGCCCGACATAGTACGGCAGCGCGAAGGTCGAGGGACCGTCCTTGCCGGCCGGCCAGAAGATGCGGATGTTAGGGTTCTGCTTGGTCTGATCGACATTCATCTGCAGGTCGCCGTTGGCAACGAAGAGCTCGCCCTTGTTGACGAGGGCAGTGAGCTTGCCGGTCGAAGCCGATGGGCCGACGTTGTTGGCCTGCAGCTTCTTGAGGAAGTCGAAGCCCGCGTCCTTGCCGCCGAAGGCGTGGAACACTTCGATCATGACGGCGGTGCCGTCGCCCGCCTGGCCGGGCGTCGAATACTGGATCTTGCCCTTGAACTTGGGGTCGAGCAGGTCTTCGAACGACTTGGGCTGATCCTTCAAGACGGCGCCGTTGTAGATGAAGTCCATGTAGTTGTTGACGAGGGCGACATAGAGGCCGCCTGCATCCTTTTGCGCGGCGTCGATCGTCTCCGCACCGGCCGGGGTATAGGGCTGCAGCAACCCGTCTGCGGCCGCCTTCTGGATGAAGGGCGGCAGCGTCACCAGGACATCGGCCTGCGGATTGGATTGTTCCTTGGCGACCCGCTCGACGACCCCACCCGAGCCACCTTCAATGTACTGGACCTTGATCCCCGTCGCCTTGGTGAAAGCATCGAACTGGTTCTGATACCAGTTTGGGCTCCCGTCGTGCAGGCCGTCGGCGCTGTAGATGGTCACGACGCCCGAGGCCGCGAAGGCCGGCGCCGCCCACGGCGCGATCAGCGCACAAATGCCCGCGATGATGCGTCCCCTCAACATTCCCGTCTCCCGTGATTGATTGGCCGAGAGACGGTAGAGACCGCAGATGAAGGCTCAATGACGGTTTGGTGTCCGGAAGGCCCCGGCCCTTTCGCCGCAAAACCCGGGTCAGATCGAGCGTTCGCCGCGGCGGGCCGGCAGCGCCCTCACACCGGTGGTGCCCAGCCGCTTGTCGAGATAGATGCCGACCTCGCGGATCAATTCGTCGATGCAGTTCTCGAAGAAATGGTTGGCGCCCTGAATGACGGCGTGCTCGATGACGATGCCTCTTTGCGTCTTCAGTTTCTCGATCAGTCCCATCACCTCCTTCAATGGAGCCACGCGATCCTGATCGCCATGGACGAAAAGCCCGGAAGAGGGACAGGGTGCGAGAAAGGTGAAATCGAAGCGGTTGGCGGGAGGCGCCACCGAAATGAACCCTTCGATTTCCGGCCGGCGCATGAGAAGCTGCATGCCGATCCAGGCCCCGAACGAGACACCTGCGATCCAGCACGAGCGGGCCTCCGGGCTGATCGTCTGTGCCCAGTCGAGCGCCGCAGCCGCGTCGGAAAGCTCCCCGTGGCCATGGTCGAAGGCCCCCTGCGAACGGTTGACCCCGCGAAAGTTGAAGCGAAGGACCGAAAACCCACGCTCGGCGAAGGCATAGTAGAGGTTGTAGACGATCTGGTTGTTCATCGTACCGCCGAATTGCGGGTGCGGATGGAGCACGATGGCGATCGGAGCCGACTTTTGCTTCGACGGATGAAACCGTCCTTCGAGGCGCCCGGCCGGGCCGGTAAAAATCACTTCTGGCATCGTCTCTCCAACAATCCGGCGCCTTTCACCCACGCTGTGCAGCCAAGCCGACGCAACCCGTGCTCACAAGTGCCGACCACCCGGCACCGGCCGCCAAACGTCGGTCCATCCCTTGACTTGAGGGGGACATCGCCCCTACATACCACTTAGAATAATTCTAGCTGGTTAGAATTATTCTAAGGCACAGAGCTGGGCTTTGGATCGGACCTCCGATGAGAACATCTCGTCGGGGAAGGCGGCGTTCTAACACACGACGCCCTGCTGAACGCAAGCTTCTTGTGCGGTTGCGACGTGGCGACGCCGCGGCGGCGCGTGCGGATGACACAGAAGCGATGATGACGAGGATATCGGAACGCATCTACCTCGACTTCAACGCAACGGCACCGTTGCGTCCCGAGGCCCGCGAGGCGATGCTGACCGCCCTGTCTCTTTGCGGCAATCCATCCTCGGTTCACGCCGAAGGAAGGGCCGCGCGAGCGCTGATCGAGCGCGCAAGACATCTTGTCGCGGAACTGGTCGGCGCCGACGCGAAGAACGTCATCTTCACGTCCGGCGGCACCGAGGCTGCCAATCTTGCCCTGACCCCGCACATCGAAATGACGGCCTTTGGCCGCACCTTCGATTGCCTCCTCATCGCGCCGGCAGAGCATGCCTGCGTGCTGAAGGGACATCGTTTTCCGCCGGACCGGGTGAGCATCCTGCCAGTCCGGACCGACGGAGTGCTCGATCTGGTTGCCCTCGATGAGACCTTGGCATCCCGTGAGGGCCGACGCGTGGTGCTCGCGCTCCAGTTGGCGAACAACGAGACCGGCGTCATACAGCCCGTCGCCGAGGTTGCCCAACGTGTCCATGCGCGTGATGGGATCGTTGTCTGCGATGCCGTGCAGGCCGCGGGCAAGATTCCCATCGAGCTTGAGGCGCTGGGAGCTGACGCGCTGATTCTGTCGGCGCACAAATTTGGCGGCCCCAAGGGCGCGGGCGCGCTCGTGCTCCGCTCGGATCGCATGCATATCAAGGAGCCGCTGGTGCGTGGCGGCGGCCAGGAGCACGGCGCTCGCGCCGGCACCGAAAACGTCGCGGCCATCGCGGGGTTCGGTGCGGCATGCCGCGCCGTCGCCAGTGTCGCCGAGGAGGCCGCCCGGCTGACCTCGCTTCGCGGCGCGCTCGAAGGATGCATTCGCAAGATCGCCCCCGATGCTGTTGTTTTCGGCGAGAATTCCGGCCGCTTGCCGAACACGATCGCCTTCGCGGTGCCGGGACTTGCAGCCGAACCGTTGCTCATCGGCCTCGATCTCGAGGGGGTGGCCGTGTCCTCCGGCTCGGCATGTTCGTCAGGCAAGGTGGCACGCTCGCACGTGCTTGACGCGATGGGCGTCGCACGGGACCAGGCGGCAGGGGCAATCCGCCTCAGCCTTGGCTGGTCATCGACCGAACGCGACATCACGGGTTTTGCCGAGGCGTTTGCGACCGTCGTGTCGAAGATGCGGGCGCGAAGGAATGTCGCGGCTTGACATCCGCTCGCAAGCCGCGATGTGCAACATGTTTTTGGTACCGATCGACGCAGGGCTTTAGCGGCTTTCGGCAGGAAAGTTGAGATCTTATATCCAATCCAGCCAGCGGTCCTTGCAACCGCGTTCGGTCAGGAGAGTGAAATGGCGGCCGTCCGAGAGACAGTCGAAAAAGTCAAGTCGATCGACGTCAACGAATACAAGTACGGCTTTGTCACCGATATCCTTGCGGACAAGGCGCCCAAGGGTCTGAGCGAAGACATCGTCCGCTTCATTTCGGCAAAGAAGGGCGAACCGGAATGGCTGACCGAATGGCGGCTCGGCGCCTACCGGCGCTGGCTTACGATGCAGGAGCCGCGCTGGGCCCGCGTCGACTATCCGCAGATCGACTACCAGGAATTGTACTATTACTCCGCGCCGAAGTCGGCGCCCGGACCGAAGTCGCTTGACGAGGTCGATCCTGAGCTCTTGCGCACCTACGAGAAGCTTGGCATCCCGTTGCGCGAGCAGGAGGTGCTCGCCGGGGTCGAGACCTCGCGCGTCGCGGTCGATGCCGTCTTCGATTCGGTGTCGATTGCCACGACC